>JAFKKL010000030.1:3309-48848 GCA_017305595.1 Hyphomicrobiales bacterium | reverse complement strand
TGACCGCTGAGGCGTCACGCTCAAGAGAATGTCCGAAGGCATAATCGTCGGTGATGAAGAACCAGCTGTCGCCGCCGCTGGCCCGAATCTGTTCGCCGAACGGCTGCGATGCGGCGTAGCTTTCGCTTGCGTAAATCTTGGGATGCGCCGCCTGCTGGCCCCGGATATCGAGATAGTCACCGAGCAACGTCGCGACATAAGCACGGTAGCGCCGGCTCATGGTCGTGACACCGCGCGCGACGGCTTCGCGTCGCAAATGGTGACCGACTTCCGCCGCCGCCGTGCGGATATTGTCGGCGGCATACCACGCGCCGAGATCGGGTCCGTTGAACCGCATGCCGCCCGGCGCGACATGCAGGAAGGCGGCCATTACGATGCTCGCGTTGGGTGAGCCGTAGACCCATTCACTTTGGGGCAGTCGGTTGATCCGCTCCGTCACCAGTCTGTCATTGGTCCAGCCGACAAGCTCCATGACCGCCGAGAGATCAGCGGCGGTTGCTACCGTGTCGAACAGCCCGATCGGCGGAAACTGCGACGGAATGAGGCGATGGGTCGGTCGCGGCGCGGTGGCGAACGTATCGGTCACCGGAAGACAATTTCCGATTTGTTGTAGGGCGTGAACGCTTCGTCGATTGCATTCGGCTGCATATAGAGGCCGCCGCGCGCACCATCGAGGAAACGACGCACGGTGAGCAGGCCGTCTTGCGTTCCGGAGGCCACGAGTGCGAGTGGCCGCTGCCCGCCGAAGACCGTGGCGTGGTGCGGCGTGCGCAGCCAGGCGATCCCCAGGCGCTCCTCGGCAAAAAGAATGCCGAGCGCTTGATGAATGCCCAATATCGCCGAGATTCGCATCAGCACGTCCACGTCAAGCGTGAACACGCCGTGTTCACGCGCCTGCTTGCACCAGTTGTGATAGGTCGAGCGCGACGGATAGCCGAGTGTCAGGCGGCGCTGCTCCTCCGTCAGTCCCCAAAGATCGGCAATGGCCAAGAACGTCCGCAGCGCCGGTGGGCTGAGGCGACGTCGATTGGCGGGAGCAAATCGCGAAACGTCGATCTGGGGTGAGCCTTCTCTTATGGCATTCGATTCTGGCAACTGATCTGGCAGCAAGGCTATATCCTCCAAGAATAGATATAGTCCATATTTGGACGTCTTGCAATGGGGAATCCGGCCTGAACTGCTTCGGAGTGACGAGCGGCGGAGGCGCTGAGGAAGCTGATGCCATGATGCTGACGCGACCTAGAGCCTCTCCGAGCCCGATTGGTGCAAGTCTCAGGTTTGCTGACAGCAGTACCGTGAATTGGAGCTGCTCTTCGCCACACCGGATGCGCCGACCGACGCGTATCCAGAAGGGAGCAAAATGAGCGACCGCCAAGTTGAGGCGGCCGCATCGCCCCAATAGAGCAATAGAGCGTCGCATCTGAACGTAAAGATCAGGAACGTGAGCTTGTCGGTTATCCTCGACTAAGTGTGATTAGGGGTGGATGGGTGGCTCGTTTAACTGTGCCCATCAAGGCCGTCGATACGCGCACGCGACGTGCCGAGTGCTAGATTTTTCCCAGCAGCAGCAGGATCAGCAGGATAACGATCACCAGACCAAGGCCGCCGCCACCATAATAACCGGTGCCATAAAATGGGCCGCCGCCAATGCCGCTGAAGCCGCCCAGCAGCGCGATTACCAGAATAATCAGAATGATTGTACCGATAGACATGGAAAATCCCTCCTCAGCCCGATCTGTCAGAGTACAGATGTCAGTAAGGAAACAAATTCGCGACCGTTCGGTTCCTGTCCCCGAATACGGCTTTCAAACGTTGACAGTTATTACTAATTCATAGGTTCAAGGCATTCCATGATCTCGTAAAGGAGGCGTCATGTCCGCGCCGTTAATCGTTTCGATTCCTCATCGGCTGAGTCGCGAAGAAGCGCGCCGAAGATTGCAATCCGGTTTGACGCGCGCGGCATCGCACGTCCCGGTCTTAAGCGTCGACGAAGAGCACTGGGATGGAGACCGCATGACCTTTCGCGTCCGTGCATTGGGACAGGCGGCGTCCGGACAGGTGGATATCGCGGACGACCATGTTCGGCTCGAAGTGATGCTGCCGTGGCTGTTGCAGCGTTTCGCCGAGGTCGCACAGAAGGCAATCCGGCAGAGCGGCCGGCTGTTGCTGGAGAAGCGTTCGTAGATTGGCGATGCGGTGAATGCCTGTGAAAAGCGACTGGTCATAGCTTGCCAGCAAGGAATCTCGGGTCATATGGTCTAATCGCGGGGGGAGGGAACCGAACCTTTGAGTCGGCACGACATCCGCGAGGCCGTCCGGCCAACGTCGATCCCGGACGGCCTTTTCATGCGCGAAGCGTGCTGTTTGCCTGTTTACTCCGCGCCCGCGAAGGCCAGCACTGACCGCGCCGCCGCGCTGGTTTCGCTGCCAGAAGCGAATTCAGTCGGGGAATGGGCGTCGTCAGCCGTGTTCAATATCTGCCGCCAGATCTTATATTCAGGTAGCTTCGGCAAGTGGAAGGCGATGTCATCTGCTGCGGCATTGAGCACGATGAAGATGGGAGCGGCACCGCGTTCGACCGGTCCCAACATATAAGCGAGAAATCGGCTCTCGGGAAAATTCCAATCCTCTGGTGTCATTTCGTTCGCTTGTGGCGTCAGCCATAACGCACCGTAGCTGCCGTCGGCACGGCGGCCGTCGACCCAGTCTTGCGATCGCAGTTGCGCGAAGTCGCGGCGGATCGCGGCGAGTTGGCCAATAAATCCCGTCAGGTCGTCACCGTCGCGACCGAGACCGTCCCACTTGGTCCATCCGATCTCGTTGTCCTGGCAATAAGCATTGTTGTTGCCGTTTTGGGAGTTCGCGACTTCATCGCCGGCAAGGATCAGCGGCACACCCTGCGCCAACAGCAGGCAAGCGAACTGATTCCTACGAAGCCTGCGGCGCATCGCGATGATCGTGGCATCATCAGTCGGGCCTTCGTGACCGCAGTTGTTGCTGTGATTGTCGCCGGAGCCGTCGCGATTGTCTTCGCCATTGGCCTCGTTATGTTTCTCGTTGTAGCTATACAGATCTTGCAGCGTGAAGCCGTCGTGCACGGTGACATGATTGATGCCAGCGCGCGTCTTGCGGCCGTCGTGGTTGAATGTATCCGATGAGCCGGTCATGCGTTTGCTGACATCCCCGATCAGTCCGGCTTCGCCCGACCAGAACCGCCGCAGCGTGCTGCGGTACTTGTCGTTCCATTCCGACCATTGCGAGGGGAATGCGCCGACCTGATAGCCGCCAAGGCCGACGTCCCACGGCTCGGCAATGAGCTTGACCGAGGCGAGGACAGGGTCCTGTCGTAGGGCGGTGAAGAAGCCGCTGCCGCGATCGAACCCGGTGCGACCACGTCCCAACGTGGTGGCGAGGTCGAAGCGGAAACCGTCGACGTGGCAGACCTCGACCCAATAGCGCAGCGAATCCATCACCATCTGCAACACGCGCGGATGCGTCAGATTGAGCGAATTTCCGGTGCCGGTGAAGTCGTCGTAAAAACGGGGATTGTCTGGCGTCAGCCAATAATACGACGTGTTGTCGATGCCGCGGAACGACAGCGTCGGGCCAAGATGATTGCCTTCTGCGGTGTGATTGTAGACGACATCGAGCACCACCTCGATGCCGGCGTCGTGCAGCCGCGCCACTGTGGTGCGAAAAGCATCAAGTGGATTCTCCGGCCCATAGCGTGCATCCGGCGCGAAGAACGACAGCGAATTGTAACCCCAGTAGTTGCTGAGTTTCATTTCAACGAGCCGCCGATCATCGACGAAACCGTGGATTGGTAGAAGCTCGATCGCTGTGACGCCCATCTCCTTGAGATGGCGGATCATGCTTGGTGCGGCAAGGCCGCGGTAAGTACCGCGCAGACCTGGTGCGATATCTTCGCGAGTCTGCGTCAGTCCTTTAACGTGCGCCTCATAGATGATGGTGTCTTCCCAGGCGATATGCGGGCGGATCTCCCGATGCCCCCAATTGAACATTTCATCGACGACAACGGCTTTTGGAACGCCGCGTGCATTGTCGCGGCGATCAAACGAAAGGTCCTCACGCGCGCTACCGGTGCGATAGGCAAAATGGGCGTCGCTCCATACCAATCGGCCAGCGAGACGCCGCGCGTAAGGATCGCGTAGCAGCTTATGTGGGTTGAATCGAAAGCCATGTTCCGGATCGTAACGTCCATGAACGCGATAGCCATAAAGCTGACCCGGCGAAACGTCGTTGAGATAACCGTGCCAAACGTCTTCGGTGCGTTCCGGCAGCGCGATGCGTTCCAATTCGCGGCGGCCCTGATTGTCGAACAGGCACAATTCCACCTTTTCCGCATTGGCGGAGAACAGTGCGAAGTTGGTGCCCCGCCCGTCCCAGGTCGCGCCAAGCGGATGCGGCGTCCCTGCGCTCAGTCGCATGCGAGACCCTCAGGCGTGAGGTAGATAGCGGCGAGCGGCGGTATTGACAGCGTCAGTTCGGGCACCAACGCTTCGGACGTCGAGACGACGCCCGTGTTGCCGACGTTGCTGCCGCCGTAGAACGCCGAGTCGGAGTTGAAGATTTCACGCCATCTGCCGGGGAACGGCACCCGGATGCGATAGTCGCGATAGACATTCGGTGAGAAGTTGACGACGACGAGGCATTGCTGGCGCGCATCGCTCGCTTTGCGTAGCCAGGCGAAGATGTTGCGTCCGGCATCGTCTGTGACCAGCCATTCGAAGCCGGTGGCTTCGCAGTCGCGTTCATGCAGCGCTGGTGTTTCGCGATAGATCCGATTGAGATCGCGTACCACCGCCTGCACTCCGGCATGCGTAGACTGATCGAGCAGGTGCCAATCAAGCGAGTGGTCATGATTCCACTCGCGCTCCTGGCCGAACTCACCACCCATGAACAGGAGTTTCTTGCCGGGGTGCGCGAACATAAAGGCGTAGTAGGCACGCAGGTTGGCAAATCGCTGCCAGTCATCGCCCGGCATTCGGCCGAGTAGGGAGCGCTTGCCGTGAACAACTTCATCGTGCGACAGCGGCAGGATAAAATTTTCCGAGAACGCATACTGGAGGCCGAACAGAATCTCGCCGTGATGGTGCTGACGATGAATGGGATCCTTGCTGATATAATTCAGGGTATCGTGCATCCATCCCATATTCCACTTGTAGCCGAACCCGAGGCCGCCGAACTCGATCGGTCGTGACACCTGCGGCCATGCCGTGGATTCTTCGGCCGCCGTAGTCGCTTCCGGAAATCGCGCGAAGACCTCGGTGTTGAAGCGACGCAAAAATTCGATGGCCTCGAGATTTTCCCGCCCGCCGTACTTGTTGGGAATCCAGCCCCCGGCCGGGCGGCTGTAGTCGAGATAAAGCATCGAGGCGACGGCATCGACACGCAAGCCGTCGATGCCATATCGGTCCAGCCAGAATCGCGCGTTCGAGACGAGGAAATTGACCACTTCGGTGCGGCCATAATTGTAGATTAATGTTCCCCAATCCAGATGACGTCCCTGTAGCGGGTTGGCGTGCTCGTAGAGCGCTGTGCCGTCGAATTGGCCGAGTCCGTGTGGGTCATCAGGAAAATGCCCCGGCACCCAGTCGAGCCATACGCCGAGCCCCTCGCGATGGCAGGCATCGATCAGAAGTGAGAAATCTTCGGGAGGGCCAAAGCGGCTGGTCGGTGCAAACAGGCCGGTCGGCTGATAGCCCCACGAACCATCGAACGGGTGCTCGTTGATCGGGAGGAACTCAACGTGGGTAAAATTCATCTCGCGCGCGTAGCGCGGCAACGTTTCCGCCAGTTCGCGATAGGAAAGCCATTCATTGTTGCCCGCGCGTCGCCATGAACCGAGATGTACCTCATAGATCGAGATCGGTGCACTCAGGGCATTGATGTGCTCGGGAGGCGGAGCAGGGCGCGGCAAGCGAGTTATGTCGATGACGATAGATGCCGTGTTCGGCCGCATTTCAGCGGCGAATGCAACCGGGTCGGACTTTAACGGCAGTTGCTGACTGTGAGGGTCGATGATATCGAACTTATAGCGGTCGCCGGGAATTGCGCCGGGAATGAAAATTTCCCAATAGCCGCTCCCACGCACCCGCATCGGATGGCGGCGCGGCTCCCAGAAATTGAAATCGCCGACGACGCTGACGCGTTTGGCATTCGGCGCCAGCACCACGAACCCCACGCCTTCCACGCCGTCCAACGTCATCGGATGCGCGCCGAGCTTGTCGTACAGATGCTGATGCGTGCCTTCGCCCAGCAGATAGAGATCGAAGTCGGACAGTATTGGCGGAAAGCGATAGGGGTCCTGCAACTCCACGACAGTATCGCCGAAGCGGGCGCGCAGCTGGTAGCGCGTGACGTCGCGCGGTAACGTTCCGGCGAACAGGCCGGCCTCGTGCAGCCTCGTCAGCGAGGCAGCATGGCCGCGTTCGTCGATGGCTTCGACGTTGGATGCTTCTGGCAGAAAAGCCCGTACCACAGCTTGGTCGTCTTCCATATGCGGACCGAGATAGCGGAACGGATCGGAATGACGCCCCTGGATGATCGCAAAGGCATCGGCAGGAAGTTTGCTCATTCCGTCACCTCACCGGCTTGTGACAGAACGTGCAGCGCGCCGGCGAGAGGCACTCGCACCCAATCGGGCCGATGCGCGATCTCATATCCGATTTCGTAGAATGCCTTTTCCAGCAGGAAGACATCGAGCAGTCGGTTCGCTGCTTCTTCGTCCACCGGCCACAGGCGCGGATCGCTCATGTGCTCGCGGTAGGCTGCAAGGAATGTCGCGACAGCCCGCTCGCGCCACGATTGAAGTGCCATGGCAAGCTTGCCGCGCTCGTCGGGCGCGATCTTGAGCGCGCGCTCGAGTGCAGCCGTTGTCGAATAGTCGATCGAGCGTACGACCCCGGCGACATCGCGCGCCGCGGGCGCCTTGCGACGGCGTTCGGACAGGGGGCGCCGCGGCTCTCCCTCGAAATCAATAATGAAGATATCGTCCTTGACGATCAGCATCTGACCGAGATGAAGATCGCCATGATGGCGAATTTTCAAAACTTCCGTGGCGCTGCGTGCCAGTTGCATCAGTCGCAAACGAAGGTTCTTGCCTTTCGCCAAAAGCTCATCGATGCGGGAGTGGTCCAGAGTGCTGCTTGTCGTGCGAATACGCTGCAATTGGTTGGCGACATCGTCCGCACGTGCAACAATCTCATCGATCCACGTAGACACATCGCCCGAAGTCATCGGCTCCGGGCGGAAGTCGGCGATATCGTCGCGGCTTGCCAGTGCTACGTGCATTTCGGCGATGCGACGGCCCATTTGCGCGATATAACGCAGATAGGACGTTTGATCCTCGCTCTCCGGCGCGGAGCCCGCATCCGTCAACAGGCGGGTCTGTTCGACGAAGCGGTCCAGGTAAGCGGATGTGACGGTCCAGGCATCGCCCTGATTTTGCAGATAGGAGTGGACGATACCGACCGCACTATGGCGCTCGCCCTCGATCAGTTCGATGCTGCCGAGGAGTTGCGGTGAATTGGCGTACCGGGCAACCTCGGTCAGAAACCGTCCGACTTCGACTTCCGGATTGATGCCGGGCTCAAGCTTTCTGTAGATCTTGATGACATAATGATTATCGACCAACGTCGTGCTGTTGGATTGTTCTGTCTCAACCGGCTGAACATGCTCGATAAGGGGCAATGGTTGTTGCAGTAGCGCGTCGGTGCAACGAAACTCCAACCGGGAATCGCCTTCAATGACCGTTTCACCACGCCGCAGATTGTCGATCAGGATCTCGATGAAGTCATGCTCATTGGCGACGTCGAGCAAGGTGCCCTCACGTGCGCCCTGACGCACGGCGGCGAGCGCCCGCGGATTATGATACTCGCGCTCGAAGCGATGCCAGCGGATGCGCAATGGAATCGTATATCGGATTTCCGTTCCGGTTTGCGTCCATTCAAAGAACGCCAGCCACGGGCGGTTATCGCCAAGATTGGAAAACGGAATCGCCGACGTCATCTTGGCGGTGATGGCGGATGGCGAGCGCTCGGGAAACCAGCGCGTGCGCGACAGATAGGACGGCAGTACGTCGCGTTCAAAGACGCCGCGCGTGCGCTCCAGCGTTACCCATGTCGCACCCAACGGCACCACAAGGGTTTCGAATTCCGGCATCCGTGTCGGCTCGACATGGATCGAAGTTTCCTTCTCGCGTAGCTGAAACCAGTAGAAGCCGTAGGGCGCCAGTGTGATCAGGTAGGTCAGTTCGCCGATGGCCGGAAAGTGTGAGCGGCCAAGCATTTCCAATGGAATGCGATCTTTCCATGCTGAAAGATCAATCTCGGTCGCCTGCGCCGATCGTGACAGGTTGGCAACGCAGAGGATCGCTTCGTCGCCATGTTGCCGCACATAGGTCAATACCGACCGATTGCTCGAACGCACGAAGGTCATACTGCCGCGCCCGAATGCGAGCGTCGACTTTCTGACTGCGATCAGTCGTTTGGTGGCGTTGAGAAGGGATGAAAGGCTGCGCGATTGAGCTTCGACGTTCACCGCTTCGTAGCCATAGACGGGGTCCATGATCGGCGGAGCATAGAGCCGTGCCGGATCGGCGCGGGAGAAGCCGCCGTTTCGGTCCGGCGTCCACTGCATCGGGGTGCGGACGCCGTTGCGGTCGCCGAGATAGATATTATCCCCCATGCCGATCTCATCTCCGTAATAGATGATCGGCGTACCCGGGAACGACAGTAGCAGCGAATTCATCAGTTCGATCTTGCGCCGGTCGTTATCCATCAAGGGTGCCAGCCGACGACGGATGCCGACATTAATGCGCGCGCGGGGATCATTGGCGTAGGTGGACCACAGGTAATCGCGTTCGACGTCGGTGACCATCTCCAGCGTCAGTTCGTCATGGTTGCGTAGGAACATGGCCCATTGGCAATTGTCGGGAATGTCGGGCGTTTGTCGCAGAATATCGGTGATCGGAAAGCGGTCCTCCTGTGCGATGGCCATGTAGATACGCGGCATCAGCGGAAAGTGATAGGCCATGTGGCATTCGTCGCCGGCGCCGAAATATTCCTGTACGTCCTCCGGCCATTGATTGGCTTCCGCCAGAAGGACTTTGCCGGGTGCGTAGGCATCGAGCGCAGCGCGCAACCGTTTGATCACGGCATGCGTTTCAGGAAGATTCTCGTTGTTGGTTCCGTCGCGTTCGCAAAGATAGGGAATGGCATCAAGCCGGAAGCCATCAACGCCGGCATCGAGCCAGCGCTTCATGACGCGGATGACGGCATTAACCACGCGGGGATTGTCGAAATTGAGATCGGGTTGATGGGAAAAGAAACGATGCCAATAGTACGCGTTGGCCTCGGGATCCCATGTCCAGTTGGACTTCTCCGTGTCAGTAAAGATGATGCGTGTGCCGTCGTATTTTTGATCGGTGTCGCTCCAGACATACCAGTTGCGTGCGCTGGAGCCCGCGGGGCTGCGCCGCGCGCGCTTGAACCAGTTATGTTGGTCGGATGTGTGATTGACCACGAGTTCGGTAATGACGCGCAAGCCACGTCGTTTCGCCTCGGAAATAAATCGACGAAATTCCTTCATCGTGCCGTAGGAGGGGCTGATGGCGCCGTAGTCGGCGATGTCATAACCGTCATCGCGGCCGGGCGACGGATAGAACGGCATCAACCATAATGTATTGACGCCAAGATCCTGCAGGTAGCCGAGCTTATCGGTGAGACCGACGAGGTCGCCGATTCCGTCATTGTTGCTGTCGGCGAAGGCGCGAACGTGCAACTGATAGATGATGGCGTCCTTATACCATAAGGGATCGGTGGACGGAGACATCGAAGCTTTGTCAGGCGCGACGGTCTGGATTACGTTCACGACTTGCTCCTTCAAGCCATGCAGCGAAATAACAAGGCGGGGTCGTGCGACGGATCGATACGCAATCGCAGGCCGCCCCATTCCACGGGATGCCGTTCGCCCGTCAGCAGGTTTTCGACGGCTGCCGCGGGTCGCAGATCCTCTCCAACTTTCACCTGTACGTCGTTAAGCGGAAACCACACCTCATGTGGGTCGCGAGTTAACGCGATGACGGTAGCCACGACGTTGGCGCCATCTGGAGAAATCTTGACGAAGCCGGTGACGTTGGGATCGTCGATTGCCACGAAGCGAAGATTACTGGTCTGTTGCAGAGCCGGATTGGCCCGCCGCCCGAAGTTGAGCGCACGGATGTAGGGCTTAAGATTACCGGGCTTGTTCCAGTCGCGCACTTTGATCTCGTACTTCTCGGAGTCGAGATATTCCTCCTTGCCGGGAATGGCCTCGTGCTCAAGTAACTCGAAACCGTTATAGATGCCGTAGGTGGCCGACAGCGTCGCGGCCAGTGCGAGACGTGATTTGAACATCCACGGTTCGCCGCTTTGCAGATGCCAGGGCAAGATATCCGGGGTCGAGACGAAGAAGTTCGGGCGATAGAAGTCGCGCTCCGGATAACCGGTCAACTCACGCAAATAGTCTTCCATTTCCCACTTCTGGGTGCGCCATGTGAAGTAGGTGTAAGACTGGGTGAAGCCACGTTTCGCGAGGGCCTTCATGAGTTTCGGCCGGGTAAATGCCTCGGCGAGAAAAATCACGCCTGGATCGCGGTTCTGCACCTCATTGATCAACCATTCCCAGAACGGTAATGGTTTGGTGTGAGGATTATCGATGCGGAAGATGCGTACGCCGTGGCCGACCCAGAACAACACCACGTCGCGCAACGCATTCCACAGCGAACCGGCGTCGTCGCAGGTGAAGTCGGGGTTGACGATATCTTCGTACTTCTTCGGTGGATTTTCCGCGTAGCGCATCGATCCATCGGGTCGGCGCTTGAACCATTGCGGGTGCTCGCGTAGCCAGGGATGATCCGGCGAGCATTGTACGGCAACGTCGAGGGCGACTTCGATGTTTAGCCGTCTCGCGGTGGCGACGAGGGCATGAAAATCATCCAACGTACCGAGTTCGGGATGGACGGCGTCGTGGCCGCCATCCTCCGAGCCAATGGCATAAGGGCTGCCGGGATCGTCGGGCCCCGCGGTCAACGTATTGTTGCGGCCTTTGCGATGGGTGCGCCCGATGGGATGGATCGGCGTGAAGTACACCACGTCGAAACCCATCGCGGCGACGTCGGGAAGGCGCTCGATGCAATCGCGGAAGGTGCCGTGCCGACCCGGTTCGCGCCCTTGGCTGCGCGGGACCATTTCGTACCACGCTCCACAGCGCGCCAACGGCCGATCCACCGTCAGAGGAAGCAGGTGCGAGCGTGTGACGTCAATGCGATCCTGGCTTTCCGCCATCGCGTCTCGCAGATCCGGCGAGAGGAGCGGAGCGGTATCGCCGGTTTGCAGGAATTGCTCGCAATGTCGCAGAATGATAGCGGCAGCTTCCGCATTGCCCGATTGCGCCTTGGTGAGGAGAGCGGCACCTTCCAGCGCATCGAGCGTAACATCCTGACCTGCGGCCTGCTTCAACTCGAAGCCGTGACGCCAGGTAGCGAATTCATCAGTCCATGCCTCGATGGCGTAGACGTGACGGCCGATATGTTGTGGCGTGAATGACGCGGTCCACCGGTCATTGTTGTGAAATTGCATCGGAATGCGATTCCATTCGGTGTCCTGTTCGCGTCGCCAGATGAGGGCGGCAGCGATCACGTCATGGCCATCTCGGAAAATATCGGCCCATACATCGACAGGTTCGCCGACGACGCGCTTCACGGCAAAGCGCCCCCCGTCAATGCTGGGATAAATATCCTCGATGTGGAAAGCATCGCGGGCGGTGCTTCCGACCATTCGGTTTGCTTTATTCACGATATCAACGCTCAGTTTCGAACAGGCCCCGACTCGCTCGCGACAAGTTCCGAGAGAACAGGTGCGAACCATCTATCAAGCCCGCCGAGAGGCTTTGGTTCCATTGGAACCGAATAGGCGCAGGCCCGTTGTCTCAGCGCTATCTTCCTAAGGCAGCTCGGAATTTTCGCGGCGAGGCAGTCGCGCCGCGCGGACAGGACATGGACGTTTTCGCGAAAGCCCGGGAACTCGGCATTGATGCCGAGTTTGTTGATGGGCAAGGCCAGGGCCATCGGATCGCGCATGAGGCGCTGGACGCACTCATCGCGGCCATACCGCCTCTGCCGACCGGCCGATTATTGAGCGCTCCGGTCGTGATGCGAAGCGAGCAGGATGCGGCGATCGAACTGGTCTCAACTGCGCGGTTGCCGGTCCATTGGCAAATCCTTGCTGGTGCAGATGTCGTGGCGGAAGGCGCCACACAGGACAGTGCCATTTTATTGCCCGGAAGCGTTACTGTCGGCAGCTATCGTCTTCGCGTATGCGATGCCAACGCGATCCGCGAGGAATGGCCGCTAATCGTCGCGCCCGCGACGGCCTATCAGGGAAAATTTGAACGATCCTGGCTGTTGGCGGTGCAACTCTATGGATTACGCTCGCCGCGCAACTGGGGCATCGGTGATTTCTCCGATTTGAAACGACTGATCGAATTGGCGGCAGACTGGGGCGCGGATGGTGTCGGCCTTAACCCGCTGCATGCCCTGTTCGCCGAACGGCCGAATGATTGCAGCCCCTACGCGCCGAACACGCGATTATTTCTCAATGCGCTCTATATCGATATCGAAGCTATCCCGGAATTGCCGCCGTCTTTCATGGTGGAGCATCATGACGCGGTGCAGCGCGTGCGGGAGAGCGCTCTGGTTGATTATGCCGGGATCGCCGATTTGAAATGGCGCGCGTTGCGCGTCGCATTTGACCGCTTCGATAGGACAGCGAACGCTGGGCGTGCCGCTGCATTCGCGGCCTTTCGCGAGGAGGGTGGTGCAACGCTGTGGCGCTTCGGGTGCTTCGAGGTGCTCCGTTGCCGTTTTCGTCAGCCGTGGTGGGAGTGGCCCGAGCCATGGCGGAGCGCTGACTTCGCAGCATGCGAGAGCCTACGCACGACCGAGGACAATGCCGAAATAATCTTCGTGGCTTTCGTTCAATGGATTGCTGATGAGCAGTTGCAGGCTTGCCGCGATCGCGCGGCACAACTCGGCATGAATGTTGGCCTTTATCTGGATGTCGCGGTCGGCGTCCAACCGGATGGATTCGATGCGTGGAATGAACAGGCGGCGATCTCCCGGAATCTGGCGGTTGGCGCACCGCCGGACGCGTTGAACACTGCTGGCCAAAACTGGGGGCTTGCCGGTTTCAATGCTGCGGGCTTGCAATCGAGCGGCTTCGCGCCGTTCCGCGACATGTTGCGTGCGGCGATGCGGCACGCTGGTGCGATCCGTCTGGACCATATCCTCGGCCTCAAGCGATTGTATCTGGTACCGCGGGGTTTCGGGCCGCGGGACGGCGCTTACGTGCAGATGCCGTTTCAGGCGCTGCTGGCAGTCGTCGCGCAGGAGAGCACCTCCTCTCGTTGTGTGGTGATCGGCGAGGATCTCGGCACAGTGCCGGTAGGTTTTCGCGATGCGATCGCAGCGTGGGGCATCTGGTCCTATCGGGTGATGATGTTCGAACGCGACGGCAGCGGCAGGTTTCTCGGTATCGATCACTATGGTGACAAGGCACTGGTGACTTTCAACACCCATGATCTTGCGAGCTTTGAAGGATGGCGCAGTTCTGGCGATCTGGCGCTGAAGCATTCCTTGGGGATCGACCCAGGGGAGAGCGCGGAGGCGCGGCATCATGCGCGGCAGATGCTGTCGGACGTCCTGCGTGGAGAGGCCATTGAGCAAGACGATTACTTCGGCGTTTTGCGCTACCTCGCGAAAGCAAAATCGCGCTTATTGGCAGTCGCGTTGGACGATTTGCTCGCGGTGAGCGAACAGATCAATGTGCCAGGCACAGTCGACCAGTATCCGAACTGGCGGCGGCGCTTGCCGTTGACGTTGGATGAGATCGCGGCCTCGGTCGACGGGGGCGCATTGGATATCGCGCTTCATTCGCGCCACGCCGCTCGGGTGGGTTCGGAGAGCGGACGGACGCCGCGATAAAGTCAACCGCAAAGGATTAGGACAGTTGGCCGGCAGAATTGAAGACTATGCGCTGATCGGCGACTGCGAGACCGCCGCGCTGGTATGCAACGATGGCTCGATCGATTGGCTATGTTGGCCCGCATTCGATTCCGAGGCTTGCTTTGCGGCATTGCTAGGCGACAGGAACAACGGACGTTGGCGGATTGCACC
This sequence comes from Hyphomicrobiales bacterium, assembly GCA_017305595.1. Classification (GTDB taxonomy): domain Bacteria; phylum Pseudomonadota; class Alphaproteobacteria; order Rhizobiales; family Xanthobacteraceae; genus 62-47. Next base: position 34,612 of record JAFKKL010000030.1, on the reverse strand, counting down.
GGCGGGCGATTCAAAAATGTCGCGACGTTATCGAGGCGAGACGTTGATTCTGGAGACCCGATTCGAGACGGCGGAGGGTGCGGTCACCCTGATCGACTTCATGCCGCCGCGTGGCGCGGCATCGGACGTGGTGCGACTGGTACGCGGCGAGCGCGGTCGCGTTGCCATGCATATGGAATTGATCATCCGCTTCGGGTTCGGTGCCAACGTTCCGTGGGTCAGGCGCACGGGAAGTGGCGAACTGCTCGCTATCAGCGGGCCCGACATGACGGTGCTGCGAACGCCGATCCAGACCCACGGTGAGAACATGACGACCGTGGCGGATTTTATCGTGGATGCAGGAGAGACAGTTCCATTCGTGCTGACCTATGGTGCGTCGCATCGCGAGGTGCCTGCCATCATCGATGTCGATCAAGCCCTGCGCGATACGGAATCATTCTGGAGCGATTGGGCGGATCGCTGCACCTACCGCGGCTCACGACGGGACATGGTGATCCGCTCTTTGGTCACGCTGAAGGCGCTGACCTATGCGCCGACCGGCGGCATCGTTGCGGCGCCCACGACCTCGCTTCCGGAGAAACTCGGCGGAGCGCGCAACTGGGATTATCGTTTCTGCTGGCTCCGCGACGCCACTTTCACGCTGTTGGCATTGATGGACAGCGGTTATTTCGACGAGGCGTTATCGTGGCACAATTGGTTGCTGCGCGCGGTGGCCGGCTCGCCGGCTGACATGCAGATCATGTATGGGATCATGGGGCAGCGCCGCCTGCTCGAATGGGAAGCAAGCTGGCTTCCGGGCTACGAAGGCGCGCAACCGGTGCGGGTTGGCAACGCCGCGCACGTTCAGTTGCAGCTTGACGTGTTCGGCGAATTGCTCGACGTGTTCCATCAGGCCCGGCTTGCCAAGTTGAAACTCGATGACGGCAGCTGGGCGATGGAATGCGAATTCCTTAAGCATCTCGCTAAGATCTGGAATCAGCCAGATAGCGGTATTTGGGAAGTTCGCGGACCAGGAAAGCACTACGTCTCCTCCAAGGTGATGACCTGGGTAGCATTTGATCGCGCAATTAAAAGCGCAGAAAAATTTGGTTTCAAGGCGCCGTTGGCGGAATGGCGCAGTCTGCGCGAGACCATCCACCGCGATGTCTGCGACAAGGGATTCGACAAAGGTCAGAACAGTTTCGTCGAAGCCTACGGAACGAATGTACTTGACGCCAGCATTCTGTTGTTGCCTTCCGTCGGTTTCTTGCCGCCCTCAGATCCACGTGTGATCGGGACATTGGCAGCCGTCGGAAAATATCTGATGCGTGACGGTTTCGTGCTGCGGCACGACCCGCGGCGCGTTTCCGACGAACAGGAGCCGATCGAAGGCGCGTTCCTCGCCTGTACGTTATGGTTGGCCGATGCTCATGTCTTGGCAGGCCATATCGAGAAGGCTGAAACGCTGTTTGAGCGCGTGCTCGGCGTTGCCAACGATCTCGGATTGCTGGCGGAGGAGTATGACCCCATCGCCGGACGACAAACAGGAAACTTTCCACAAGCGTTGACCCATATTGCCCTGATCAATACCGCGCACAATATTAGTGCCGCCAAAGCGGCTTCGACCAAGCCCGCCGTACAACGGGCGCAAGCCTGAGGGATGCACTAAGCTGGAGCGGATAACTTCTGGACGATATCGGCAACGATGGCGTCAACGTCGGCATCGATCGATACGGTGATGACATGCTCATCAATGGTAGGCGTTTCCAGTGTTTCAAATTGGCTGGCGAGTAGTTCCGGCGGCATGAAGTGCCCCTTTCGCTTCCGCAAGCGCGCGGCGATCAGGTCTTCGCTGCCATCGAGAAACACGATGCGGGTGTCGTGGCGTCCGTGGACGAGAATGTCGCGATAAGCGCGCTTCAAAGCCGAACAGGCGATGATGATATGATCCCGCGCGGTAGCGACGCGCTCGATTTCAGCGGCGATCGCCTCCAACCATGGCCGGCGGTCACCATCGTCGAGCGGATGCCCTGCCTTCATCTTGGCGACGTTGCTCGGCGGATGGAAAGCATCGCCATCCTCGAAGCGCCAGCCGAGCCGTTTGGCCAACGCTTCGCCGATGGTACTCTTGCCGGAGCCGGATACGCCCATGACGACGAGGGCATGAAGCGTCGGGTCGATATCATGTGCCATCTGATGATCCGGGCAGGGCAGCAGCATCGACAAGCCAGACGGTGTCGCCGAGCGATCGTGCGCGGACGGCAGGAAGGTCTTCACCGTCGAGGACTTGCGCCAGAATGGGACGCTTGTCTGAACCGCTGACCTCGAACAGCATCTCGCGGCAAGACGCCAGTGTAGGCAATGTCAGCGTTACGCGCGGCACTTGCGGTTCGACGTTCGCGTGAGCAACGCCGACGACCCATCGTTCGCGTTCGTCTAACGCTGTGTCACCTGGAAACAGCGACGCGGTGTGGCCATCTGGGCCGAGGCCCATCAGGACCAGATCGAACAACGGCCGCGCCGGATCGAGGCGGCCACCGCCATAGAACGTCTGGAGAGCGATTTCGTAGCGGCGCGCCGCATCGCGCGTCGTTCCCGCTTGCACCGGAATGGGGTGAACATTCTCCGGCGGCGCGCAAACATCGAGAAAAAGCCGACGCGCCATCGCCATGTTGTTGCGCAGATCCTCGGGCGGAACGAAGCGTTCGTCGCCCATGAACCAGTGAACTCGTCGCCATGGAATGCGACTCTGATAAGGTTCGCTTGCCAGCAATCGATAAAGCCGCTCCGGACTGGAGCCTCCGGTGAGGCAGACAGCCGCGCGTCCGCTGTTGGCCTCAAGGCGGGCGATCAGGCGTTCGGCTGCCACTTGCGCCAGTGTGGCGGCGTCGGATACCCGAATGATCTGGCGTTCGCTTTTCATCGTTCAGCAGGGTTTGCGCCAGTTGCGGCCGTCGCGAACCAGAAGCGCCTCGCTGGCGTCAGGTCCGTCGCTGCCGGCTTTGTAGAACGCAAGCCCTTTGTCTCCCGCCTTCTTCCACGCATCGAGGAACGGCTGCACGGCTTTCCAGCCGGCTTCGACGCTGTCGGCACGCTGAAACAGGATATTGTCGCCGATCATGCAATCGTAGATCAATGTCTCATAGCCCGTGCTCGGCGCGGCGTGAAACTAATCCTTGTAGTGAAACTTCATCTCGACGCCGTCGATGGCGATCGAAGGGCCGGGCACCTTGGTATTGAATTGCAGAGTGATACCCTCGACCGGCTCGATGCCGATCACCAGGTAATTCTGCGACAAGCGATCGACCGGCGTATCGCGGAACATCGCGAACGGTGCTTCCTTGAACTTGATCGCGACTTCGGTCCGTTTGGCGCCAAGTGCCTTGCCGGTTCGCAGATAAAACGGCACGTCAGCCCAACGCCAGTTGTCGATGGTCAATTTCAGCGCGGCGTAGGTCTCCGTGGTGCTATCTGGCGCGACGTTTTCGGTTTTGCGGTAGTCCTCGGTAGCTTGATCGCCAACGCGGCCGGCACGATATTGCCCGCGCACAGAATTTTCCAGTGCTTCTCGTTCGCCCTGGGTCTGGATCGCCGCCAGCACTTCCGCTTTGCAAGTGCGCACGGTGTGCGCGTCGAAGCGTGCCGGCGGCTCCATCGCCACTAGAGACAGCAGTTGAAACAGGTGGTTCGGCACCATGTCGCGCAGCGCACCGGTTGCATCATAGAAGCTGCCACGATGGCCGACCGCGAGTTTCTCGTCGACGGTGATCTGGATGTGATCGATGTGATTGCGATTCCAGATTGGTTCGAACATGCCGTTAGCGAAGCGCAGCACCAGGATATTCTGTACCGTTTCCTTGCCGAGATAATGATCGATGCGATAAAGTTGATGCTCCTCTGCGACTTTGAGCAACTCGTCGTTCAACGCTTTGGCAGAGGCGAGATCGGTGCCGAACGGCTTTTCGATCACCAGCCTTCGCCAATAGCCGTTGTCCTCGCGCAGCAGACCGGCGCGGCCGAGCTGGCGGGCAATCGGTGCGAAGGCGTTAGGGGGCGTCGCCAGATAGAACAATCGGTTTCCAGTGGTCGCGCGACTTTGTTCCGCCTGTTCGAGTTGCTCGCTCATCCGATCGAACAAGGTAGGATCGGACGGATCGGCCTCGAGTGTGGTGAGGCAGCCGAGGAGTTGTCGGGCGATCTTGTCTTGCACCGGGCGGGTGGCAAACTTGCGCAAACCCTGCATCAGACTGTCGCGCAGCGCATCCGGGCTCATTTGCTTCCGCACCACACCCGCAATGCAGAAATGGTCCGGAAGCAAATTGGCTTCCGCGAGATTGTAAAGCGCCGGAATCACCAGCCGATGAGTCAGGTCGCCGGTGACGCCGAAGATGACGAAGCTGCACGGATCCGGGCGGGCTTGTTTAGCAATACCGTTCGAACTCATGGCTTCGGGGGCTCCTTGTGACCGCCGAAACCCGCGCGCATGGCAGAGAGGATCTTCTCCGCGAAGGTGTGGTCGCGCCGCGAACGGAAGCGGGTGTAGAGCGCCGCCGTGAGGACTTCGGCCGGCACCGCTTCGTCAATGGCGGCATTTACGGTCCAGCGTCCTTCGCCGGAATCCTCGACAAAGCCGGAATAGTTCTCAAGCGCCGGCTGCTTCGCCAGCGCAGACGCGGTGAGATCGAGCAACCACGACGGGATGACGCTGCCGCGTCGCCACACCTCGGCGATGTCTGCGATGTCGAGATCGAAGCGGTGATCGGCCGGCAATGCGTCGCTATTGGCGTTTTTGAGGATATCGAATCCTTCAGCGTAAGCCTGCATCAAGCCGTATTCGATGCCGTTGTGAATCATCTTGACGAAATGACCGGCACCGACCGGACCCGCGTGGAGGTAACCTTGCTCGACACGAGGATCGCGTTTCTCGCGTCCTAGTGTTTGTGGAATATCGCCGCGCCCCGGCGCTAAGGCATGGAAAATCGAATCGAGCCGCGTGACAACCGCCTTGTCGCCGCCGATCATCATGCAATAGCCGCGCTCTAGCCCCCACACACCGCCGCTGGTGCCGACATCGAGATAGTGAATGCCGCGCGCGGCGAGCGCTTTGCCGCGGCGAATGTCGTCCTGCCAGAAGGTATTGCCGCCATCGATGATGACGTCATCCTTCGACAGCAACCTGCCAAGCGTCTCGATAGCGGATTCGGTGATCGGCCCTGACGGCAGCATCACCCACACTGCGCGCGGCGCATCGAGCTTGGCGACGAGGTCTTCAAGCGAGGCCGCGCCGGTTGCGCCGTCACCGGCGAGCGCGGCGACCGCCTCCGCGTTCTTGTCGTAAACCACCGTTTGATGCCCGCCGTGCTTCATTGCGCGGCGGGCGATATTGGCGCCCATCCGCCCCAGACCGACGACGGCAAGCTGCATGGTTTTCGTTCCTTTAGTTCAGCGCGGTGGTGATCGCGGCTTTCAGTTTCTCGAGTCCGGATTTCAGATCGCCCTTGAGATGAATCCGCAGAGCGCGACGGCCGCGTTCGGTCAGCACGTCGAAGTCGCCACGCGCCTGCGCCGCCTTGATCACGCCGAAGCTCGCTGCTTGCTGCGGAATCGGAAGGTCCTTGGCGTCGTCGGCGGTGATCTGCACGAACACGCCGCTGTCCGGTCCGCCCTTGTAGGCTTGTCCGGTGGAATGCAGGAAGCGCGGGCCGAATTCGGCGCAAGTCGCGACGTGGCGACGGTCGCGGATCGCCATTCGCATCGCTTGCAGCGTGTCGATATGCGCCGGATCGTGATCGACATAGGCGAGCAGCGCGACGTAGTCGTTCGGCTTGCTGCGGGCGAGGTGAGCCTTTAGCCAGGAGCCGAGATTGCCGTCTGCGCCGGCCTTGCGCAGGGCCGCGTCGTTGGCGCAATCGGTATAGATGGCAACGCCGTCGATGGCGGCCACGGGTTTTTCGTCGGGCAGCTTGCCTGTCTTCTCGAACGCCGCCGTCAGTTCGCGAGTCTTGATCTTCGCGGCCTCGACGTCGGGCTGATCGAACGGATTGATGCCAAGCACCGCGCCGGCCACTGCGGTCGCGATTTCGAAACGGAAGAATTCCTGCCCGATATGCTCGATAGACGACAGCACGATGCGGACCACCGGATGGCCGGCTTTCTCCAGCGCCGCGAGTTTCGCCTCATGCGCGGAGACGCTTTCGCCTTCCGTGCGCATGTCGATGAAAATGCGATCATGACCGTAGACCGTCGGATCGCCGAGCGTTTCGCCGTCGATCGGAATCAGGCCCTTGCCGTTCTTGCCGGTGGATTCGGCGATGAGTTGTTCGGCCCATGCGCCGAAGTCGGCAATCTTGGAAGACGCCAGCATCGTCACCTTGTCGCGGCCTTCACGGCCGGCGCAGCCAAGCGCAAGACCAAGCTGCACACCGGGATTTTCCTGCGGCGGCACATCGGGACCGCAGGAGCGAACCATCGCTTGCGCGAGATCGAGCAGGCGCGCGATGTCGATGCCGGCAGCGGCCGCCGGCACGAGGCCGAACGGCGACAGCACCGAATAACGACCACCGATGGCAGGATCGCCGAAGAAAGTGCGCGCGAAGCCTTGCTGCTTCGCAACCTTCTCCAGCGACGAACCGGGATCGGTGACGGCGACGAAATGATTTCCCGCCTTGCCCTTGCCGACAGTCGCCTCGACGCGGCCGTAGAAGTAATCCTTCAGCGCGTTCGGCTCGGTGGTGCCGCCGGACTTGCTGGAGACGACGAACAGCGTCTTGGCGAGGTCGACGGCGGCTTCCATCCGCGCCACCTGCGCCGGATCGGTGGAGTCCAGCACGTGGAGCTTCGGAAAGCCCCTCGCCTGCGGATAGGTTTTCGCCAGAACTTCCGGCCCGAGACTTGAGCCGCCCATGCCGAGCACCACGGCGTGGGTGAAGCCTTGCTGCTTCACCCAGCCTGCGAAATCGGTGTAGTCGGCCAGCTTCTTCTGCTCGGCGCTGACGCTGTGAAGCCACCCGAGCCATTTGTCCTCGTCGCTGCCGGTCCAGACCGATGGGTCGCGTTGCCACAACCGGCGAATGGTGCCGGCCGCGCGCCAGTCTTCCGTGCCCGTGCTGACCGCTTTCGCCAGCTTGTCGCCGAGCGACAGCGCTTGCGGATCGATTGCGTGGCCGAGCAGCGTCGCGCGCTTGTGCGCTACCGCGCCGAGCAGCTTGTCGAAGGCGTCGGCGAACAGTTGCACGCCTTCCTCCACCAGCTTTGCCGCGACGGCATCGAGCGAGATGCCGGTCTTGGCGAGGCCGGTCAGCATGCGTTCGGCGCCGGGGATATCCTCCTCGAGGCTGTCCCGCAGCTTGCCGTGATCGCGGAAGGCATCGAGGGTCGCCGGCGGCACCGTGTTGACGGTGTCTGGCCCAATCAGTTCCTCGACATAGAGCACGTCGCTATACGCCTTGTTCTTGGTGCCGGTGGAAGCCCACAGCAGCCGTTGCGGCCGCGCACCTTTGGCGGCGAGTTTTTGCCAGCGGGAATCGGCGAACGATTTCTTGTAGTGTTGATAGGCCATCTTGGCGTTGGCGATAGCGATCTTGCCTTGCAGTTCCTTCAGCCGGGCTTTTTCGGCAGGGTCATTGGCCTTGGCGATGGCGTCGTCGAGTTGCTTGTCGACGGCGCTGTCGATGCGGCTGACGAAGAAGCTGGCGACGCTGGCGACATGGGACGGATCGCCGCCCTTGCTGACATACTCTTCCAGGCCGGCGAGATAGGCTTCCGCCACCTCCTGATAGACCTTCTGCGAGAACAGCAGTGTGATGTTGACGCTGATGCCCTGCGTGGTCAGGTGCCGAATGGCGGGAAGGCCCTCCGGCGTCGCCGGCACCTTGATCATCAGGTTGGGGCGGTTGACCTCGCGCCACAGCCGTTCGGCTTCCGCAATGGTGCCATTGGTGTCGTTGGCGAGATAGGGCGAAACTTCGAGGCTGACGAAGCCGTCCGCACCCTTGAGGCTGTCGTAGACCGGCCGCAGCACGTCGGCGGCGTTCTGGATATCCTCAATGGCCACCGCCTCGAACAGGGCCGTGACCGGGCGGTCGGCCTGCTTCAGCGCCTTGGCAATGGCGCCGTCATATTCGTCGGAGGAGCCGATGGCTTTTTCGAAGATCGCCGGATTGGAGGTGACGCCGCGCACGCCGTCGTCGTCGATCAGCTTTTTGAGGTCGCCTTTGGCGATGAATCCGCGGGCGAGGAAGTCGAGCCATACGGCCTGACCGTGCTTTTGCAGAGATTTGACGGGATTCATGATGCCTTGTTCGCTGTGAGGAGGAGGGCAGGTTCCATCATGTGTTCTGCCCTGCGGCCGAATTTTGTCAACCGATCCGAAGACTGCGCGGCCGGTCGCGGGCATTTGGGATGCCGGGCGGGCGTCCGGTCGCGGTGCGGATGGCTGGGGTTGACGCACGGCGCGGCAAAGGGTTCCCCGGCCAGGCCGGGGACGCCGTCGCAATTTCGTGAGGTGGGGGAGGCCGGGTTAGCGCAGCCCGGCGTTGATCTTGTCCAGCGTCTTCGAGCCCGGGCACAGTTCGGGTTCGTTGAGCTGGTTCAGCGGCGTCGCCACGGTGTTGAAATGGCCGTGCAGGTCGTCGGCCTCGCCATCGACGTAGAGCAGCCCAGTGACGATCCGGCCCTTGGCGGCTTCCTGTTGCAGGAAATTCATCGCTGCCAGCCGGTCCGAGGGATCATAATCGTCATTGAGCTTGCGCATCGTCAGCACCGAGCCGTCGTGCTGGGTGACCTCGACCACTTTGCCGGGCTCGTAATCGACGGTGATGGCATCGCGGCCAATCATAATGTCGAGTGCATTGACCGCTTCGTTGTGAGCGCGGACGTAATCGAGGCTCTTGGTCGAACCGGGATGATTGTTGAAGGCGATACACGGTGAGATGACGTCGATGAACGCGGCGCCGCGATGCGCGAGGGCGGCCTTGATAATCGGCACCAGTTGCTTCTTATCGCCGGAGAACGAGCGCGCCACGAAGGTCGCGCCGAGTTGCAGTGCCATCGCCGCAAGATCGATGGCATTGTCGGTGTTGACCGCGCCCTTCTTCGATTTCGAGCCGCGGTCGGCGGTGGCGGAGAATTGCCCCTTGGTCAGGCCGTACACGCCGTTGTTCTCGACGATATAGGTCATGTTGACGCCGCGTCGCAGCGCGTGAGCGAACTGGCCGAAGCCGATCGAGGCGGAATCGCCGTCGCCGGAGATGCCGAGATAGATCAGGTCTCGATTGGCGAGGTTGGCACCCGTCAGCACCGACGGCATCCGGCCATGCACCGAATTGAAGCCGTGCGAGGCGCCGAGGAAGTAGGTTGGCGTTTTTGAGGAGCAGCCGATGCCGGAGATCTTGGCCACACGATGCGGCTCGATCGCCAGTTCGAACGAGGCTTCGATGATCGCCGCCGAGATCGAATCGTGGCCGCAGCCGGCGCACAGTGTCGACGTCGCGGCCTCATAGTCGCGTCGCGTGTAGCCGAGCGCGTTCTTCGGGAGCGAAGGGTGATGGAATTTCGGCTTGGTCAGATAGGTCATGACATCGCCTTTCGCAGCGGCGTGACTTTCAAGGCGTCGAGCCGATCGCCGACTGCGCCGGAAATGAAGCGCGCAGTGATCGAGGTGCCGTCGTAATGCAGGATGGGCACCAGCCGTACCGGATCGATGTCGAGTTCGTTGACGATCAGCGAGCGTAGTTGCGCGTCGCGGTTCTGCTCGACGACGAAGACGAAGTCGTGGTCGGCGATGAAGCTCGCGACGTCCTGATGGAACGGGAAAGCTCGCACCCGCATCAAGTCTAGCGTATGGCCGCGCGCAGTGAGGATCTCTGCGGCTTCATGCATCGCCGGCGCGGTCGAGCCGTAATAGATTACGCCGAAGCGTGTCGGCTTGCCAGCATCGTGCCGTAGCGGGCGCGGCAGGATGCCTTTGGCGGTTTCGTGCTTGCGCAACAGCCGCTGCATCCCCTCGACGTAATCCGCGCCTTCCTCGGAATATTTGGCGCGGGCGTCGTGCGAGGTGCCGCGCGTGAAATAACCGCCTTTGGTCGGGTGCGTGCCGGGATAGGTGCGGAACGGAATGGCGTCGCCGTCGACGTCGGTATAGCGGCCGAAATCCTTGCCAGCCTCAAGATCGGCGGCGGTCATCACCTTGCCGCGGTCATAGAGGCGGGCATCGTCCCATTGCAGCGGCCGGCACAGCCGATGGTTCATGCCGATATCGAGATCGAGCAGCACGAACACCGGCGTTTGCAGCCGGTCGGCATAGTCGAACGCACCGGCGGTGAATTCGAACGCTTCGGCGGCATCTTCCGGCATCAGCAGGATGTGTTTGGTGTCGCCGTGCGAGGCGTAGGCGCAGTTGATCAAGTCGCACTGCTGGGTGCGCGTCGGCATTCCGGTGGAGGGCCCGGCGCGCTGCACATCGATGATGACGGAGGGAATTTCCGCGAAGTAGGCGAAGCCGAACAGCTCCTGCATCAGTGAGATGCCGGGTCCGGAAGTGGCGGTGAAAGCGCGTGCGCCGTTCCATGCCGCGCCCACCACCATGCCGATGGAAGCGATCTCATCCTCGGCCTGCACGATGGCGTATCGCGCCTCGCCGGTCGCCGGATCGTGGCGATACTTGCCGCAGAACTTCGTGAAGTTCTCCGCTACCGACGACGACGGCGTGATCGGATACCAGGCGCACACGGTCGCGCCGCCATAGACCGCGCCGAGCGCGGCGGCGGCGTTGCCTTCGATCAGGATGCGGTCACCGACCTTGTCGGAACGCTTGAGCTTGAGCCCGATCGGACACTTGAAATTGGCTTTGGCGTAATCACGGCCGAGATGCAGCGCATGGATGTTCGGCTGGATCAGCTTTTCCTTGCTGCGATACTGCTCGCCCACCAGCTTTTCCAGCTCGGTGATGTCCATGTCGAGCAGCGCTGACAGCGCGCCGATGCAGATGATGTTCTTGAACAGCTGGCGTTGGCGCGGATCGCTATATTCCTTGTTGCAGATAGCGGTCAGCGGAATGCCAATCAGGTTGATGTCGGTGCGCGGCTTGCCCGGCGGCATCGCGCGCGTCGAATCGTAAATCAGGTAGCCGTCCGGCTCGACCGAGGCGACGTCGGCGTTATAGGTCTGCGGGTTCATCGCCACCATGATGTCGGTGCCGCCGCGCGCGCCGAGATGGCTCGCTTCGGTGACGCGAACTTCATACCAAGTCGGCAGGCCCTGAATGTTCGAGGGAAAGACGTTGCGCGGCGACATCGGAATGCCCATCCGCATGATGGCGCGGGCGAACATTTCGTTGGCGCTGGCCGAGCCCGAGCCGTTGACGTTGGCGAAACGGATGACGAAATCGTTGACGGCGGTTAGCGACATGCCGGGCCTGCGTGGGTCATTTCGATGAAATACTTGTTCATGTCCCATGCGCCGGTGGGACACCGTTCGGCGCACAACCCGCAATGCAGGCAGACGTCTTCGTCCTTGGCCATGATGCGGCCGGTCTTCAGACCATCCGCGACGTAAATATCCTGGCTCAGGTTGAGGGCGGGTGCGTGCAGACGCTGGCGCAGATCGTCTTCCTCGCCGTTCTCGGTGAAGGTTATGCAGTCCATCGGGCAGATGTCGACGCAGGCGTCGCATTCGATGCACAGCGGTGCGGAAAACACCGTCTCGACGTCGCAGTTCAGGCAACGTCCGGCTTCGGAGAGCGCCAGCTTGGCGTCGAAGCCAAGTTCCACCTCGGCCTTGATACTGCTGAGCGCGGTGGCGTTATCACGGTGCGGCACCGCGTAGCGCTGGTCCGGCATGATCTCGCTTTTGTAGCTCCACTCATGGATGCCCATCTTCTGGTTCACCACGGTGATGGCCGGGAGTGGCCGCTCGGCCATGTTCTCGCCGTGCAGCATCTTGTCGATGGAGACAGCCACCTCGTGGCCATGGGCTACCGCCCAGATGATGTTCTTGGGGCCGAACGCGGCGTCGCCGCCGAAGAACACCTTGGGATTGGTGGACTGAAAGGTGACATTATAAACTGTCGACATTCCCCATTCGTCGAAGGCGATGCCGGCATCGCGTTCGATCCACGGGAAGGCATTTTCTTGCCCGACCGCGACCAGCACGTCGTCGCATTCGAACGTCACGTCCGGTTCGCCGGCCGGGATCAGTTTCCTTCGGCCCTTGGCGTCATACTCGGCCTTGACCTTCTCGAACACCACGCCGGTCAGCTTGCCGCTCTTGTGCAGGAATTCCTTCGGCACAAGGAAATTGTGGATCGGAATGCCCTCGCGCGCGGCGTCTTCCTTTTCCCAGGGTGAGGCTTTCATCTCCTCGAAGCCGGAGCGCACCACCACCTTGACGTCCTCGCCGCCGAGGCGGCGCGCCGAGCGGCAGCAGTCCATCGCGGTGTTGCCGCCACCGAGCACAATGACGCGCCTGCCGATGGAATGGATGTGGTCGAACGACACGCTGGAGAGCCAGTCGATGCCGATATGGATGTTGGCGGCGGCCTCCTTGCGGCCTGGAATATCGAGATCGCGACCGCGCGGTGCACCGGAGCCGACCACGACGGCATCGTAGCCTTCGGCCAGCAGCGCCTTCATGCTGTCGATGCGCGTGCCGCCGCGAAAATCGACGCCCAGGTCGAGGATGTAATTCGTCTCCTCGTCGATCACGCTGTCGGGCAGGCGGAATTTCGGAATCTGCGTGCGCATCATGCCGCCGGCGCGGGTATCGCCGTCAAATACCACGCAATCGTAGCCGAGCGGCGCGAGATCGCGGGCCACAGTCAGTGAGGCTGGTCCGGCGCCGACCAGGGCGATGCGCTTGCCGTTCTTTGTCGCGGCCTTCTTCGGCAGACGATCCTTGATGTCGTCCTTGTAGTCAGCGGCGACGCGCTTCAGCCGGCAGATCGCCACCGGTTCGTCCTCGACACGGACGCGGCGGCAGGCCGGCTCGCAAGGCCGGTCGCAGGTGCGCCCGAGGATTCCCGGAAACACGTTCGACTTCCAGTTGATCATGTAGGCGTCGCTGTAGCGGCCCGCGGCGATCAGTCGGATATATTCAGGAACCGGCGTGTGTGCCGGACAGGCCCATTGGCAATCGACCACTTTGTGAAAATAGTCAGGCGCCGAGATATCGGTCGGTTTCATTCCCATCCCAAATCCGCGCTTCGGAAGGTGGCTCAGCCGCGCGGTCTTTCGCAGTTTCGAGCGTTCGGTGTGTGCCGCCCTTGTTACTTCTCTTTGGATCATGGTCTTAGAAGTATAATAATTCAATATGATCCGCTGCGGAGTGCAAATGCATTTTTAAGTGATCGGAAAGCATGACGACGTGTTGTCGCAGCCTCGATTGCGGCGCTGCAGCATAGCCATTCGAGACACGCGGAGCCGATGCGCGTCAAGCGCAGGCAAGCTCACGGTGAGAGCTTGGTGTTCTAGAGATCGCTCTTCGCGAGATCCCACATCAGGCGATAAATGCCGGACGAGATGATCTGACCGGCGTCGGCGAGATCCACCACAGCGCCATGGCTCTCGAGACCGGCTTTATGTCCGTTCCGTCGATCAGCACGAACCAGTCGCTCGCACCGGGGTTCGGGCCATCGTCAGTGAGCGACTTCGACAGGCCGGGATCGCTTTCCAGCAGATGCATCGAGATGCCGCCTTCCAGCATCTCGGGATCGAGCCGGGGCGTCAGGAAGGCATGGAGTTTGTCGGCGTCGATCGGACGGAGCCGGATGATGCCGAGCACGGCGCCGCGTCCTTGTCCTTTGCTCATGGTGATGCGCGCCACCGCGCGGATCATGTTGCGGAAGCGAGCGATGTTCTGCTTCGACCATGCGGTCTGATTGGCGAGCGCGGTGCGATAGGCCGGGCTGTCCAGCGCTTCGAACGTCGCGGTGGAATAAAGGCTGAGATATTTCGGGTTGCCGACATGGGCGATGTAGCGCCGCGCCTCCACGAAGCCATCGATTCCGACGCGCTCGGCGATATGCTCGCGATCGTACCAGCGGTTGAAGTCCGCTTCGTCCGCTGGGTCGACATCCATCGAGGTGAGCAGCATTCCCTTGGCGGCGATCGGCATTGGCAGGCGTCCTTATATCAGCGGTCTCAAAGCGAATGGCTGGCCACGAGGTCCGCGGTGGCCTTGATGACGGCATCACGGATGCCAGGATCGTACAGCGAATGCCCGGCGCTTTCGATCACACGCACCTCCGCCGCCGGCCATGCCGCCGCGAGCGCGTGCGACGTCGATGGCGGGCACAACAGATCGTAGCGGCCCTGCACGATGATACCGGGAATGCCATGCAGGCGGGATGCGTTCGCGAGCAACTGCCCCGGCGTCATGAAGCAGCCGTTGCGGAAGTAGTAGGCTTCCATAAACGGCGTCGACGGCAGCGGCCGCGACGATGTCAGCGATGCGAGATCGAGCCGCGTCTGTTTCGGCGCGTGTTCGGAGAGGATGCGTTCGGTATCGTGCCACGCCCGCGCGGCCGGACCATGGATGGCCGGATCGGAATCGAGGATGCGTCGCCAGTAGCTATCGAGCGGCTGCGTGCGTTCCTGCGGCGTTAACAGGCTGAGAAAGTCGTCGTTGAGGCCGGGGTAGAGACGCGGCAGCACATCGCAAAAGGCCGCGCCGACCTCCGCCCGGGTGCCGAGAAAGGTTGCTCGCAACACGATGCCGCTGACGCGCTCGGGGTGAGCTTCCGCATAGGCCAGCGCCAGCGTCGCCCCCCACGAACCGCCACTGACCAGCCAGCGTTTGATGCCAAGGGCTTCGCGGATCGCTTCCATGTCGGCGATCAGATGCGGCAGCGTATTGTTGTCGCGGCTGCCTTTCGGCCGGCTGCGTCCGCAGCCGCGCTGATCGAACAGCACCGTACGGCAACGCTTGGGGTCGAATAATTTGCGATGATCGGGCTGGCAACCGCTGCCGGGGCCGCCATGCAGATACACCGCAGGTATGCCGTCGGGATTGCCAACGGTCTCGACGTAAAGTTCATGGCCATCGCCGACCGGCAGCATCTGCGTGGTCTGGGGCGTGTAGGGGTCGCTGCGTTCGCTGGTCTGCGTTCCTGCCGCGTCAGGCATCATCGTTCGTATTCACTTGTTGTTGCGGGCGGGCCTACTTGGTGGGCAGCCCGATTTGTCCATGGCAACTTACGGGGTTTCGGATCGAGGGCCATCGTAAATTCGCAGGACAGCATGACGCCGCGTGGGCCTCGTGGAAAGCTATCGCAATGCAGCATTCTTTGCGCTTCCACATTTAAGCCGGGTGGAAAACAGGCGCGCATCGCGCGGGTGGCAATCCACGCGAAAACGCCGTAACCCTCAGAGAGCGGCAACTGACAAGACCGCGATCAAGGATGGAGCGAGTTGATGGATAATCTTTGGCGTCTCCCGGCAACTGAACTGGCCGCGCTGGTTCGTTCGCGAAAAGTGTCAGCCGTGGAGGCGGCGAAGGCGGCGTTGACGCGGCTCGAGGCGGTCAATCCGAAGATTAATGCCGTGGTCGATTATCGGCCCGACGATACGCTGGCGCAGGCAGCGGCGGTGGACAAGACCATTGACGAGGGCAAGGATCCGGGCGTGCTGGCTGGCGTGCCCATTACCATCAAAGTCAATGTCGATCAGGCCGGCTTTGCCACCACCAACGGCATCAAGGCGCAGCGCGATCACATCGCCAAGGAAGACAATCCCGTCGTTGCGAACATGCGTCGTGCCGGTGCGGTGATCGTCGGCCGCACCAACACGCCGGCGTTCTCCTATCGCTGGTTCGCCAACAATCAGTTGCATGGCCACACCAAGAACCCGCGCGATCCGGGACGTACGCCAGGTGGTTCGTCGGGCGGCGCGGGATCGGCTACCGCCGCCGGCATCGGTCATATCGGCCATGGTACCGACATCGCCGGATCGGTGCGCTATCCGGCTTACGCCTGCGGCATTCACGGTCTGCGGCCGACGCTCGGGCGCATCGCGGCTCACAACCTGTCGCTGGCGGAACGGCCATTGTGTCCGCAGATTTCCGCCGTGTCCGGTCCGCTGGCGCGGACCGTCGGTGATCTGCGCATCGCGCTCGCCGCGATGTCGCAACAGGACGTTCGCGATCCGTGGTGGGTGCCGGCACCGCTCGAAGGGCCGCCGATGCCGCGCCGAGCTGCGCTGTGCTTGCGGCCCGATGGGCTCGAAACCGTTCCCGAAGTGATCGATGCGTTGAAGGACGCCGCGCGTCGGCTGCAAAGCGCTGGTTGGATGGTGGAGGAGGTCGCGAATACGCCGCCGCTCAACGAAGCGGCCGAGTTGCAGCGGAAATTCTGGCTTGGCGACGGCTTCGAGGCAATGCTGGCGGCGGCCGAAAAGGAAGGCGACCCCGGCGCGCTGGCCTGCCTGCGTGGCAGCCGCGACAAGGTCTATCCGCTCGATGCGGCGGGGCTTTCGGCGATCGTACAGCGCCGCGCCGCATTGACCCGCGCGTGGCAACTTTTCCTGCAAGATTATCCGGTGCTGGTGATGCCGGTGTCCGGCGAACTGCCGTTCGAGGATCAACTCGATCTCAAGGACGATGCATCGTTCGCGCGGGTGTGGCGGGCGCAGATGCCGCAGGTCGGCCTTCCGTTCATGGGGTTGCCGGGCCTGACGGTGACAACCGGACTGGTCGGACGCGTGCCGGTCGGCGTGCAGGTGGTCGCGGGGCGCTATCGCGAAGACCTGTGCCTGCTCGCCGGCGAAGCGATCGAGGCAGGCGGCACGCCGGCGTCGCCGGTCGATCCGGCTGGCTGAGGAACAGCGAGCGAGCCATGACAAGCATCTTCGATTTTTCGGCTCGTGCGTTGGATGGCCATGAGGTGGCGCTGAAGGAGTTCGAAGGCAAGACGCTGCTGATCGTCAACACCGCCAGCGCTTGCGGGTTCACGCCGCAATATAAAGGTCTCGAAGACCTCTATCGCCAATACGCGCCGCGCGGCTTTGCTGTCCTCGGCTTTCCCTGCAACCAGTTCGGGCAGCAGGAGCGGGGCAACTCGGCGGAGATCGCGGCGTTCTGCGACAGCAAATACGCGGTGACCTTTCCGATGTTCGAGAAGATCGATGTAAACGGCGATGCCGCGCACCCGTTGTACAAATTTCTGAAACGTGAGAAAGCGGGCCTGCTCGGCGCGTCGATCAAATGGAATTTCACCAAGTTCCTGATCGATAAGGCGGGCAGGGTGGTTGCGCGGCATCCGCCGACCACACGACCCGAAAGTCTGACCAGGGAAATCGAGGCGCTGCTTTGAACGAGAACACCAACCCAACGCCGGCTCAACTGCCGGACCGGCTGTCGACCGATCCGCGCAGTCCGTATTACAACGCCGATCTGCTGGCCTACGATATCGGCGTGCGCTTCAAGGGCGTCGAGAAGAATAACGTCGAGGAATACTGCGTCAGCGAAGGCTGGATTCGTGTGCCCGCCGGCGTCGCCAAGGACCGTCATGGCAATCCGCTGACCATCAAGCTGAGCGGCACGGTCGAACCGTATTTCCGCGACAGCGCAAGCTGATCCGCGCAAGGGGAGTCACGATGTCCGTTCGCATTGTCGACGTGCGCGAGGTGACCAAGCCGATCGCCTCCGCGATCCGCAACGCCTATATCGATTTCTCGAAGATGACGACCAGCCTCGTCGCCGTCGTCACCAATGTCGAACGCAACGGCAAGCCGGTGGTCGGCTACGGCTTCAATTCGAACGGCCGCTACGGGCAGGGCGGGCTGATCCGCGAACGTTTCGCGAAGCGGCTCACCGAAGCCGATCCGAAGACGTTGCTTGACGACGGCGGTGACAATCTCGATCCGGATAAAGTCTGGTCGACGTTGATGACCAACGAGAAGCCGGGCGGACACGGCGAACGTTCGGTGGCGGTCGGCACCATCGATATGGCGGTATGGGATGCGGTGGCGAAGATCGCGGACAAGCCGCTGTTTCGCTTGCTCGCGGAGCGCCATGGTCGCACCGCCGATCCGCGCGTGTTCGTCTATGCGGCGGGCGGCTATTACTATCCCGGCAAGGGTCTCGATAAACTGCGGCAGGAGATGCGTGGCTATCTCGATCGCGGCTACAGCGTCGTCAAGATGAAAATCGGTGGCTCGTCGATCGAGGAAGATCGTGAGCGCATCGAGGCGGTGCTGAAGGAAATCGGATCGCAGGCGCAACTGGCTGTCGATGCCAACGGCCGCTTCGATCTCGAAACCGCGATCGCCTACGCCAAGATGCTGCGCGATTATCCGCTGTTCTGGTACGAGGAAGCCGGCGATCCGCTCGATTATCAGTTGCAGGCGGCGCTGGCCGAATTCTATCCGGGACCGATGGCGACCGGCGAGAACCTGTTCAGTCATCAGGACGCGCGCAACCTCATTCGCTACGGCGGGATGCGGCCGGATCGCGACTTCCTGCAATTCGATTGCGCGTTGTCGTATGGGCTTTGCGAATATCAGCGCACGTTGGAAGTGTTGAAAACGCACGGCTGGTCGCCATCGCGCTGCATTCCGCACGGTGGTCATCAGATGTCGCTGAATATCGCGGCGGGTCTCGGGCTTGGCGGCAATGAAAGCTATCCCGATCTGTTCCAGCCCTACGGCGGATTCCCCGATGGGGTGAAGGTCGAGAACGGTTACATCACCATGCCGGAATTGCCGGGCATCGGCTTCGAGGGCAAGGCCGATCTCTATGCCGAAATGCGGGCGCTTGCCGCCTAGTTTTTGGCGGCGGGATTCTTGCGGCGATCCCGAGGCACGATTGTGGCGCCGAATTCGGTGGCGAAGCGGGCTCTCCGACACGTTTCAATCTTAAAATAATTCGCCGAACGGCAGGTCCGAGGATTGCAATGCGGGGCAAAGTCCGCAAACTGTCCCCGCCGTCAGAACGAAGATCAACAGGGGGACGGATGCAGGTGCCGTTGCGGCCGGAGATCGACACCGGAACCGGAGCTACGTCCGGCGAACGCGCGCGCGCCATGATCGAAATCGCGTCCGTCTCGAAGCGGTTCGAAACCTCGGGCCGCAAGAGCCACCTCGCGCTCTCCGATATCAACCTGACGGTTGATGACGGCGCGTTCGTCTCGATCCTCGGGCCATCGGGTTGTGGCAAGTCCACGCTGCTTTACATCGTCGGCGGATTCGTTGCGCCGAGCGAGGGCGTTGCGCGGATGAAGGGCACGACGATCACCGGGCCGGGGCCGGATCGCGGACCGGTGTTTCAGGAGTTCGCGTTGTTTCCGTGGAAGACCGTGCTCGGCAACGTGACGTACGGCCTGCGGCAGCAGGGCGTGAAGCGCGGCGAGGCCGAAGCGCAGAGCCTGCGCCTGATCGAGATGGTCGGGCTCAAGGGCTTTGAGCATTTCTATCCGAAGGAATTGTCCGGCGGCATGAAGCAGCGCGTTGCGATCGCGCGCACGTTGGCCTATCGCCCGTCGGTGCTGCTGATGGACGAGCCGTTCGGTGCGCTCGATGCGCATACGCGCACGCGCTTGCAGAACGACCTGCTCAACATCTGGGAGCGCGATCGCAAGACGGTGCTTTTCGTCACGCACTCGGTCGAGGAGGCGGTGTTCCTGTCCGACAAGGTGGTGGTGATGACGCGCGCGCCGGGGCGCATCAAGCAGATTGTCGATATCGATCTGCCGCGCCCGCGCATTCGCGCCGAACTGCTGCTGGACTCGCACTATCAGAAATACGTCGTCGATATCGAACGCATGATCGACGACGGCCGCGACGACGCGGAGCATTCGTGACGTCCGCGCGTAGCATTATCGCGAAGCTGTCGCCGCTCTTGGCCTGTCTCGGCCTGCTGGCGGTGTGGCAGATCGCGGCGCTGTGGCTCGACACCGAGAGCTTTCCCACGGCATCGCACGCGTTGCAGACCGTGCCGCAGATTCTCGGCGATCCCGAACAGCTTCTCAATATTCTCGACTCGATCCGGCGCATGGTGATCGGCTTTTCGCTCGCGGTGTTGATTTCAATTCCGCTCGGGCTCGCGATGGGGCGTAGCGCGCGCGTCTCCGCGTTTTTCAATCCGCTGCTGATGATGATCTATCCGGTGCCGAAGGCGGCGCTGATGCCGGTCATCATGTTGTGGCTCGGCGTCGGTGACGCCTCGAAAACGCTGGTGATCTTCCTCGGCGTCAGCCTGCCGGTGATCTATCACTCCTTCCAGGGCGCGAAGGCGGTCGAGGAAAAGATGCTGTGGTCCGGTGCGGCGATGGGGTTGAACGGCCTGCAACGTATGGTGCGCATCGTGTTGCCGGCGGCGCTGCCGGAAATCCTCACCGGCTGCCGCACCGGCCTGGTGCTGGCGCTGATCACCATGGTCACCAGCGAGATGATCGCGCGGCAGTCGGGCGCGGGGAACATCCTGTTCAACGCGATGGACATGGCGCAATACGACACCGTGTTCGCGATGATCATCATCATCGGCGCGCTCGGCATCGTGCTGGATGCGGCGTTCGACAAGCTGCGCTGGCGGCTGGTGAAGTGGGCCGAGCCGCATCAGGAAATTTTGCTGGGGGCGTCATGAGCGCGCAACGCCTCGCCACGGCCTTGATGGGTGCACTACCGATCCTGTTCGTGCTCGCGGTGTGGCAGGCGCTGTGCAGCTTCGGTTATGCGCCGCCGTCGCTGCTGCCGCCGCCGGGCAAGGTGTTCCTGCGGCTGGCGCAGCAACTCGGCAACGTCGGCTTTCTCGACGATATTCTGGCGACGTTGATCCGGCTGTTCGCCGGCTTCCTGGTCGCGGTGGTGCTTGGTGTCGGCATCGGGCTTGCGGCGGCGGTGGTGCCGGCGATCAATGCCGTGGTGCGGCCGCTGGTGCAGGTGCTGGCGCCGCTGCCGAAGGTCGCGCTCTATCCGGCGCTGATCATCCTGTTCGGTTTCGATCACGCCTCGAAGATCACGCTGGTGACGCTGGATGCGTTGTTTCCGATTCTGCTGTCGACCTATTACGGCGCGTCGATGGTCGAGCAGAAACTGGTGTGGTCGGCGCTCGCCGCCGGCACGCCGCGTTGGCAGATCCTGTTCAAGGTGATCGCGCCCGCCGCGCTGCCGTCGATCCTCACCGGCTGCCGTATCGGGCTGGTCATCTCGTGCATCGTGGTGTTTCTCGCCGAGATGATTTCCTCCACCGACGGCCTCGGCCACCTGCTGGTCGGTGCCGCACGCACGTTCCAGACGGTGGATATGTTCGTGCCGCTGATCACGATCTCGCTGCTCGGGCTGACGCTGAACGGATTGCTTTACGGCCTGCGCAAGTATCTGCTGCGCGGGTTTCCCGAGGTGTGACGTTTTGATCGCACGGCAATGATGGTGGTGGTTGCGGTTGGATTGCGATCAGCGTCGTCCCTGCCTTCGCAGGGACGACGGATAACGCTTACGACAACCTTAAATCCAGCAGCCGTCGTCCTTCACCCTTGAGCAGTTTCTTCACTGCATTCGACGCCACCACCTCGTCGTCGTTGGCGTAGGCTTCGTGGTTTTTCTCGATGTCGTCGAGGCGGTAGAGGTAGTTGACCATCACGCCGGCGGATTCGCGCAGGCCTTTCGACGAGACATCGCCAAGCCAGTTGATCTGCTCGAGCCGCGCGCCGTTGCCGAGGTGGAAGCGCGCCACCGGGTCCACCGGTTTTCCGCGCGGGTTCTTGGCTTTCAGGAAGTAATAAGCCGCCAGCGGCTCGATCACCGCGCGCAGCTTCTCCACCAGTTCGGGATCGTTGATCCAGTTGTCGTCGTCGAGATGCGCGAGCAGGGCGCGTTCGTCATCGCCGAGCGGCAATTCCGGCTCGCGCTTCAGCCAGCGCATGAAGCCCGGCACCGGCGACAGCGTGACGAAGCTGTCGAGCTTCGGCAGTTCACGGCGCAGTTCTTCCACCACCTGCTTGATCAGGAAGTTGCCGAAGGAAATGCCAGCAAGCCCGCGCTGGGTGTTGGAGATCGAATAGAACACGGCGGTGCGCGCGCGTTCGATCGGCACCGGCACGCGGTCCTTTGCCAAGAGCGGTGCGATGGCGCCGGGGATGCCCTCGGTGAGCGCCACCTCGACGAAAATTAGCGGCTCGTCCGGCAGCGCCGGATGGAAGAAGGCGTAGCAGCGCCGGTCTACCGGATCGATGCGGCGGCGCAGGTCGTCCCAGTCGTGAATCTCATGCACCGCTTCGTAGCGGATGACCTTTTCGAGAATGTTGGCGGGGCTCGACCAGTGGATACGGCGCAGCACGAGAAACCCCCGATTGAACCACGACATGAACAGGTGTTCGAGATCGCGATTGACCGTATCGAGGTCCTTGCGATCCTTGCTCAGATTCAGCAGATCGGCGCGCATGCCGACCAGTTCGCTGGTGCCGCCGGGCGCGCGGTTGAGGCGGCGGAACAGTTCCTGCCGCCGCGGCTCCGAGGCAAAATGCAGGCTGCCGCCCGCGCCGCCGACGCCGCTGCGCCACAGCTCGATGGCCTTCTCCACCTTGTCGCGATCGGGACCGAAGGCGCTGGCCAGCGCTTCGAAGAACGCGGTGCGGTCGGCATCGTCGAGCCCGCGATAGGCATCGAGCACGTCGCGCGCCAGCACAGTGCCGGAGGCTTCGCCGCGCCCGGACAGCAGCCCCTCGCACAGCGCCACCATGCCGCCGGCGTTCACCGGCGCGGCGTTGCTCCAGCCGCTTCGCCGCAACAGGTTGCGGCCGCGTTCGGAGATCGACGCCAGCAGATCGGAAAAGAAGTCGTTGCTCATGGGGACAATACTCTCACCGCCAATGCGATCCCATTATGACATGCATCAGTCTATGCGGCATTCTATAGCGCCACAAAGCATATTGCCTGATCATTTGAGGCATGAAAGGATTGCTTCAAGAACAGGTGAACAGCGTTGCTGTGAAAAATCGAGGGAGAGGGCGATGCGGGGACGCGCGATCGGCGAGTGGATGGGCGGCGCGATGATGGCGGGGCTGGCCGTGTGCGGCTTGGCCTTGGGTGCGGCAACGTCCGCACAGGCGCAGCAGACCATTCGCGTCGGCTGGACCATTCCGGCGGAGGAAGCGAAATACTGGATGATGCGGCGGCCGACCGAATTCCCCGATATCGGCAAGGCTTACAAGATCGAGTGGGTTCAGTTTCAGGGCACCGCGCCGATGACGCAGGCGCTCGCCGCCGGCGCGCTGGATTGCGCCACGCAAGGCGTGCTGTCGCTGGCGCAGGGCGCGGCCTCGGGCAACCTGAAGGCTTACATCGTCGCGCAGCACGTTTATGAAAAGCCGGGCGGGTTCTCGGTGTATTGGGCGGTGAAGGACGACTCGCCGATCAAAACGATTGCCGACCTCAAGGGCAAGACCATGGCGATCAACGTGCTCGGCTCCGGCATCTACGGGCCGATGGCATTGCTGTTGAAGCAGAACGGCGTCGATCCGGAGAAGGATATCAAGCTGGTCGAACTCGGCTTCTCGTTGTCGGAAGATGCGGTGCGGTCCGGTCGCGTCGATGCCGCGCCGATGAACCAGCCGTTCGCCGCGCGCTCCGAGGCCAAGGGCGGAATGCGCAAGCTGTTCTCGCTGTCGGAGCAGCAGAAGAACATCGTGCACATCCTCGATGCCTGCCGCGCCGATTTCGTCGACAAGAATCCGGACCTGGTGAAAGCCTATGTCCGCGACCTCACGCTCGGCATGAAGAAGGCGCTGGCTAATCGCGACGAGACGCTGAAGGTGGTCAACGAGATCATGAAGGCGCCGATCCCGGTGCTGGAAACCTATCTGTTGAAGGACAACGATTTCGGCCGCGATCCCGGCGCCGCGCCGAACTTCCCGGCGATCCAGCAGATGCTCGACACCTACGCCGCGACCGGCATGATCCCGAAGAAGCTGGACGTCAGCCAGTTCAAGAAGGAAGGCATCGTCGCGCCGTTGCAGTAGGGTGAGGGTCGTCCCCGCGACGGCGGGGACCCAGACTCCCTGCCTCTGTTGTTCTCGTAGGTATGAGACGATTCGAACGGCTCTACTTCATTTCGATAAGAACGATACCGCAACTCACATAGGCTGCGGAGTCTGGGTCCCCGCCTTCGCGGGGACGACGAGACAGGGGATTCCGTCGTTGCGAGGAGCGCAAGCGACGAAGCGATCCAGTTCTTTCTGAGTGGGCTTCTGGATTGCTTCGCGGAGCCTGTGCTCGGACGGCGTGAAACGCCGATCCGCGTGCTCGCAATGACGGATGGTCTCATTCCGTCCGCAAGGGACGACAACCTCTCAACCGTCATGCCCGGGCTTGTCCCGGGCATCCACGTCTTTAGGGCGCGGATGCAAGAAGGACGTGGATGGCCGGAATAAATCCGGCCACGACGACTGAGGTGTTGCGCCCGGTTCATCGAGCCATGACGCAGAGAGGTCAGCTTTCGCCTCACCCCGTCCGCGCGCGGTCGATCAGCAGGTCCAGCGCGTGCTTGATGGTGGCGCGCTCGGCGTCGGTGAAGTGCTTCAGCAACTCCGTCTCATGCGCCTTGGCGGCGGCGAGCACCGGCGCGACGCGGGCGCGGCCCTCGGCGGTGAGGTGCAGCGTGACGCGGCGGCGGTCGCCGGCGGTGGCGCGGCGTTGCAGCAGGCCGTCGCGCTCCATGCGGTCGAGCACTTTTGTGAGGCGCGGCTGCTTCATCAGCGCCATCGCCGCGAGTTCGCCGACCGACAAGCCCTCGACGTCCATCAGGCAGGCCAGCACGCGCCATTCCGGCACCGACAAATGCCATTCGCCGAGGCGGGCGTGGAATTCATTCGAGACGTTGAAGCTGGCACGCGCCAGGAGATAAGCGAGGTAGTTGCGGGCAAAACTGTCGCTCGATAGCGGCGGCGCGCGGCGCAGCGGATCGATGCGGCGTAATTGCCCGGAATGAAACAGCAGCGGTTCGTGGTTGCGCTCCACCATGCGCACCACTTCGCCGACGAGAATGGTGTGGTCACCGCCGGGATAGCGCGCCCAGGCGCGGCATTCGAAGATCGGCGCCAGTCCTTCGATCAGCGGCGCGCCGGTCTCGCCGGGCGTATGCGTGAGGCCGGCGAATTTGTCGATGCCGCGTTGGCCGAAGCGCAGCGCGAGATCGCGATGATCGGCGCCGAGGAAATGCACGGCAAAAGCTTCCGTTGCGACAAACGGATCGTGATTGGGCGACGACTTCGCCACGCTCCACGATACCAGCGGCGGTGCCAGCGACACCGAGGCGAACGAATTCGCCGTCATGCCGATGGGATGGCCGTCATGGGTGGCGGTGACCACCGCGACGCCGGTCGGAAACTGGCCGAGCGCCTTGCGGAAGGCGGCGGGATCGAGCGCGATGTCGGCGGGCTTGATGGGTCCCGTCGCAGGTTTCCTGGGTGCTTCCGCCATGATCGGTGCTCCCGTCACTGTCCCGGACGACGGATCGGAGTGCGGCGCGTGATGCCGCCACTCTTTTAACTCTAAAAATATTCCTTTTCATGTAACACGGCGCCGCCTATCATCCAACGATAATCGCGTGATGAGGAGCGAAGGCATGCAGGCAGATCGCATCGAGGCGAAATGGATCGACGCGTTCTGCGAGGTGTTCGAGCGCTGCGCGGTGAAGCCGGGCGACACCGCCGCCATTCTCTCTGAAACGCAATCGCGCGCGCTCAACGTTCACATCGCCGAACTGGCCCTGTTGCGCATGGGCGCGCGGCCGTTCCATGTCGTGCTGCCGACGCCGCGCAACAAACAGGTGGTGCCGGTGCGCTCCACCGGCGCCAGCGAGGCGATCCAGAAACTCGGGCCGGTGGTCAGCGCTTTGCAGCAGGCAGGCTTCGTGGTCGATTGCACCATCGAGGGCCTGATGCATGCGCCGGAGACGCCGGACATTCTGAAAGCCGGCGCGCGCATTCTGGTGATTTCCAATGAGCACCCGGAAGCGCTGGAGCGCATGGTGCCGGACAGCGCGCTGGAAAAGCGCGTGCGCGCCGCCGCCAAGATGCTGCGCGGCACGAAACGCATGACGGTGACCTCGAAAGCCGGCACCGATCTCGACGTCAACATGGAGGGCGCGCCGAGCGTCGGCGTCTGGGGCTGGACCGACAAGCCCGGCACCTTGGCGCACTGGCCCGGCGGCATCGTGGTGAGTTTCCCGAAGAGTGGTGGCGTCAACGGCCGGCTGGTGATGGCGGCGGGCGACATCAACCTCACCTTCAAGCGCTATCTCACCTCGGCGGTGAACATGGTCATCGAGGACGACTATGTGGTCGAACTCAAAGGCGAGGGCGCCGACGCCGAGATGATGAAGCGCTATCTCGCCGCGTGGGGCGACCGCGAGGCTTACGCGGTGTCGCATGTCGGCTGGGGCATGAACCCCAACGCGCGCTACGAAGCGCTGACGATGTACGATCTCAACGACACCAACGGCACCGAGATTCGTGCGGTGTCCGGCAACTTCCTGTTCTCCACCGGCGCCAACGAATTCGCCGGCCGCTACACCGCCGGCCATTTTGATCTGCCGATGTTCGGCACCACCATCACGCTCGACGGCACCACCGTGATCCGCGACGGCGAAGTGCTGGACGTGTTCGGATAAGAACGCGCCGTTGCTTCGATCTATTCCAGTCTATGCCGGTTGAGGCGTTCACGCCCGCGCGCTACCTCATTGCGTAACGCGATGACGTGAGTGCAGCGATGAAGTTCTTTCGACGGGTCGAGCCTGGAATTTACGAAGGCACCGGCGCGCCGCTCGCCAGTGAGGACGACGGCACGCTCTGGACACAGGAATACGACGCGATTCTCGGTGAAGAACAGCCGTTCGCCGTGATCGTCAACGCCGCGCAGCGGCCGCAACCGCCGGCCGGCAAACCGATGGCGCTATGGATGAAGTCGCGCAAGGCGCAACTCGGCGCGTGGGTCTGCGCCACTGTCTATGTCGTCGAGGATGAAGTGCTGCGCGCCGACTTCCTGCGCTCCGCCGACAAGCGGCAGAAAGCAACGCCGTATCCGATGGCCTTCGTCGCGACGGAAGCGGAAGCACTTGTCGCCGCACGGAACGCGCTGGCGTAATCAGCCGTTCCCAACGACCGGCTTCCGCGCCAGGTCGAAGTGCTTGAGCAACTCGACGAACGCTTTCAATCGCGCCTCGCGGTAGGCGTCGACATCCATGCCCGCGTAGTCGAGAAAGCCTTGTCGCGTCGAGAGGCCGATCCGGCCCTGCTCCATGTTACGGCCGATGATCTCCGGCGCGGCGTAACGCTCGCTGTCCAGCGCCTCGGCGAGATAGCGGCTGGCATAGTGCAGAATATCGCCGCCGCCCCAGTCGATGAATTCCAGCATCCCGAGCACGGCGAAGCGGAAACCGAAGCCGTATTTGATCGCCTTGTCGATTTCGTCAGCGGAGGCAACGCCTTCCTCCACCATGCGCGCGGCCTCGTTCATCGCGAGCGCCTGAATGCGCGGCACGATGTAGCCGGGTGAGGCGGCGCAGACCACCGGCACCTTGCCGATGGATCCCAGCACAGCTTTGAGGCGCGCGGTGATCGCCGCATCGGTGGTCTTGCCGGGCGAGACCTCCACCAGCGGCACCAGATAGGCTGGGTTCAGCCAGTGCGCGTTGAGAAAACGTTCCGGCCGCACGACCGCGCTGGACAGATCGTCGACGAGAATCGTCGACGTGGTGGAAGCAATGATCGGCGTGGGGCCGGCGAGTTGCGAAGCTCGTGCGAGCGCCTCGCGCTTGAGATCGACAACCTCCGGCACACCCTCGAAGATGATCGCCGCATTGCGCAGCGCCGGCGCGGCATCGGCTTCCGCCAACACGCGCACGCGCGACAGGATCGGCGCGACGTCGTCGCCGGCAAGCATTCCGACGCGCGCGAGCATATCCAACGTGGTGCGGATGTCGGCCAGCGCATCGTTCGCGAGTTTGTCGAAGGTGGCCTTGTCGCGTGGCTTGAAATCCACCAGCACGACCTCGTGGCCGGCAAACGCAAAGGCAATCGCAATGCCGCGCCCCATGCGGCCGGCACCGAGTGCGGCGATGGGTTCGCGCGCGGTCATTGAAAGCCGTCCTTCAGCAGCTTTTGCAACGCGGTTTTGTCGCGGCCGCCGAGGCCGACGCTTTGCAACGTGCGGCCGTCGCGCGAAAAGTCTTCGCCGCAGATCGCGCCGCCGATGGCGAGGAAGGCTTTCGCCAGCGGCGTTGCGACGCCGGCGAGTTGTGCAACGGACACCAGGAACGACAATCCGACGCGCAAATCCTCGCGCATGTAGCGATGCTCGGTGAGCACCAGCCGCTCTCGCCAATCGCCGCTATCTGTGAGGCGGTCGTGCGAGCCGCGGCCGTACATCCATTGTTCGCCTTCCCTGGCGTAGTGATGCGCCCGCGGAAAATGCGGCCCGCCGTAGCCCAGCGCCTCGCGTACGGCGATGCGCTCGGCGTCGAGCGCATCGGTGACGCGGCGGATCGCGGCTTGCGTGCCTTCCTTGTGAATGTCCCAGCGCTCGAAATGTTCGATCGGTCCGGCGTTCATCACGATCAGCGGCGGATGGATGATCGGTCCGGCATTCATCAGCGCGCCGGACAGCGCATCGCCGCACGGCTCGATGACATCCGGGAATGCCTTGCCGATCACGGTGATGGCGTGGAACGCGTTCTTCAGCGGAAATACGCCGGTCGGCAGACGTTTGGCGCGGATGGTGATCGCGACTTCGAACGGACCGTGCTTGCGCGTCAGCCACGGCAAGGTGCCGGTTTCGGCGAATGACACTTCGGCACGGTTGCCGGCGTCATGCATGGCTTTGGCGAAGATGAAGGAGCCGAAGGTCGCGGGCGGCAGGTACACCACCTGCCCATCAGTGAGATGCGGTGCGAGCGCCCGAGCGATGTCGGCTTGCGCGAAGGCGGGAGCGGGACAGAGGATCAGTTTCGCGTCGCGCACGGCGTCCGCGATGTCGGTGGTGACAAGCGCCAGCTTCGCGTCGTGGCGGCCGCGCGAGTCCTTGACGACGATGCGCGAGCCTTCCGCGCGTTGCTGCGCGACGGCGTCGGCGTCGCGCCGCCACAGCCGCACCTCGTGACCCTGTAGCGCGAAGTCGCCCGCCGCCGCGAAGGAGCCGTTGCCGCCGCCGAGTACGGTGATAATCATGATGTCAGCCATGTCCGGGTGTTGAGGTGGAAGGAGCCGTCACCCTGCGGTGCCATTGCGCAGCAATGGCCTCGAAGGGCGACGGCTATCATCCTTCGAGGCTCGCTTCGCTCGCACCTCAGGATGACGGCCTCTCGTGTGCTCACGTCCCACCCTCCGCCATCTGCTTCAGCCGGAAATGCTGCACCTTGCCGAGCGCGGTGCGTGGCAACTCCGTGACGAAAATGAAATCGCGCGGCACCTTGAAGCGGGCGAGCTGGGCCTGCACATGCGCGGTGAGCACATCGGCGCGCGGCGCGGCGCCCTCGCGACAGATGACGTAGGCCACCGGCACCTCGTCCCATTTCGGATCGGGCCGGCCGATGACGCCGCAATCGGCGACGTCGGGATGCTCCAGCAGCACGCGCTCGATCTCGGCGGCATAGATGTTCTCGCCGCCGGAGATGATCATGTTCTTCTTGCGGTCCTGCACGAAGAAGTATCCGTCCGGATCGCGCGTGGCGATATCGCCGGTGCGAAACCAGCCGTCGTGCAGCGCCTCGCGTGTTGCTTCTGCGTTGCCCCAGTATTCGAAGAACACGTTCGGCCCGCGCACCGCGATTTCACCGGCGCTGCCGGCCGGCAATTCATGGCCGTCGTCGTCGATCACCCTGGCCTCGCACCACAGGCCCGGCAGGCCGGTGGAGCCATCGCGCGACAGGTCGCCGCCGAGTCGCGTGTAAACGGCGATCGGGCAGGTCTCGGTGGAGCCGTAGACCTGCAGCACCGGCACGCCACGCGTGGTGATGCGATCGATCAGGTCCTGCGGCACGATCTGCGAACCGGTGGAGATGGCTCTCAGCGATGAGAGATCCGTCGTCGCCCATGCCGGATGCGAGGTCACCGCGAGGATCGTGGCGGGCACTAGCACGGTGAGCGTCGGGCGTTCGTTTGCGAATGCTGCAAGCGTTGTGTCCGGCGCGAAGCGGGCGTGGATCGTCACGGTGGCGCCGTGATGCAGTGCCGGAGTGGTCTGGATGTTGAGCCCGCCGACGTGGAAGAACGGCAGCACGGTGAGAATATGATCGTCGGAGGTGAGGCCGTGCATGTGCTGGCTCATCACGCCGTTCCACAACAGCGCCTCCTGCCGCAGCACCGCGCCCTTGGGGCGGCCGGTGGTGCCGGAGGTGTAGACGATCAGCAGCGGTGCCTGAAGATCGACGTGCGGATTGCGGCCGTCGCCGTTGGCGCGGTCAAGAAGCGTATCGAATGCGAAGCCGTGCTCTGGTGAGAAATCGAGGCCGACGATTTTGGCGTCGGGAAGTCCTTCGCGCAGCGGCGCGATGACGTCGGCGAAAGCCTGCTCGACAAACAGCGCCTTCACCACGGCGTCGGAAAGGATGAACATCTGCTCGGCCACCGCGAGACGGAAATTCATCGGCACCAGCATCGCGCCCAGCCGCGCGCAGGCGTAAAGCAGCACCAGATAATCGGGGCGGTTGAGGCTGAGGATGGCGACACGGTCGCCGCGTGCGATGCCGTATTCCGATTTCAGCGCGCGGGCGGTTTGCGCGATGCGTGCGTCGAACTGCGCGTAAGCGAGCGTGTCGCCTTCGAAGCGCAATGCCGCCTTGTCCGGCGTGAAAGCGGCGTTGCGCGCGATGAGATCGGAGAGGTCCATCTTCTCAAGCCTGTGAGGTGCGGGCCGGGGCGGCAGATAGAGTAAGCGTCATGGCCGGACTTGATCCGGCCATCCATCTCTCTTCGAATTGATGGATGCGCGGGTCAAGCCCGCGCATGACGCTGTCTCTCACACGCCTGCTTCCATCGTGTCTCGCCGCCGCCCTTCGAGGCCGCCGCTGCGCGACGGCACCTCAGGGTGACGGCTGGGGCAGTGATCGTCATCCTGAGGTGCTCGCCGTCTTCGGCGAGCCGCGAAGGATGATCGTTGCTACTCATCGCTCTCGCCGGGCTCGTACAGCGCTTCGCGGCCGATGCGGTCGAGACAGAGTTCGGCGGTCCAGGGCAACATCAGCGAGCCGCAGCGGCTGTCGCGATAGATGCGTTCCAGCGGCAGCGATTTCAGCATCGCCTGGCCGCCGCAGGTGCGGATCGCCAGCGTCGCGATCTCATTGGCGCCTTCCATCGCGGAGAACTGTGCGGCGTAGGCGCGCAGCACCTGCGCTTTGGTCGGGT
>JAFKKL010000030.1:0-3246 GCA_017305595.1 Hyphomicrobiales bacterium | reverse complement strand
GCCTGCGCGAGGCCGATGTAGGTCGGCGACAACGTCAGGAACATATGCGGCCAGCTCGACGCCGCCTTGAAGTAGACGCCGCGCGGCATCAGCGCTTCGTCTTCCGCCACGAACACGTCCTGGAAGATCAGCGTGCGCGAAACCGTGCCGCGCATGCCGAGCGGGTCCCAGTCGCCGACGACAGAGACGCCTTCGGCTTTCGCCGGCACCGCGAGATAAAGTGTGTTGCGGCGCGATGCCTTCTCGCCTTCCGCCATCTCGGTGCAGAGCACGCCGTAGTAATCGGCGTGGCCGGAGAGCGAGGCGAAAATTTTCTTGCCGTTGACCAGCCAGCCGCCTTTCACCGGTTTGGCTTCGGTGCCGAAGGCAACGCCGCCGGCGGCGGCCGCGCCGCCTTCCGAGAACGGCTGCGAATAGATCGCGCCGTCATCGATGATGCGCTTGTAATGCACCGCGCGGCGGCGGGCGTGCTCGGCGCGGGTCGCTGCGTCCATCTCGAGATCGTCGGCGAGCGGGCCGGACCACAAGGTCGAGCAGACATGCATGTTCCAGGTCAGCGCGGTGGCGCCGCAGTAGCGGCCGATCTCGGCGGCGGTCAGCGCGTAGGTCTGATAGTTGGCGCCCAGCCCGCCGAGCGCTTTCGGGATCGCGATGCCTAGCAGGCCGGCCTTGTGCAGGTCCTTGTAATTCTCGACCGGAAAGCCCGCCTCGCGGTCGTAAGTCGCGGCACGGCCGGCGAACACCGTCTGCCCGAGATGCCGCGCGCGGGCCATGATCCCGGCTTGTTCATCGGTAAGGCGGAAGGCTTTCGGATCGAACAGCGGCGCGTCGGGCGCGGCTGCGGCGGCGGGTTTAGCGGCGGCAATGGGAGCGGTCATGAAGATTGCTCTTTGGGCAGCGGATTGGCGCTGAGGAAACTCGCGAGCGCGGCGTTGAACATCATCGGCCGTTCGAGATTGGCGAGATGGCCGACGCCTTCGAGTTCGACATAGGTGGCCTTGGGAATGAAGCTCGCCATCTTCTTCATCATCGGCGCGGGCGCATTGGTATCTTCGGAGCCGGCCAGCAGCAGCGTCGGCAGCTTGATGTATTTGAGGATGTCGCGGAGGTCGAAGCCGATCAGCGCGCGCATGGTAGCCTGATAGGTGGCTTCCGGCACCTTCGCCATGCAGTCGCGCGCCAGCTCCATGCCGCGTGGATCGGGATTGGTGCCGGCCAGTTCCTTCACCAGCGTCGGCGCGAGTTGCTCCATGGTCTCGCCGCGCTCGAGCGGGCCGAGCCGCGCCTCGATGAACGTCTTCTGCCAGTCGCCGTCCGGTTTGCCGAAGGCCGGGCTGGTCTGCGCCAGCACGATGGCGTGCGGCAGCTTGGGGTCGGTCTTCATAAGCTGTTGCACGATCATGCCGCCGATCGAATGGCCGATCAGCACCGGCTTCTCGAGCGAAAGCTGCGCCAGAAAATCCTTCAATGCGCCGGCCAGCGCTTCGATGCTGGTGGTCTCCAGCGGCTTCGAGCCGCCGTAGCCCGGCATGTCCCAGGCGACGGTACGATAGCGATTATCAAAACTGTCGAGCTGATCGCGCCAGGCGCGCGCCGCGCCACCGATGCCGTGCAGGAACACCAGCGCCGGAGCGCCGATCTCGCCGGCGGATTGATAGGTGAAGCGACCGTCGCCGGTCGTCATTTTGTCGGGCTCCGCCACGCCGCGCCTCCGGATCGTTCATCCCGGTCCGATCCTAGCAGGCCGGAGATATATGAAAAGCGATAGTTTTAGAATTGAAGGAATTTTCAATGCTGGTCGTGGCGACGCGTTCATGTCGGGCGGGCAATGGCCGTTCCTTGCAAAAGCTTGAAGTTTAAAATAATGAGATGGGTGACCTATCAGGAGGCAACGTGTCGAATTTGTCGGCTTCGCATCATGCGCTGGTCACCGGCGGCGGACGCGGCATCGGCCGCGCCATCGCGGAAACGCTGACGCGCGCGGGAGCGACCGTCACCATTCTCGGCCGCGACCGCGCCACGCTGGAGCGCGCGGTGCAAGAGGGCGCGGCGCATCATGCGCTGGTCGCGGATGTGTCCGATCAGGCGGCAGTGAATGCGGCGATCGCGGAAGCGTCGGCGCGGCAGCCGATCGATATCCTCGTCGCCAATGCGGGGGCGGCGGAATCCGCACCGTTCGGCAAGACCGACGCGGCCATGTTCCGTCGCATGGTCGACGTCAACCTGATGGGCGTGGTCCACGCCGCGCAGGCGGTGCTGCCGTCGATGAAGGCGCGCAAGCGCGGCCGCATCGTCGCGGTGGCCTCCACGGCCGGGCTGAAAGGCTACGCCTATGTCAGCGCCTATGTCGCCGCCAAGCACGCCGTGGTCGGACTGGTGCGCGCGCTGGCGCTGGAGGTGGCGGCGCAAGGCATCACCGTGAATGCGGTGTGTCCCGGCTTCACCGATACCGATCTCGTCGCCGGCAGCATCGACAACATCATGGCGAAGACAGGTCGCTCGCGCGAGGAGGCCATCGCCGAACTGGCCAAGCACAATCCGCAGGGCCGCCTCGTCACGCCCGCCGAAGTCGCCGACTGCGTGCTGTGGCTGTGCGGCGAGGGCGCCAGCGCCGTCACCGGGCAGGCGATTCCGGTCGCCGGCGGAGAAATTTGATGAGCGCTTCATTCCTCGACGCTTCGGAGGTCGCATGAGCAGAGCCGCCAATCCCGTCACGCTTCCGCTGGCGATGTATTCGCCGAAACATTTCCTGCTTGCGGTGGTGGACCGCGTTGCAACCGTGACGCTCAATCGCCCGGAGCGGAAGAATCCGCTGACTTTCGACAGCTATCGCGAACTCACCGATTTCTTCCGCGCCTGCGCCATGGACGACGAGGTGAAGGCGGTGGTGGTGACCGGCGCCGGCGGCAACTTCTCCTCCGGCGGCGACGTGTTCGAGATCATCGGGCCGCTGGTGGAGATGGACACCAAGGGCCTGACCGCGTTCACGCGCATGACCGGCGATCTGGTGAAGGCGATGCGCGCCTGTCCGCAGCCGATCGTCGCGGCGGTGGAAGGCATCTGCGCCGGCGCCGGCGCGATCATCGCCATGGCCTCGGACATGCGGATCGCCGCGACCGGCGCCAAGGTCGGCTTCCTGTTCAACAAGGTGGGCCTTGCCGGTTGTGACATGGGCGCGTGCGCGATCCTGCAACGCATCATTGGCCAGTCGCGTGCCTCGGAGTTGCTCTACACCGGCCGTTTCAT
>JAFKKL010000114.1 GCA_017305595.1 Hyphomicrobiales bacterium | reverse complement strand
CTGGAGGCGATCTTCACGACCTTGGCTCTTCGCGATCAGATTGCGCCTCCGACGCTGAATCTCACCACCGCCGATCCGGCGGCGGACGGGATCGATATCGTTTCACGCGAAGCCAGACCGATGAGCATGGAGTACGCCATTTCCAACGGTTTCGGTTTTGGGGGCGTGAATGCCAGCATGGTATTCCGCCGATGGAATTAAGCCCGTCGCGGGTGGCCCTCAATCCACTGTGCGTGAGTGTTTGCCGTCAGCGCTTCTGAGAGGTCGCGGGTTCGAGCTCCGTCTCTCGCGCCATTGTTTTCAATGGCTTAGCGGCAAGTAGCCGCAATTATTTAGTTTTGAACTTGTTCTGTTCCGAGGCTGGAGACAGCCTTCGACCGACCTTGCCCGGCGAGGGATGCCGCTCGGTTGGGAGGTCATTTGGCCGGTTTCACCTCGCGCATCTGCAGAGGTCGACTGGGCACCAACAGCGATCCAGATCGCGAGATTATCTTGGTCGAATTATTCCGACGTCGCTGCGCTGATTTTCCATTGAGCAGGAGAACAAGCCGCAGGTGGTTCACGCGATCGAGGTTTCGAACTGCCCGTCGCGATGAACGAATGAGATCTTCCGAATTCCGGTAAGGCTGCAGGCGCGGATCGTTTCAATGTGCGCGGCCTGTCGCAGAGCGAAGGTTGTCTTCGTCTATGCGTTCCGTCAGACGTAACGTGTGATCGCTGCAAACGACGGCGATCTTGCGCTCATGACCACACCGCGTGTAACAGCGATCCGTTACGACCCCGAAGTGCTCGGACCGGACGCTGCGCGGCTGGTGCTCGATCAATTCGATCGAACGACGTGCGTTGCGGATGTGCGACGCATCGAAATGCTCACTGAACTTGTGTTGCGCGTATTCTGCGCTTCCGCGCGGGTATGGATCGTCAGCATTGCAACGCAGCCTATCCGAACGGACCGACGGAGACATCATGCACGGCAACGAGCGCAACGGTGACAAGCGCACAACCCCGGACGCCAACGCGTCGTCGGCGCGGATCGGGTCGGCCGAGTTCAATCCTGACGTTCTCGTCATCGGCGGCGGTAACGCGGCGCTGTGTTCGGCGCTGATGGCGCGGGAGGCGGGCGCGTCGGTACTGCTGCTGGAAGCGGCGCCGAAGGAATGGCGCGGCGGCAACTCCATGCACGTGCGCAATCTGCGCTGCATGCACGACGTGCCACAGGATGTGCTGGTCGAAGCCTATCCGGAAGAGGAGTTCTGGCAGGATCTGTTGAAGGTGACCGGCGGCATCACCAACGAACCTCTGGCGCGTCTCGTGATCCGTCATTCGTCGCGCTGTCGGCCGTGGATGAGAAAACATGGGGTCCACTTCCAGCCGCCGTTGTCGGGCGCATTGCACGTGGCCCGTACCAATGCCTTCTTCATGGGCGGCGGCAAGGCGCTGGTGAATGCCTATTACCGCAGCGCCGAGGCGTTGGGCGTCAAGGTCCGCTACAACACGCCGGTGAAAAGCCTCGAACTCAAGGACGGTCGTTTCATCGCCGCCATCACCGAGGCCGGTGAACGCATCACGGCCACGAGTTGCGTGCTCGGCTGCGGCGGATTCGAGTCCAATCTCGAATGGCAGCGCGAAGCATGGGGGCAGAACGAGCGCGGGGAGTGGACCGCCGAGAATTTTCTGATCCGCGGCACGCGGTTTAATCAGGGCGTTCTCCTCAAATTCATGATCGATGCCGGTGCGGATTCCATCGGCGATCCCACCCAAGCCCACTGCGTTGCCATCGATGCCCGCGCGCCGCTCTACGACGGCGGCATCTGCACACGGATCGATTGCGTGTCGCTGGGTGTCGTCGTCAACCGTGAAGCCAGGCGTTTCTATGACGAGGGCGAGGACTTCTGGCCGAAGCGCTACGCGATCTGGGGACGTCTGGTGGCGCAGCAGCCCGGTCAGACGGCCTGGTCGATCATCGATCAGAAGGCCATCGGCCGCTTCATGCCGCCAGTGTTCGACGGCACCAGGGCGAACACGTTGCAGGAACTTGCCGTCAAGATCGGGCTGGATCCTGCGGCCTTCATGGAAACGCTGAACGCCTATAACGCCGCCTGTCGTCCGGGCACCTTCGATCATACCGCGCTCGACGATTGCCGCACCGAAGGGGTGACACCCGCCAAGACGCATTGGGCGCGAGTGATCGATACGCCTCCTTTCTATGCCTATCCGCTCAAGCCCGGCATTACCTTCACCTATCTGGGGATGAAGACCGATGCGACGGCAGCCGTTCGCTTCAAGGACGTGCCGAGCAGCAATCTTTTCGCTGCCGGCGAAATGGTTGCCGGCAACGTGCTCGGTAAGGGGTACACCGCCGGTGTCGGCATGAGCATCGGCACCGCGTTCGGCCGCATCGCCGGTGTCAATGCCGCTGCGAGGGCCGGTCATCACCATCCGACATTCCAGGAGGAACTGGCTTATGCTGCCGGTCACTGATTTGGCTGTGCCCGTTACGGGCGGTGCTTGCGAAGGCGGCGTGAATCTCGTTGCGGCACTCTCCGCCGACGAGCAGGAGATCGCGCGCGTCATGCAGATCTGCAACGCGTGCCGCTATTGCGAAGGTTTTTGCGCGGTGTTTCCGGCCATGACGCGCCGGCTCGAATTCAACAAGGCCGACACGCACTATCTGGCGAATCTTTGCCACAACTGCGGCGCCTGCCTCTATGCCTGCCAATATGCACCGCCGCACGAGTTCGCGGTCAACGTTCCGCAGGCCATGGCCAAACTGCGTGTGCGCACCTATCAGGATTATGCTTGGCCGCGCGCCTTGGGTCGCCTCTACGAGCGTGCGGGCCTGACGGTTGCCTTTGCATTGTCGGGCGGACTCGCGCTGTTCATGATTCTGGTCATTGCCATGAACGGTCGCTTGCTCCATGAGCCGCTGGCGGGGAATTTCTATGCGATCTTCCCGCATAATTTTCTGGCGTCGCTGTTCGGCATCGTATTCCTGTTTGCGATCCTCGCGCTCGCCATCGGCGTCGTCAGATTTTGGCGCGAGGTTTCGCCGACGAAGAATGCCAATGCAGCTGATATCGCTGCCGCCGCCAAGGCGCATATCCCGGCAGTGGCTGAGGCGACCCAGGATATTGCAGGCCTCAGATATCTCGGTGGGGGTCACGGCAACGGCTGCAATGAGGATGACGACACCTTCACGCTGTGGCGGCGCCGTTTTCATCAATTCACGCTCTACGGCTTCCTGCTGTGCTTCGCCGCCACCTCCGTGGCGACGTTGTATCACTATCTGCTCGATCTGCACGCGCCCTATGCCTTCACCAGCGCGCCCGTGATCCTCGGTACGCTCGGCGGCATCGGTCTCATTATCGGCCCGGTCGGCCTGCTCTTGCTTAATCTCAGACGTAACGCGTTACGCGCCGACGTGAAGCAGAACGCGATGGACCGTGGCTTCATCATGCTGCTGTTGCTGGTGAGCGTCACCGGTTTCGCGCTACTTCTGTTGCGCGACACACGCTTCATGGCATTGTGGCTTGCCATCCATCTCGGTACGGTGATGGCATTGTT
This sequence comes from Hyphomicrobiales bacterium, assembly GCA_017305595.1. Taxonomy (GTDB): domain Bacteria; phylum Pseudomonadota; class Alphaproteobacteria; order Rhizobiales; family Xanthobacteraceae; genus 62-47. The sequence continues at coordinate 348 of JAFKKL010000114.1, read as the reverse complement.
CCTGACGTTGCCTTACGGCAAATTTGCGCACGGGATCTTCCGCTCCGCGGCGCTGCTCAAGTTCAACATCGAGAAGCGTATGCCGAACAGGCTGGGGATCGGGGGCGAGTAGGCACATCCACCGCAGTCCATCGCCGCGCCGCTGACCGCAGCAACCATCAACGCTTGGGCGAGCGCCCGCCAAAGGCTTTAACGATGCGAGGCACGATGTGTATTGCAGGTGAAGAGGTTCCCTGGAATCCGATTCCCATGTGATCCTCCCGGCAAGACGGATTTTCACGCCTGACGACACGCAGCAATTGAAGACGGCGCTGCGCCGGCACGCGATCGATCGCCACCGAGCCGACG
>JAFKKL010000113.1 GCA_017305595.1 Hyphomicrobiales bacterium | reverse complement strand
AGCTGGGCGTGGAGCTGCACGTTCTCCGCCAGCGCCGTCCGCGCCAGATCGGCAGAGTCGTGATTGTTCGGCAGCCGGCACCACAGGTAGAAGCCGCCGCGCGGCTCCAGCCACGGTTCGATGCCGATACGTTGCAGTTTCCCGGTCACCTCTCGCCGCGCGCGTGCGAGCCGACGGCGCAATTCCTCCATGTGCTTGCGGTAGCCGCCGCCGGCCAGAACCCCGGCGATCAGTTCGGTCGCGACCGGGCTGGGCCCACCGAAGCTGGTGGCGACCTGAAGGTCCACCAGATCCGCGATCCAGTCGGGCCGGGCGGCGATGTAACCGCAGCGGATCGACGCGGAGAGCGTCTTGGAAAAGCTCCCGATCCGGATGACGCGGCGGAGTCCATCGAGGGTTGCCAGGCGCATGGACGGCTCGGGTTCGAAATCGGCGAAGATATCGTCTTCCACGATGGTCAGATCATATGCGGTCGCGGCGTTCAGCAGGCGGTGCGCTGTCTGTGCCGAGAGCGTCGCGCCCGTTGGATTATGGAGCGCCGAATTGGTGAGGTAGAGGTGTGGGCGCTCGGCCGCGAGCACGGCTTCGAATGACGCCATATCCGGCCCGGAGGGCGTGTAAGGCACGCTGACGATCTTGGCTTGATGGGCGCGCAGCAGCGCCCGGAAATTGAAGTAGCAAGGATCGTCCACCAGCACTGCGTCGCCGGGGCGAAGCAGGAAGCGGCAGATCAGATCGACCGCCTGCGTTCCCGACAGGGTGAGCAGAAGCTGGTCCGGCGAAATGTCGATCCTCTCCTCGGCAAAGCGGCCCATCAGGATGCGGCGCAGGGCAGGCGAGCCTCGCGTGGTGCCGTAGTCCGACAGAACCGCATCTTCCGCGCGCGACACGCCGCGGAGCGCCCGGCGCAGCGCCTCGTGCGGCATCCAGTCGGGCGGCAGCCAGCCGCAGCCGGGTTTCAACGCCGCCGGATCGGCATCCAGCGACTGGCGCGACACCCAGAACGGATCGACGGCGCGGTCCGTCTGCGGCAGGTCCTGCGCCAACGCCAAAGGCGGCAGCGCCGACGTAGACACGTAGAAGCCCGATCCGACCCTTGCCCGGATCAGTCCTTCCGCCACCAGCCGGTCATAAGCTTCGACCACCGTGGAGGGCGAGACCTCCATCGTTTTCGCGAAGGCGCGAATCGAAGGCAGCCGGTCGCCGGGGCCGAGCGCGCGGCTCGCGATCCTGGCGCGGATGGCCGTCATGATGTCGGCGGTCCGCGTCCCGCTCCGGCTTTCAGCCTGTCGTGGGGTGCTCAAGTGTATGGTCCATTATGTCAATACAGTTCTTCCAAATTGTATTGATCCGTAGCTGATCGCACCAGCCCAAATCGCGTATCCCTGAAGCGGAAAGCGAGGTGCCATGGACGAGGTGCGATCGGTTGAAGGCTGGGGCAGTGGTCTGCTCGGCGTCATCATTTTCAGCGGCTCCCTGCCGGCGACGCGGGTGGCGGTTGCCGATTTTTCGCCGCTGTTTCTGACTTCGGTGCGGGCAGTCATTGCCGCGGTGCTGGGGGCCGGATTGCTCGTGCTGCTCCGGCAGGCGCGTCCGAAGCGGGAGGACATCCTGTCGCTGGCCATCGTTGCGCTTGGCGTGGTGGTCGGCTTTCCGTTGCTGACGGCGTTGGCGCTGCAACACGTCACGTCGGCACATTCGATCGTGTTCATCGGCCTTCTGCCGCTCGCGACCGCCATCTTCGGCGTGCTGCGCGGCGGCGAAAGGCCAAAGCCGCTGTTCTGGCTGTTCTCGTGCATCGGCAGCGCAACCGTAATCGCCTTCGCGCTGTCCAATGGCGGATCGGGGTCGCTGGCGGGCGATCTCCTGATGCTCGCCTCCATCGTTCTGTGCGGTCTTGGATATGCAGAGGGTGCGAAGCTGTCGCGCCGGCTTGGCGGTTGGCAGGTCATCTCGTGGGCGTTGGTTCTCGCGGCGCCATTGATGCTGCTGTTGGCGATGGTCACATTGCCGAATTCGCAGAGCGGCATCGGCGTGCCCGCATGGATCAGTCTCGCCTATGTCTCCGTCTTCTCCATGCTGGTCGGTTTTGTGTTCTGGTATCGCGGGCTTGCGCTCGGAGGCATTGCCGGCGTCGGCCAGTTGCAGTTGCTGCAACCGTTCTTCGGGCTTGCTCTTGCCGCTCTCCTGTTGGGAGAGCAGGTGGCATGGACGATGATCGCGGCAACCGGACTGATCGTCATCTGCGTGGCTTTTGCGCGGAGGTTTGCATGATCTTGCGGACGTGCCGAACCACGTCGCATGAAGATCCTGGAAGATGGCCTCCCGCGGTTCTCGTCCGGCGAGAGTTTGACTTCCTGCTCAAATGATCCCGCGCAATTGTTGCGGGGACGACCAGCCGTTCATCGCGAATGCCCATCGCGCGCTTTTTTCTTGACGCCGCCGCCGTGAGGGACCATGTCAGCGGCGCGAGACGTGTTGGCCATGGCCGCCGTCTCATCACTGGAAACCACGACATTATGCCAAGCGACAGTCCGGGCAATTTGCCAGGTCCATTGCCGATGACGGTCCCCACGGTCTGAGCTTGTGCGTGAGCTCACCGCGCTGCCGTTGTCGGCAGTCCCCGAAGGTGAGCTATGACGGAAATTATTGAAACGGCGGATGGCGCCGTCGACACGCTGGCCTTGGCCTCGCGGCTGAGCGACGGTCATGTCGCCGACAACGTCGAAATCCTCAATCAACTCGACTCCGACGACGCGGCGGCGGTGCTGGTGCTGCTGCCGGTCGAGATGTCGGTGCAAATTCTCGACAAGCCGGAATTGAATTTCGGCGCTGAGATCCTCGCGGCCTTGCCGCGCCAGACCGCGACCATCCTGCTCGCCGGCATGTCGGCGGACATGGCCGCCGATCTCGTGCAGCAGCTCGACGAGCCGGTGCGCGACGCGTTGATGCATGGGCTCGACCCGGCCACGCGCGCCACCATCGAGGACCTGCTCTCCTATCCGGAGAACACCGCCGGCGCCATCATGACGACCGAGTTCGTCAGCGTGCCGGCGACCTGGACGGTGGAGCGCACCTTGCAGCACATCCGCCAGGTCGAGCGCACCCGCGAAACCGTCTACGCCATCTATGTGCTGGATGCCTACACTCGCCGTCTGGTCGGCGCGGTGTCGCTGCGCCGCCTGATCGCCGGGGAGCCCTCCGACAACATCATGGCGCTTGCTGTGCGCGAGCCGATCACCACCTCGCCCCTGATCGACCGCGAGGACGTGGCGCGGCTGATCTCCAAGCACGACCTCTTGGCAGTTCCGGTGATCGACAAGGCCGGGCATTTGCTTGGCATCGTCACGGTGGACGACATCATCGACACCATCATCGAGGAAAACACCGAGGACGTGCAGAAGTTCGGCGGTATGGAAGCCACCGACGAGCCGTATCTGCAAGTCGGATTGCCGGGCATGATCCGCAAGCGCGGCGGCTGGCTCTGTGTGCTGTTTCTCGGCGAGATGCTGACCGCCAGCGCCATGCAGCACTTCGAGGGCGAACTCGAGAAGGCCATCGTGCTGACCCTGTTCATTCCGCTGATCATGAGTTCGGGCGGCAACTCCGGCTCGCAGGCGACCTCGCTGCTGATCCGTGCGCTGGCGCTGCGCGAGGTGAAACTCAGCGACTGGTGGCGCGTGGCGCTGCGCGAACTGCCGACCGGCTTGATTCTCGGCGCGATGCTCGGCGTCATCGGCATCCTCCGCGTGGTGGCGTGGCAGAAGCTCGGCATCTACGACTACGGCGAGCACTGGGTGCTGGTGGCGCTGACGGTGGCGGCAGCGCTGATCGGCGTAGTGACGTTCGGCTCGGTGGCCGGCTCGATGTTGCCGTTCATTTTGCAACGCGCGGGCTTCGATCCCGCTAGCGCGTCGGCGCCGTTC
>JAFKKL010000112.1 GCA_017305595.1 Hyphomicrobiales bacterium | reverse complement strand
GCGCGAGTTTGCCCCGAAATACGGCTCGTCGCTGCTCTACGAGCACCATACTACCAGTCTCGTCTTCAACGATCCGCCGGCCCATACGCGGGTACGCCGCCTGATCATGGGCGCGCTGTCGCCGCGTGCCATCGCCGAGATGGAGCCGGGCCTGATCGCACTGGTCGACCGCCTGCTCGACGCAATGGAGGCCAAGGGCCGTGCCGAGCTGATCGAGGACTTCGCCGCCGCCATTCCGGTGCAGGTGATCGGCAACCTGCTCGACGTGCCCCACGACGAACGCGGGCCCTTGCGCGACTGGTCGCTGGCGATCCTCGGCGCACTGGAGCCGGTCATCAGCGCGGAAGCCTTCAAGTGCGGTAACGATGCGGTGCGCGATTTCCTCGCCTACCTCGAAATTCTCGTCGAGCGCCGACGCGCCAAGCCGGGCAATCCCGAGCGCGACGTGCTGACGAAACTCATTCAAGGCGAAACCGACGGCGAGCGGCTGACCGCAAAGGAATTGCTGCACAACTGCATTTTTCTGCTCAACGCCGGCCACGAGACCACCACCAACCTGATTGGCAACGGCCTTGTCACGCTGCTGCGTTATCCCGAACAGAAAGCGCGCCTGATCGCGCAACCCGAGCTGATCAAGAGCGCCGTCGAGGAAATCCTGCGCTACGAGAGCTCGAACCAACTCGGTAACCGCATGACCACCGAGAGCGTCGAACTCGGCGGCGTGACCTTGCCGCCGCAAACCTCGGTGACGCTGTGCATCGGCGCCGCCAATCGCGACCCGGCGCAGTTTCCCGATCCCGAGCGCTTCGACATCGCGCGCCCGCCGAACCGTCACCTCGCCTTCGGCACCGGCGTGCACCAATGCGCCGGGATGGCGCTGGCGCGGCTGGAAGGCGCTATCGCCATCTCGCACTTCCTCGCGCGTTTCCCGCGTTATGAATTGGCCGGCGAGCCGGTGCGCGGCGGCCGCGCCCGCTTCCGCGGCTTCACCAGCGTGCCGTGCAAGCTCGGCGTGTGATATATTTCAATACACAGGCTGACCTCCCTTTCCGTCATTGCGAGCGAAGCGAAGCAATCCAGTCTTTCTTCTTCAAGAGTCTGGATTGCTTCGTCGCTTGCGCTCCTCGCAATGACGGCTGAAACTGGATCAAAGTTACATCGTGCCGCCCCTCATCACTGAACCGTTCTTCTACTCCGTTGCGATTCCCGCAGTGATCCTGCTCGGCCTGTCGAAAGGTGGCTTTGCCGGCATCGGCACTGCGGCGACGCCGCTGGTCGCGCTCTATCTGCCGCCGTTAGAGGCCGCCGCGCTGATCCTGCCGGTGCTGATCACGCAGGACCTGATCTCGCTCTACGTCTATCGCCGCGACTGGGACGCCACCAACCTGAAGATCATGCTGCCCGGTGCGCTGGCCGGCATGGCGCTGGCGTGGCTGACGGCCTCTTATGTCTCTGACGACACCATCCGCATCATCGTCGGCCTGGTCGGCGTCGCCTTCGTCGCCAACATGTGGCTGCAACGCAAAGCCGAAGCGCCGACAAGAGGACACGTCGCCAGCGGCGCGTTCTGGGGCGGCGTGTCCGGCTTCACATCGTTCATGATGCAAGGCGGCGGTCCGCCGTTTCAGGTCTATGTGCTGCCGCAACGCCTGCCGAAACTCACGCTGGTCGGCACCACCACGATCTTCTTCGCGGTCATCAACGCGCTGAAGATCGGACCCTATCTCGCGCTCGGCCAGTTCACGACGGCCAACTTCACCACGTCGCTGTTGTTGCTTCCCATCGCCGCCGCAGCAAACCTCGCCGGCGTCTGGCTGGTGCGCAAGACTCCGACCGGATTGTTCTACCAGATCGCCTATGTGCTGCTGTTCATCATCTCGGCGGCACTGCTCTGGCAAGGCGCGCGCGGATTGATGCAGTAAAATTGCCTCGTGCGCAGACTCGCAACATGAAAATCGTCGTCCCCGCGCAGGCGGGGACCCAGACTCCGCAGCGGTTCGGTTCTATCAGCAAGGGGAGTTTCTTTTGTAACAACCAACGCCAGGGGTTCTGGGTCCCCGCCTGCGCGGGGACGACGCTGAGGTGGTTTGATTTGCCGCGTTAGGTCCGCCCCGGCGGCTGAAGCAAAATCGTCGGCACGCCGCAGGTGCCGCTGCGCACCGTCGCCACCTGCGTGCCCGGTTTACGGCCCGCACGCGGCTCCGACACATCGATGCCCGCCGCCTGCATCCGCTTTCGCGCCACCGCGATGTCGTCGACGCGGAAGCTCAAACCCCACAGCCGGTCGCGGCCGTCGGAATAATCCTTGCCCGCGCGCTTCACTGTCTCGACGATGAGATCGCCGCAGCGGAAAAACATCAGGTGTCCCCAATCCGCGTGCGAACGATCGAGCCGCATGTCGAGCCTGAGCCGCGCGCCGTAGAGTGCGGCGGCGCGCTCGGGATCGGCGGTCTCGACCACCACATGATCGAGCCCGGTGATCGGCGCATCGGCGCTGATCTCCGAGGCCGGACGTTGTCCGTTCATTTCGAGAAAGAACAGCCGCACGCCATGCGCCGCATCGGTCGCGGCGCGGGTGCGCTTCCACGATAGCGATGCACCACCGAGCAGATTGCGGCTGCCGCCATCGCCGATCGCTTCCGGCTTGAGACCGAGACGATCCAGCCGCCGATGCCAGTTGGCGATATCCTCGACGCGCAGGCACAGGCTCGCCAGTCCTTCGCCGTTGGCGTCGATGGTCGCACGGATATGATCGCCGGCCGCACCTGCCGCCGGCGCCAGCAGCTCCACCGACATGTTGTCGAGCGTGAACAGCACCGACGCGGATGCCTCGTCGGCGCTGCGCCACGCCGGCTTCCGGCCGAGCAACGCTGCATAAGCCGATGTTGCCGCCTCGATATCGCGGACGAGAACGACGACGTGATCCAACCCGACAATCATGCGAAAGCTCCCAAATTATTGCCGAAACCCGAGCGCGCCGCGCCCGGCGAACACCGCGTCGCGGCCCAACGCTTCCTCGATGCGCAGACACTCGTTCCACTTCGCCATGCGCTCCGAGCGCGAGAACGAGCCGACCTTGAGCTGCCCCGCATCCCAGCCAATCGATAGGTGCACAATGGTGACGTCCTCGGTCTCGCCGGAGCGCGCCGAGACGATGGTGCCGAAACCCGCCGCCTTGCCGGCGTCGAGCGCCGCGCGCGTTTCGCTGACGCTGCCGGCCTGATTGGGCTTGATCAGCACCGCCGTTGCTGCGCCATCGGTTGCCGCCTTGCGAACGCGATCCGCATTGGTGACGAGGAAATCGTCGCCGATCACCTGACAGCGATCGCCATAAGCGCGCGTGAACGCGACAAAGCCCTCGGCGTCGTCTTCCGCCACCGGGTCTTCTATCGAAATAATCGGATAGGCGTCGCACCAGCGGCCGAGCATGTCGATCATCGCGCCGGTGTCGAGTTTGCGATCATCGAGCGCCAGCGTGTAGGTGCCGCCTTTGCCGAACTCCGACGCTGCAACGTCCAGCGAGATCGCGACGTCATCGCCACCCTTGAAGCCGGCCTTGAGGATCGATGCCACCAGCGTATCGAGCGCTTCTTCGTTGCTGCGGAACGCCGGCCAGTAACCGCCCTCGTCAGCGACGCCTTGCAGCTTGCCGGCCTGCTTCATGATGCTGCCCGCAGCGAGATAGACCTCGGCGGTCCATTCCAATGCCTGCGCGAAAGACACAGCACCGGGACACATCACCATGAAGTCCTGAATATCGACGCGACGCGCCGCGTGCGCGCCGCCGCCGAAAACCTGAATCTCCGGCAGCGGAATCCGCACCTTGCGGCCTTGCGCGAGGTGCTGCCACAGCGGGATGCCGCTCGCGGCCGCCGCAGCATGTAAAACCGCCATCGAGGTAGCCACGATGGCGTTGCCACCGAGCCGC
>JAFKKL010000111.1 GCA_017305595.1 Hyphomicrobiales bacterium | reverse complement strand
AAGAGTTGCGGAAAGGTGATCGCAACGATCGCCCATGCGGCGTCCTCTTCGTACCAACAGCCCTTCGCGCGCAGCATGGGGTGGATCTTGCGGTTCCGCTCGGCGGAAAGCTTGAAACCACCATGCCCGGCAGTGGAGTGCGCCGTGACGCCTTCGGCGTAGACCGTCGCACCCTGTGAGGCACCCCAAGGCGTGTGAGCACGCGAGTATTGCTCAATGCGACCGAGCATCTTGCGTTGACGCTGGTGCTCGGCATTTTCAAGGACACAAGTACGGAATGACGCCTCGTCGGCGAGCTCACCGGAATAACCGTAGAAATCCTCACGCCGCCATTCCGTCAACGGCCGGCCGATGCGCGAGGCAGTCGCGAGATAATGCCGGCCGTCACGCGCCGGCAACATGGCAAAGGCGGTGTCGGCGACACACGCGACGACAAGACCGTCGCCGCTGCGGCCGAATTCAGTTTTTGGGAACGGGTCAGCCTGCGCGGCCGAGCTTTCAGTGGGGAAGGGGGCTGTCATGCTGCCCTCCCTTCGACGGCATCCGCGCCGACCTCATCCGCCGTAACTTCTTCCAGCACCGCGTGCGGATAACCGTGGCGTGTCAGCCACTCTTTAGCGTCGGATTCATTTGCGCCGAGATAAACGAGTTCTGCGTCGTCGCCGGCGCGATCGAACAAGCGGATCCAACCGATGGCCGGACGTTCGACGATTGTGAACCGGAGCTTCGAGTCCAACGAGAAGGTCCGGTGGACGCGAATGGCGATGACGCCGCCCGCGCCGTAGTCGGCTTCGTGCAGGGTGAAACAGGCCGACAGGGCGACACGCCCGACGCTGCGACCAGCCTGCTTGCGAATGAGGCGGCCTCGGCTGTTGTTGGTCTGCCACGCGGCGAGCTTTCTCCTGAAGCGCGTCGGTGGCTGCGGCGTTCCGTCGGACCAGGCGACGATCGAGCCTACAGGGGCGTTGTCGATGATGGTGTGCGCGGACATGGAGTTCTCCTTTTGTGTGCGTGCATAGAAACGAAACCGCCGCCGGGATGACCGGCGGCGGCGAACGGTTCGGAAGGAATGGCGCGTGTCGTTACTCGGCTGCCTCCCGGAACGCCTCGGCTCCTTCGTCGGGGAGGTCATCGCCGTTTGCGGTGATGTTCTCTTCAGCCTCGTCGTCTGCCGAGGTCGCGCCCGACGACAACCATTCGGAAAGCTTTGAAGCATCAGGCGCGAAGAGCGCGGAAGGATGAACGAAGTGTCCCTCCTTGAAGTGCTCTACGAGCGCGGCACGCGTGTCCTTCACACGCTGGCGCGGTAGCACCGGCGTGTCCTTGCAGGATGTTTCGAGGGCAGGACGCGACAGGCAGGAGAGGAAGTCTTCCGAGCCCATGTTCGGCAGGAAGGTATCCGCGCCGATCGTCTCGCCGGCGATACGCGCGACGACGCCGCTGTTGGTTGCGTTTTCCCGGCACGAGAAGACGTCCACCAGCATGGTGCGCGCCGCGACACGCAACGTGTCCATGTCGAAGGCGAGATTACCGTCTGCGTCGAACAGCACCACCGCGTTCTTCGCCAGTCGGCTATGGCCGTAATAGACCCCCCCGCTGCCCGTCGTCACCGATACGTTTTGACCTGCGATGGCCAGGATCAAGAGCGCCATCAGCATGTCGTCCTCGATCGGTGCGTGGCCGAGCGCCTCGCGCAGCGCATCGGTGCGGTAATCGCCGATCATCTCGACGCCCTTGCGCGTGACGTCGGGACGCGTCTTCGAAACGACACCGATGTCGTCGGCGCCGCTATCCGAAGCCGTCGCGCCTTTTCCCTTCGGCTTCTTCGCCACGGGCATGCGGTAGTGGACGGTCTGCACGCGGCCGTCACGATCGAGATACATCGCCGTACAGTCGGACTTCGCGGGTTTGCCGTAGACACGCTCCGCCTTCGGCGGCAGCTTCACCTCCCCATAGTTAGTCACCTCGGCGATGAGGCCCTTTTTCGGCAGATTTGCAGTCATCCACTCCTGCTGCGCGCCGAGAAATGCCTCGACATCGTTGGTGTAGCGACTGTCCTCGTCGGCAGGAGCGAACAAGTCTTCGACCCATTGGATGCCATAAGCCTGAGCGAGATCGTCGCCGAAACTGGCGTGGCGCGCGTACATCCGCGTCTTCTGCAATCCCTGCGCGACGCTCCACCACGAAACCTGCGGATCACCTTTCGACGGCTTGTGCTTCTTCCAGACCTCCTTTTGCTCGTCGTGCGAAGCCGCCGCGATCGTGCGCAGCTGACGCTCGTCGGGCATGTCCCCCTTCGCCATATGGTCGAGCATCGCCGGCAGGACGTTCGCGAGAAGACGGAGTTTCTTGATCTGGCGCACCGGAAGCGCGAGCGCGACGCCGATCGCTTCTTCGGTCCAGCCGAGCGCGACGAGGCGCTCGATCGCACGCCATTGGTCGACCGGATTCAGCGCCTCGCGGGCGATGTTCTCGATCATCGAGCGCATGGCGCCATTATCGTTCGGCGCCTCGTCGACGAGCACGTCAATCTCCTCGAGGCCAGCGGCGATGGCCTGCTTCACCCGGCGGTGGCCTGCATTGATGACGTAGCCGTTGCCGCCACCGGATTCCGGCGTAATCACGGGCGGCTGCACGATACCGACGGCCTTGATCGTGGCGAGCAGCAGCGCGTCGGCCTGGGGCGTGGGTTTCGTCTGGCGCGTACGGTCGGGATTTTCCTTCAGCGCCCGCGGATCGACCTTGAGAAGTTGCATGGGATTGCTCCTGTTGGGGGTTTTGGACCGGCACTGCCGGCCTTTTCTCGTCTTCTTCCCGAAGACATCCCCCAGCCCGCGGAGCGGACGGGCCGGTGCAGCTGCGGCCGAGCATCCCTGCCCGGCAGGACCAGCAGGGCCCAAGCCCTGCGCAGGACGACGGGCCGGGATCGCGCAGGCGGCGGTTGAGCCCTCGCGTCGGCGGCCCGCCCGGTCTGCGAGCGAGCTTTCCCGATTTCCTTCTTCCGCCCTTTTTCCCTGAGCATGGACGTTCCCCAACCCTTGTTAGGACCTCCGTTCTCAAGCTATAAATCGGGGACAGGCTTGGCCCGCGCCTCCTCCCTCCCATCGGGAAAGTATTGTTCATACGGGGTATCTGAGATCATCGAGCCATCTGTTCGAGCGCCGCATAAGGAGGGATTGCGTTTCCTGCTCGGAATGGAGGTTCTGTGATGAAGCTATCCGCTCCAATCTATCAGTTGAAGCGTCGGGCCAAGCTATTGGCCCGGAATGAAAACGTTCCCTTACACACCGCGCTTGACCGAATAGCGCGCGATGAAGGATTTTCAGGCTGGAGCTTGCTTTCCGCCAGGGTTGCAATGGGTGCGACCGCGAGTGACATGCTGTCACGACTTTCCGATGGCGATTTGCTTTTGTTGGGAGCACGGCCCGGACACGGAAAGACCCTTCTGGGGCTTCAGCTTTTGCTTGATGCGATTCGTGATGGCAGGAAAGCCGTGTTCTACACGCTTGAATACACCGATCAGCAAACTCGCGAGCGCATTCGATCCCTAGAGGACAAGATGTCGGGCCTCGCTGATGCTCTGGAAATCGTCACCTCTGACGATATCTGTGCGGATTTCATCACTGATCATCTTGTCGGCGCGGCTCGTGGAACGGTCGCTGTTATCGATTATCTGCAAATTCTCGATCAACGGTGAGACAAGCCCGCGCTCTCCGAGCAAATAGTCGCTCTAAGAAGATTCGCTCGAAAGACTGGCAGCGTTTTCGCGTTCATATCCCAGATAGACCGTGCATACGATTCCGCGACGAAGCCTTTACCGAATATGGAAGACGTACGCTTGCCCAACAAAGTGGATGTGGGCCTTTTCTCGAAGGCCTGCTTCCTGCATGAAGGCAAGGTGCAGTTTCAAGACATGGCGTGATATCCGACCTGCTGGAGCACGATTCTCGCGTCCCAGCAGG
>JAFKKL010000029.1 GCA_017305595.1 Hyphomicrobiales bacterium | reverse complement strand
ACGTAAGCGGCGCGTGTCAGCCGCGCGACATGCGAGAGTGCGGAGATCACAAGCGCCAGCCCGAATGCAGTGCCACGATGCCGCCGGACAGCGGCTGCCAGTTGACGCGCGCGAAGCCGGCGTCGCGGATCATGTCGGCGAAGGCGGCGGGCCTCGGAAACTTGCGGATCGATTCGACGAGATACTGATAGGATTCGGCGTCGCCGGTGACGGCGCGGCCGAGCGGCGGGATCACCTTGAACGAGAACAGCTCATAGAGCCGGTCGAGGCCGGGCACGTCCACGGACGAGAATTCCAGGCAGAGGAAGCGGCTGCCGGGCTTGAGCACGCGATAAGCCTCGCGTAACGCGAGGTCGATGCGCGGCACGTTGCGGATGCCGAAAGCGATGGTGTAGGCGTCGAAACTGCGATCCGGGAACGCCAGCGCCTCGGCATTGCCTTCGACGAACGACACCCGGTCGTCGAGCATCTGCTTGACGGCGCGCTCGCGGCCGACCGCCAACATGTCGCCGTTGATGTCGCAGACGGTGGCCTGAAAGCCGTAGCCGGAGGCCTTCGCCGCGCGGAAGGAAATGTCGCCGGTGCCGCCGGCGACATCGAGCAGCGCGAACGGCGCGTCGTTGCGCGGTGGGTTCAGCGCATTGATCATCGCGTCCTTCCAGACGCGATGCATTCCGCCGGACATCAGGTCGTTCATCAGGTCGTAGCGCGAGGCCACGCTGCGGAACACGTCGTTCACCAGCGATTGCTTCTCGCCGAGCGCGACGTCCCGGAAGCCGAAATGTGTGGTCTGGTCGGTAGGTTCCATGCCCATGCTCTCCGGGCCGGACCATAGCCTGCCGCGCTGCGGTACGCTACACACCAGACCCGTCAACGGTCGCATCCGCCACGCGCCGTGGTTAACCGGGTCGAATTACAGGGGAATGCCGATGGTCGCGCATTTTACCACCGTCACCCCGATCCTGCGGATGTTCGATATCCGAAAGGCACGGGAATTTTACCTCGATTTTCTCGGCTTCAAGGTCGAGTTCGAGCATCGCTTCGAGCCGGACCTGCCGCTCTACATGGGCCTCTCGCTGGGCGCGGCGAAGCTGCACCTCAGCGAGCACCACGGCGACAGTGCGCCGGGTGCACGGGTAATGATCGAAACCGCCGGTCTTGCCGAGTATCAGGCCGGGTTGCTTGTCAAGCGTTACGGCTACGCGCGGCCCGGACTGGAGCGCCAGCCCTGGGGCGCCACCACGATGACGGTGACCGATCCGTTTTATAACTGGCTGGTGTTCACCGAGAGCGACGCGACGTGATAGTCATGCGCGGGCTTGACCCGCGCATCCATCTCTTCTTTGAAGAGGACGGATTGCCGGATCAAGTCCGGCAATGACGCCGAATCACGTCTTGACGGAACGTCAGCAAAAAAGACGTGGATGGCCGGGACGAGCCCGGCCATGACGAAAAAGAGACCTATATTCGGGAGAGTCTCTGAAGCAGCAGGCCCATGCCCGAACTTCCCGAAGTCGAAACCGTGCGCCGCGGCTTGCAGCCGGCGATGGAGGGCGCGCGCATCGTCCGTGCCGAAACCCGCCGCGCCGATTTACGCTTTCCGTTCCAGCCGGATTTCGTCGCCCGCCTGCAAGGCCAGACGGTGACGGGCCTCGGCCGCCGCGCCAAATACCTGATGGCCGATCTCGAATCCGGCGATGTGCTATTGATGCATCTCGGCATGTCCGGCTCGTTCCGCGTGGTGACGGTGGATGGCGCTGCGACGCCCGGTGAATTTCATTACCCGCGCAACGAGGACCGCGCGCACGACCATGTGCTGTTCCAGATGACGTCGGGCGCTCACATCATCTTCAACGATCCGCGTCGCTTCGGTTACATGAAGATCATCGCGCGCGCCGCGCTTGACGAAGAGCCACTCTTGAAAGGCCTCGGCCCGGAGCCGCTCGGCAACGCCTTTGATGCCGCGATGTTGGCGAAGGCGACGGCGGGCAAGGCCACCAGCCTCAAGGCCGCACTGCTGGATCAGCGCGTCGTTGCCGGCCTCGGCAACATCTATGTCTGCGAGGCGTTGTTTCGCGCGCATCTGTCGCCGAAGCGCAAGGCCGCGACGCTTGCGGACAAGAAGAGCGCGCCGACCGATCATGCGAAGCGGCTGGTAACCTCGATCCACGAGGTGCTGAATCAGGCCATCGAAGCCGGCGGCTCGTCGCTGCGCGACCATCGCCAGACCTCGGGCGAACTCGGTTACTTCCAGCATTCGTTTCAGGTCTACGACCGCGAAGGCGAGAAGTGCCGGACGCGCGGCTGTGGCGGCACCGTGAAGCGGTTCGTGCAAAACGGCCGCTCGACGTTCTGGTGTCCGAGTTGTCAGAAGTAGTCTGATAGAAAAAGGAGCCGTCACCCTGAGGTGCATTGCGAAGCAATGCCTCGAAGGACGACGGCGATCCTTCGAAGCTCGCTAACGCTCGCACCTCGGGATGACGCCGTCGTGCTACGCGTGGCTGCGTGTCGCCAGCCGATAGAGCGCGCGGGCGCCGGCGTCGAGCAGGAAGCCGAGCAGGCCGATCATTAAGACCGTCGCCATCAACTCGGAATAGGCGAGGCGGTCGCGGGTATCGAGAATGAAGTAGCCGAGGCCCGCCGAGACGCCGAGCATTTCGCACGGCACCAGCACGATCCAGACGATGCCGATGGCGAGCCGCAGTCCTGTCAGCACGTGGCCGAGCACGCCGGGCAGGATGACGTGCCACAGCGTTTCCCAGCGCGTCGCGGCCAAGCTCGATGCAAGACTGAGCCACGCCGGCTGCAAGCGCCGCACGCCTTCGGCAGTGTTGAGCACGATCGGCCACACCGCCGCGAACGCCAGCATGAAATAGATCGGATCGTCGCCGACGCCGAACACCATCACCGCGATCGGCATCCACGATAGCGGCGAGATCATGCGCAGGAACTGAAACGCAGGGGAGGTCGCGGAATTGAGCCGCTGGAAGCTGCCGATGGCGAGGCCGAGCGGCACGCCGACCAGCAGCGCGAAGCCGAGCCCCACCAGCACCCGGCGCAGGCTCACCATGATGTGCACCGGAAGGTCCGGTCCGCTGAGCAGCACGATCAGTTTCGGAATCGCGGTGGTCGGCGAAAAGTGCCGGATGAATCCGTCCGGCGACGCCAGCACGTCGGTGCCAAGCCACCAGAGCACGAGCAATGCCAGCAATCCCCCGACGCCCAATGCCGCATTGGTCCATGCCGGCCGCGCGATGTTGAAGCGGGCCGGCCGCGAAGACGGCTCCGCGAGCGCACGTCGCTCCGCGCGCGTCAAACTGTCGGTGGGCCAGCTCATGCTCATGCTGCGATCACTTCGCTGCGGGTGAATGTCTCTGGCAGGCCGAATGCGGCCATGCCGCCGCTGGCGATGATGGCTTTCTTCACAAAGCTGTCGTCGACCAGTTCGCGTCCTGCGGCTGTCGGATCGAGTTTATCGAGGAAGCCGCGATCGCCTTCCACCAGCGTATCCTTGAGCCGGCGCACCAGCTCCTCGGTATAGCTCGGATAGGGATACGGCTGGAAATCGATACGGCGCTCGCGCCAGTCGGCGTGCCTGATCGCGCCACTCTTGACGTAAATGCTTTCGTCGGTGTCCGGCGGCGCCAGCACCTTGGTCAGCACCTCGACGCTGTGCGGCGTGTACTGGTTCGGATTGTCCTTCGAGAGCAACGCGGCTGTCTTCGCGCGATGATCGCGGGTCCACAACTGCGCCTTCACCATGGCGTTGACGGCACGCTGCACCCATTCCGGGCGCTGCTGGATGTCGCGCTCGTGCATGAAGACGAGGCAGCAGGCGTGATCCTTCCAGACGTCGCCGGTGAAGCGCAGCATCTTGCCGACGCCGAGCACTTCGCTGGCGGCGTTGAACGGCTCAGCCACGATGTAGCCGCTGATCTGTTTCGAGGCGAGCGCCGGCACCATGTCGGCGGGCGCCATCACCACGAGATTGACTTCGTTGGCGGCCGGCTTGCCGGTGCGCTTCGACACTGGCGTCAGGCCATTCTCGCGCAGCAGGATTTGCAGCACAACGTTATGGATCGAATACCAGAACGGAATCGCGACGGTGGTGCCGCCGAGATCCTTCACGCTGTTGATGTGCGGCAGCACGCTCAGGCCCGAGCCGCTGGTGTGGTTCCAAGCCACCACCTTCGCCGGAGCCTTGCTGCCGAAGCGCGCCCATACCGTCATCGGCGACAAGAGATGCACGGCGTTGACCTGACCGGAGATGAAGGCTTCCAGCACTTGCGCCCAGCTTCGCAGTCGCACCGGCTTCTCGGCCTTGATGCCTTGTTCTTCAAAGAAGCCCTTGCCGTGTGCCACCAGCAGCGGCGTCGCGTCGGTGATCGGCAGGTAGCCGATGCGCAGCGGCGCGTCCGCTTCTTGCGCGCGAGCTTCATAGGCGCGGAGCAGCGGCGCGGCGCCGCCGGCCGTCAGCAGCGCGGACAGCTTCAGCATCTGTCGGCGTGACACATCGAAACGGGTAAACTCATCGGCGGACATGGCAGACCTTTCAGGTGTCGTTTCGCGCGCGTGCGAATGCAGCGCGACGGGAATTAGGCCGCGCGACGTTGCGCGGTGCCGCGCAGCGTCGAGAGGATATCGACGCGGATCGTACCAAGCTCGGCGATGAAATCCTCGCGCGGCTTCGGCAGATCGATGCGCCATTCGCCGATCACGGAGGCTGGCGCGCCGCCGAGCAGCAGAATGCGGTCGGAGACCAGCAGCGCCTCGTCGATATCGTGGGTAATCAGGATCGCGGCGGTGCGGAAGTCGCGCACCACTTTTAGCAGCAGATGCTGCATCTCGGTGCGGGTGACTTCGTCGAGCGCGCCGAACGGCTCGTCGAGCAGCAGGATTTCCGGCTTGCGCGCGAGGCAGCGCGCGAGTGCCGTGCGCTGCGCCATGCCGCCGGAGAGTTCGGCGGGAAACTTGCGGCGTGCTTGCGTGAGCCCGACCTCGCGGATCGCCATCTCGACGCGCGCTTCGCTCTCGGCCCGCGACTGCTTCGGCTGGTGCTTGAAGTCGAGGCCGAAGGCGACGTTCTTCTCGAGCGTCAGCCACGGCAGCAGGCTCGGATCCTGAAACGCGACGGCAACGCGCGGATGCACGCCGTCGAGCGGCGCGCCGTTCATGGTCACTGTGCCGGAGGTCGGCGCTTGCAGGCCGGCGAGCACGCGCAGCAGACTGGATTTGCCGACACCGCTGGATCCGAGCAGGCTGACCGTTTCGCCGGGAGCCAGTGCGAAATCGAATCCCTCGATCGTGGCGCGGGACTGGCCGGGATAACGCAGCGCAACGTCGCGCGCTTGCAGCACCGGTGTTTCAAGCGCCGGTGCCTCGTGTCGCGAAGTGTGAAGGGCAAGCTGGGTCATGGTGTCACGCGATGGCGGAGATCGCCGCCGGTTGTTCGTGGATTTGCAGCGACAGCTTCAATTGCACGATGCTCGGCGTGATGATCGGCAGGAACGCCGCCTCGCGCTGACGGCGCTGGAAGCCTTCGCCGGGACCGGAGAGATAGGCGCGGCCGCCGGCGGCGTAGAGTTCGAGTTGCAGCGCGTCCGCCGCGATTTCCGCAAGGCGAATGCGCAAGCGGAACAGTTGCGCCGGATGCTCGACGAAACGGTTGCCGTTCAGGCCGTCGCGCAGTGCGGCCTCGGCGGCGCGCAACGCGGCTTCGAGTTCGATCACCGGCTGCGCCAGCACGTCGCGCTCGCGATTGAGCCGTGCACCGGCCTCAGTGAGCGCGCGGCGGGCGAGGCCGCTCGACATCGCGCATTGCAGCGCCAGGAACGCGGGGCGCACCTTCGGCAGCCATTCGCTGGCGTTCTTGTGCAGGATGCGGTCCTCGCCGATGCGCACGTTGTCGATCTTGAGTGCAGCGGTGCTGGTGGCGCGCATCGCCATCAGGTCAAGATCGGCGGAGCGCTCGAGTCCATCGTCGTCGGACGACAGCACCGCGACGAATGCCGGTGCATGGCCGTCGCCTTGAATCGCGGCGGCGACATCGAAGCCGCCAAGGCGCAGATTGGTCACCCATGGCAGCTTGCCGTCGACGCGCAGGCCGAAATCCTGCCGCTGCGCCTTGATCTGCAATTCCTCGATGCCGGAGAGGAATTTCATCGCGTTCGACAAGCCGGTGGCGCCGGCGCGTCGGCCTGCCAGAAGCTCCGGCAGCAGCTTTTCGCGCAACGCCGTGTTGGGCGATTGCAGCAAATATTCGATGAATGTGCGGTGCCCCCAGAACACGAATCCCGCCGCCAGCGAGTGTTCCGACACCGCGCTGATCGCCGCGACGGCATCGTTGATGTCGCCGCCGCTGCCGCCATGCTCCACCGGTACACCGATGCGGAACAGGCTGGCATCGGCGAGGCGCGGCACGACATGCGCCGCGGCATCATTGCTGGTGTCGAGATGTGTGGCCGTGTCGTCGAGCCAGGCGGTGAGATCGGCGGGAAGCGTGGTCATGATCGGTGCCTTTACTCGGCCGCGACGGAGGTGGGTGCGCCATTCCACGCATACGGCTGAAGCTGCGGGTTAAGGTCCGGCTTGCCGAGGTTGTTGGCGAAGTTGCACAGCGTCGCGAGGCTGACGCCGAGCACCACTTCGAGTGCGTTGGCGTCGTTGAAGCCAGCGGCCTTGAAGGTTGCGAGTTCGGCGTCTGCCACCGCGCCACGGCTGCGGATCACCGCACGGGTGAAATCGGCGACGGCGTTGAGGCGGCCGTCCGGCACTTTGGCGTTGGCGCGCAACGCGTTGACGACGTCTTCCTTCAAACCGGCCTTCTTGGTGGCGACGGCGGTGTGGCCGGCGACGCAGAAGCCGCAGCCGTGGGTCGCGGCAGCGGTGATCTGCACCGCCTCGCGCTCCGCGAGCGACAGGCCGCTGCGAGCGTTGATGCCGGAGACGGTCTGGTAGGTTTCCAGCGCCACCGGAGCGTTGGCGAGCAGGCCGATCAGGTTCGGGATGAAGCCGTTGGCCTTTTCGGCCTTGGCGACGCCTTCGCGCGAGGCTTCGGGGGCGGTTTCGACGGTGAGAATGGGCAAACGGGCCATGGAAGGCTCCTCCAACAGGGATCACTT
This sequence comes from Hyphomicrobiales bacterium, assembly GCA_017305595.1. Lineage (GTDB taxonomy): Bacteria > Pseudomonadota > Alphaproteobacteria > Rhizobiales > Xanthobacteraceae > 62-47. Next base: position 21,401 of record JAFKKL010000029.1, on the reverse strand, counting down.
GAGCGGATCGGCGCCGTTGCGTCGGTCGCGTTGTCTTCAATTGATGCCGGTGTAGCAAATTTCTATCGTATGGAGGGACATTACGGAAAATAACAAAACATCATTCGCTAAAATTGATGGATCTGGGAGAAAATTCTCCTTCCGTTGAGCGTGAGAGAAAGTTCGCCTGTTGTTCGGAATGCGGGTGTCATGGTCCGCGCCGCAAGAGCATTAAAGCCGCAACTTTGGTCTCGCGGACGTCGAGCATTGGCCGCGACCTCACGTTCGTCATGGCCGGGCTTGTCCCGGCCATCCACGCTTTGATCGTTGCTACCGTTAAGACGTGGATGCCCGCGACAAGCGCGGGCATGACGACGGAGAGGGATGGTGTCTGATTGAGTCGGGACAAATCGTGCCGTGAACCATCACCGCATCGTCATTGCTGGCGCAGCGAAGTGGTCCAGGACCATCAAACAAGGACTGGATTGCTTCGTCGCAGCGCTCGCAATGATGGCGGGTTAGCGGCTGGAGCCTGGGGCCCAGCGCGCCTCAGTCCAGCGGTCGCGCTTCTTCCGGCAGCATAATCGGGATGCCGTCGCGGATCGGGTAGGCGAGTTTGGCGGCGCGCGAGATCAGTTCCTGCCGCGCGGCGTCGAATTCCAGCGGCCCCTTGGTGAGCGGGCACACCAGAATCTCCAGCAACTTCGGATCGATGCTGGATTCAGAATGCTCGTTCTGCGGCATGGTCGTCTCCGATCAATTCTCAATGTTCTTTATCACAGCTTGCCTGGCTGGCGACGGCCTTGCGGGGCCACGATCCGGATCAATTCCGCGGTCGCGTTCTGCTGTTGCTTCCGCGCAAGTTGTCGATCGCTCAGCGTGAACCCCACAAACGCCCAGTAAAGAATTTGCGCCTGCGCCGTTGCGCGCGATGGCGGCCATCCGGATTTTTCCAGCAGGCTCGCGATGTAGGACACCCGGCGGCGGTCGATCGCATCTACCGCCTTGCGCGCCAGCGGCTCGTGCATCGCCCAGCCGCGGATCGCCGCTTCGGTCGCAAGCCGGGTGCCGAACGCGGTGCGGATCAGCCGGCGCAAGGCGTCCTCGCTACGGCCTTCGGTTTCGAGCGCGGCGATGACGCGTTCGGCGGCGACCTCGCGCCAATAGTCGAGCAGCGCCGCGTGAAAAGCGGCGACGTCGGCGAAGTGCCAGTAGAAGCTGCCGCGCGAGACGCCCATGGCTTTCGCCAACGGTTCGGCCTTGAGCGCGACGAAGCCGCTGGTCGTCAGCGTCTTGAGACCTTGTTTGAGCCAGTCCGTGACTGAAAGCTGATCCGTCGTCATCCTTTCACCATACAGTACTGTATTGACGAAGGCAAAGCCGGGGCGTATAGACCATACATATCTGTATGGAGGCTCCGATGCGGGATGTTTTCCTTCAAATCGCCGGCGTCACCGCGATCGTCGTCGCGCTGATCCACGCCGTTCTGAGCGAAACCAAGCTGTTTCCGCACGTCACCGTGACGCCGCCGCGTTTGCAACTGCTGGTGCGGTTGGTCTGGCATTGCAGCACGGTGGCGTGGATCGCCGGCGGCGCGCTCCTGATCGCGACGCCGTATTTCGAATCGCAGACGGCGCGGCACTGGATCGTGGCGACGATGGCGGCGAACTATCTGTTTGCGACGCTGGTCAACGCCTGGGCAACGCGCGGCCGGCACTTCGGCTGGATCATGCTCGGCGCGGTGTCGGTCTTTGCGATCGCGGGCTACTGAGCGCGCAGCTATTGCAACGGCGGGTCGCCGCTGGTGCGCTTCTTGGCGAGATCCATTTCGGTGACGGCGATCAGGATTTCCGCGCGGGTCTTCAGATCCGGCGCTTCCAGCATCGCCTGCTTCTCGGCAGGGCCGTAAGGCGACATCATCGCCAGCGCATTGACCAGCGCCTCGTTCGGCGCTTTCTCGATGCCTTCCCAATCAACCTTGAGGTGATTGACCTTGAGGAAATCGGACAGCACCTCGAGCAGCGTGGCGCGGTCGACGTCGTCCTCGCCCTTGCGCGCGGTGAAATCGTCGACGAAGGGGAACAGGTCAACCTTGCACTGACGGTACGGCGTCAGCACCGACAGTTCCTCGAGCACCTTGAAGCGCGACACGCCGGTGAGTTCGAGGAGGTAACGGCCGTCGCCGGATTCGGCGAGCTGGGTGATGCGGCCGAGGCAGCCGACCTTGAACAGGGTTGGATGATCGGGATTATGGCTGTGCGCCGCGTCGGGCTGGATCATGCCGATCAGGCGATGGCCATCACGGAAAGCGTCGTCAACCATCGCGAGATAGCGCGGCTCGAAGATGTTGAGCGGCATCTGGCCGCGCGGCAGCAATAGCGCGCCCGGCAGTGGAAACACCGGGATCACTTCCGGAAGATCGGCGGGGCCGCGATATTCGGCATTGATCGGCATGGTTGGCCCTGATGGTTCGGGATGATGCCTTGTTGTTTTGTCTTATGAGAACAGGACGGTCGACAGGCGCTTGCGGCCTTCGACGGTGGCATCGTCGGCGCCGCCCCAGGCCTCGAAGAACTGCACGAGCTGTTTGCGCGCGCCGTCATCGTTCCATTTGCGGTCGCGCTTGACGATTTCAAGCAGGTGCTGCGTGGCCTCGCTACGCTTGCCGGCGGCGTTGAGTGCGGTGGCGAGATCGAAGCGCGCCTGATGGTCGAGCGGATCGGCGGCGACCTTCTGTTCCAGCTCCGCGACGGGGCCGAGCGAGGTCGCCTGCTCGGCGAGATCGATCATCGCCTGCACCGCGCTGACGGCCGCATCGCTCCGCTTGGCTTCCGGCACCAGCGCCAGCGTCTGCTTGGCCTGCTCGATGGCGCCGCTCTCGGCGTAGCAGCGCGCGAGGCCGGCGAGCGCCGGAAGGTTGGCGGCATCGGCGGCGAGGATTTCCGAATAGATTGCAGCGGCGGTCGATAGGTCGCCGGCGGCCTGTGCGGCTTCGGCTTCCTTTAGCAGGTCGGCAATGTCACCGGCGGCATCGGGAATGCCCGCGGTCAGTTTGTCGATGAAGGCCGTGACCTGGCTTTCCGGCAGCGCGCCCATGAAACCATCGGCCGGCTGGCCGTTGACGAAGGCGATGACCGCCGGGATCGACTGGATGCCCATCTGGCCGGGGATGGCCGGATGCTCGTCGATGTTCATCTTCACCAGCTTGACCTTGCCCTTGGCGGCGCGGACGGCTTTTTCGATGATCGGCGTCAATTGCTTGCAGGGACCGCACCACGGCGCCCAGAAGTCGATCAGCACCGGCTGGCGCTTCGATTCCTCGATGACGTCCTTCATGAACGTCTGCGTGGTGGTCTCCTTGATGAGATCGGCGCTTGCCGGCGGCGTCGCGCCGTCACCCTGCTCAAGAATTGTCACGTTAACCTCACCTGATGTTCTGGGCTTGCCGGATGGAACGCGGCCGTCGGGCTGTAAATGGCGTGGCGGGGCAGGATTTGCAATCCGCCGCCATGCCGCAACCGTGCCGGCGGGTGAGGTTCATGCGAGTCCCAAAAGTCGGCGATCTTTTGCTGAAAATCATTTTATAACAATGTCTTGAATGGGTTGGTCTGGGCTGCGGCGGCATTCGGCTGAATATCGCCGACGGAACGCTGCGAATTGGGAAAACGGTAAAAGTCGGCCTCGTGCGGTTTATTCGCGTCGGACGCCGTCAGGCTGTTGCATTCGCAGGCCGCTTTTGGCATAGCTCTGCCGCTCGGCGGTGCGCCGCCGGAGTTCTCGGATGCGGGTGTAGCTCAGGGGTAGAGCACAACCTTGCCAAGGTTGGGGTCGAGGGTTCGAATCCCTTCGCCCGCTCCAGAAACCCAAGCGCAAACACCTGCCAATCGACCGGCCGCCGTAAGGCGGCTTTGTCGTTTCTGGGTGTTTAGAGCTGGCGGGCTTCGGCGATGAAGGCCCGCTCGAAGGCTGCGAGGTCGGCTTCCGGGATGTCGGACACGGCGACATAGACGAAATCGCCGTCGCGCCAGTTCCGCAGGTGATAGCCGGCGATCGTCGTATCCGCGGCGATGGCTTCGCGCTGCGGCAGCGCGGTGACGCTGACGACATGGGCGGCATGCTTGTAGACGATGGTCGGCACCGGAGTCTGGCCGATGACGTCGATCCGGCCGCCGGCCAGCGCGAATCCGGCCTGCGCCAGATCAGGCACCTTCGGCGATTCAGGAACGCGAGCGGCGAACCACGGTTTCACCGTATGGCGGTCCGACGACGCCACGTCGAACGACTGCGGCGCCAGCGCGCCACGGATATGATTGCCGATGATGACGCTGGCGGTTTGATCGGAAATCTGATCGCGATGGAGCAGCCACATCGGGGTGCTGCCGGCGAGAATGCCGATCACCAGACACGCTGCCATCGCGCGCCATGGCCAGTGGTGCTGGCGTTGCGGTCTCGCGCTGGCGTTAGCCCTGATGCGGGCTGTGAGATCCGCTGGCGGCGCCTCCTCGGACAATCCGCGAAGCCGCGTGCGCAGTGCCATCACCTGATCGCGCTGGCGTCGCAGATCGGCGTCGGCTGCGAGGCGTTGTTCGAATGTGCTGGCTGCCGCCGCATCGAGTTCGCCGTCGCAGTAAGCCTGCAACGTCAGGTCGTCGTTGTTCGAGGCGGATGGTGTCATGGTCGAACCTGTCCCAGTGCGCCGATCAGCAACTGCCGCGCGCGCGACAGGCGCGACATCACGGTGCCGATCGGCAGGTTGGTGACGGAGGCGATCTCGCGATAACTCAATTCGTGCATCTCGCGCAGAACGACGATTTCGCGAAACAGCGCCGGCAACGCCGCGAGCGCCTTGCGGACTTCCTCGGCGGTGGCGTTAAAGATGGCGACATCCTCGGGCGTCTTGTCATGCCGGTCGGAGGCCGCGTCGCAATCGAGGCTCTCGCGGTCGGCTTCGCCGAGGTCTTCCGCGAACACGACATCCTTCGACTTGTTCTTCATCAGCCAGCTATAGGCGGTGTTGCGCACGATCGTCAGGCTCCATGCGCGTGGATTGATGACGTCCGACGTACCGATGGCGCGGAAGGCGCGCATCGCGGCTTCCTGCACCACATCGTCGGCGTCGCTTGCGTTTCCGGTCAGCCAGCGCGCGAGACGATAAGCCTCCTGAAGATGCGGCAGGAAGACTTCATCGAACAACGCGCTGTCGTCGCTGGTCCGCACGATGATTTTCGTTACCTCGATACGCCCGGACAATTCGAATGCCGGCTTCCGTGTAGCACATTCGCGAGCCATCCGCGCGGGACGGCCCGCGAATTACTCACGGCGTCACGATCACTTTCCCGGTCATGTGCGGATGCAAGCCGCAGAAATACGCGAAGGTGCCGGCGGTCTTGAATGTAAAGCTGTAGGAATGGTTGGTGTCGAGCGCTGCCGAACGGAACGCCTTGTCGGTCGCGACGACGGAATGCGGAATGTCATCGTGGTTGGTCCATGTGACGGTCGTTCCCGCCGGCACCGTCAGGTTGGCGGGGCCGAAAGTGAAGTTGTCGATGGTGATGGCGGCCGGCGCCTCCGTCGCGGCAAGCACCTGCCGCGCAGTGAGGATACCGGTGCCGAGACCTGTCGCAACCGCAAGGGCAATCGCGAGACGGCAGTTGCGGTTGGACGGTCGTGAGTTGTGATGAGACAGCGATGTCATGGCGATGAAGTCCGATTACTTGTCGAGTTACTTGGCGAGTGTCGAATCGACGATGGCGAGCGGCGTGCCGGTCTGACGGAGTGTCACCGACGCCAAGCCGAGCATGCCGCGCAGCTTTTCGGCCGGCACCACCATCGGGCCGGGCGAGGGCGCCGATCCGGGCGCGGGCTGCGGGAACGCGGTCGACAGCGCGGTGTGAAAGGTCATGTTGCCTTCGACCTTCTGCGCGAGCTGATGGATATGTCCGTTGAGCACGGTGACCGAGCCGAAGCGTTTCAATAGCGCCAGCGCGCGTCCGCCGTCGTCGGTGCCCCAGCCCCATTGTTCGTAGAGCACGTACAAGGGGATATGGGCGAACACCACGATCGGCGTGCTGCTGCTCTTGTCGCGCAGGTCGTCCTCGAGCCACGCCAGTTGCTCGGCGCCGAGATTGCCGAGGCCGCCGCTCTTGAGATCGACGACGTTGACGAGCCCGATGAAGTGGACGCCGTGATCGTCGAAGCTGTACCAGCCCGCGCCCTTCGCGCCCTTGCCATAGCGATCGAGATAGGCCTGGCCGCGTGCTTCATCGATGATGTCGTGCTCGCCGGGGACGTAGTGAACGTGCAGGCCGGTTTCGCCGAAGACCTGATCGGCGTTGTCGAATTCGGCGGGCTTCGACAGGTGGGTGATATCGCCGGTGTGGATGATGAAGGACGGCTTCACCGCCAACGCCCTCACCTTGGCCACGGCCTCGCGCAGCGTCGCGAGCGCGTCGGGATTGGCGGCCTTGTTGAAGCCGATGTGGCTGTCGCTCATTTGCAGGAAGCTGAAGCCGGTGTCGGTCGCGGCTTTGGCTTCGCCGAGCAGGCCGCGCGCGACGGGGACGCCGCCGCTCATGGTCCAGAGCACGCCGGTTCCGGCCCACACCATGCACTCGAGGGCGTGGCGGCGGGTCAGGTGCACATTGTCGTGGTCGTGAGGTTTGTCTGTCATGGCGAGGCTCCATCGCAGGTGCGTTGCATGCGGAGGAGACTCGGGGCGCGCCGGATTTATTCCCGGCATTCGTCATTGAATCAAATTGTCGATAAAATCGCCGTGACGACGATGGAACGCGGCGGCTTCCGCGCCGGCGGCGAATGTGCAATTCTTCACGCGTTACGCGGATGTCAGCCGCCGCTGCGGAGGCCGTCAGATGGGCCGCAAGATCATCCTGTTGTCCGACGGCACCGGCAATTCCGCCGCCAAGGTGTGGCGCACTAACGTCTGGCGCACCTTCGAAGCGCTCGATCTCGCCGGCTCCGATCAGGTCGCGTTTTATGACGACGGCGTCGGCACCTCGTCGTTCAAGCCTCTGGCGATCCTCGGCGGCGCGTTCGGCTTCGGCCTGAAGCGCAACGTCATCGACATCTACAAATTTGCCTGCCGCAACTGGCGCGACGACAGCGACGAGCTGTTCGGCTTCGGCTTCAGCCGCGGCGCGTTCACCATCCGCGTGGTGATGGGACTGATTCTCAATCAGGGGCTTGTCGCCGCCGACAGCGAGCGCGAACTCGATCGCAAGGCGCACGCCGCCTATCGCGCCTATCGCCGCGAGCGCTATCACACCTTCTGGCACATCGAGAAGCCGCTCCGCGCGCTACGCGACATGCTGCTGCCGCGCTACGACAAGGCCGACAATCGCACCATCAACCGCATCCGCTTCATCGGTGTGTGGGACACCGTTGCCGCCTACGGCCTACCGATGGACGAAATGACGCGCGGCGTCAGTCGCTGGATCTGGCCGCTGGAATTGCCCAATCACCGGCTCGATCTGGAACGGGTGATGCGTGCCTGTCAGGCGCTGTCGCTGGACGAACCGCGCACCACGTTCCATCCGGAATTATGGGACGAGCGCGGCACCGTGCCGCTCGCGCCGCGTGACGACGGCAAGCGTCACATCGAGGACGAGCAGATCAGCCAGGTCTGGTTCGCCGGCGTGCATTCCAATGTCGGCGGCGGCTATCCCGACGACGCGCTGGCCTACATTCCGCTGGTCTGGATGATGACCGAAGCGCAGCGTTGCGGCCTGCGCTTCAAATCCGATCACGGCACGCCACCGGCCGATCCCGACAGTTTCAAGAACGCCATCTCGATGTGCGACAAGGACGGGCGCTTGTACGATCCGCGCAAGGGACTCGGCGGCTATTATCGCTACGGCCCGCGCAAGCTGGCGGAGCTGTGCCACTATCGCTTTTCGAAGAACGACGAAGTGGTGATCGCGAGGCCGAAGGTGCATGCCAGCGCGTTCAAGCGCATCGCCGGCCGCTCGCAAGACTACGCGCCGGTCGGTTTGCCCGACGTCTACGATGTGGTGATCGACGACGGCACGGTGCTGACGCCGGATCAATACGGCTTTGAGAACAATGTCGAGGCGTCCTCGCGCGCCAAGACGCAGGAGCATGTCTGGAACGAGATCTGGAAACGGCGGCTCGTCTACTTCGCCACCGTCGGTGCCACGGCATGGCTGCTGCTTTATCCGTTGGCGCGCTCGCTGCCGGCGGCGGACGAATACACCAGCCCGATCCGCTGGGTGTCGGATATCATCCGCGTTGTCGGCGGTTTCCTGCCGGGTTTTGCGCAAACCTGGATCAATGCTTATGCGCGCAGTCCCGGCCAATTTCTTGCGCTGCTTGTGCTCGCTGGTGGTTTGACGTTCTGGGGCACGCGGCTCGCGATCCGCATCACCGATTCGATGAACGCGATCTGGCAAAAGACCCCCGGTGCGCCAGCCGGTTTACCGACAAACTGGATCTATCGTCTGCGTGCGAGCGCGGCCTACGTCTGGTTTCACCGCCAGTTGAAACGCCGCTGGGCGCCGACTTTCTTCGCGGCGCTGTTCGTCTATCTCGGCATCACCTTCGGCAGCCATTTGCTTTACAATGTGCAGGACGTCGCCGGCCTCACCTGCAATGAAAGCTCGAAGGCGCAGGGGCTGGCGCGTGGCGAGGAAACGACATTCGACTTCGCGACCTCGCATCTGTGCGCCGGCACCGGCGTCGCGGTGGAGGGATTCGGCGCGCGCTATCGCGTCGAGGTGGAAATCACCGCGCCGTGGTACGATAGCGATATCCCGTCGCCGCTCGGCGGCTTCTATACCACTGATGCACCGCGCTGGTCGCAGCGCGCGTGGCTGCTGCTCGGTGTTCCGCTGCGCCGTGAGTTGACGCGGCCATGGTTCCGCCTGGTGCTGCGTTACGGCGCGACCGGCGGCGAGGAAGTCTTCCTCGATCCCGACCCGGAGAACGGCAAGGTCGAGACCGTGATCCGGCCAACGCGCAGCGGCGAACTCTTTATCTTCGTCAATGACGCGGTGCTCGGCATCCCGCGTTGGTACGATGTGTTCTATCGCAACAACGCCGGCACCGCGCGGCTGACCGTGAAGCGGTTGTGACGGATGGCAGCGCGTTGTGCGATGCACACGGCGCAATGCGGTTCAAATGATCCGGATTGATGGCGCGGCTATTGCTGCGACGTCTCACGATATTTTGTCCTGTCAGCCGCGCGTGGAACGCGCTTCTCCGCTCCAATGAATATGATACCGTCCCGCTCTCTCGCATGAGCTCGCAGACGCCAAATCCATCGCACGGCGATGTCGGTTGGCGACCTATCGACAATAACAATGTCACAACATTGATTCAGGGAGGGACGCGATGAAATCAGCAATCGCAGGATCGGTTCTGGCACTGGCGACGGTGTTGTCGCTCGGCAGCGCGCCGCAGGCTACCGCGGCGGACGGTTTGAAGAGCTATCAATCCGGCAACAAGGAATTCTGGACTCATCCGCCGGACGACTGGTTCCTCGGCGACGAGACGGAAGCGCAGAAGGGCCTCGCGCCGCCGTCCGGTCCGCCGACCGGTATGTCGGACGCCGAACTTGCCGACACTATGAAGAAGATCAAGCTGCCGAAGGGCTTCAAGATCGAAGTCTATGCCTCGGGCGTGTTGGCGGCGCGGCAGATGGCGTGGGGCGACAAGGGCACCTTGTTCGTCGGCTCGTTCGGCCTCGGCAACGTCTATGCGATCACCGACAAGGACGGCAAGAAAGAGGTCAAGACCATCCTCAAGGGCCTCAAGATGCCGACCGGGCTCGCTTATCTCAACGGCGCGCTCTACGTGGTCGATATCAACAAGATCATGCGCTACGACAATCCGGAGGCCAATCTCGACAAGATGCCGGAGCCGAAGGTGGTGTATGACGACATGCCGTCCTACGCCGCGCATGGCTGGAAATACATCGCGGTCGACAAGGACGGCTGGTTCTACATTCCGCTCGGCCCCCCGTTTAACATCGGCCTGCCGCCGACCAGCGTGTCGCAGATTCGTCGCGTCGATCCCAAGACCGGCAATGCCGAACTGGTCGCGCTCGGCGTGCGCAACAGCGTCGGCGGCGACGTCGATCCGCGCTCCGGCAAATACTGGTTCACCGAGAACGCGCGGGACTGGCTGGGCGATGACTCGCCGTCAGACAAGCTCAACATGATCTCGAAGATGGGCGAACATTTCGGTTACCCGTATTGCCATCAGGGTGACATTCCGGATCCGAAATTCGCCATGGGCCATAAGTGTTCGGAGTTCACGCCGCCGGTCGTCAAGCTCGGCGATCACGTCGCGCCGCTCGGCATGAAGTTCTATACCGGCAGCATGTTCCCGGCGGAGTACAAGAACAACATCCTGATCGCCGAACACGGCTCGTGGAACAGGCATCAGTATCAGGGCGCGCGCATCGTGCGCGTGATCGTCGGGCCCGACGGCAAGAACCCGAAGACGGAGGTGTTCGCGTCGGGATGGATCGAGGGCAAACAGAACTATCTCGGCCGGCCCGCCGATATCATCCAGGCCAAGGACGGCTCGATCCTGATCGCCGACGACTGGGCCGGCGCGATCTATCGCGTCAGCTACGACAAGGCGCAGGCGACGAAGTAAAGCGCCGGTCACAAGGCGGAACGTTGGGTCCGTCATCGCGAGCACTCGGATCGGCGCTCCGCGCCGTCCGAGCACAGGCTCCGCGAAGCAATCCGCCTTCTCCCCCTCTCCCGCTCGCGGGGGAGGGTTGGGGTGGGGCGCTTCTGGATTGCTTCGTCGCTTTCGCTCCTCGCAATGACGGTGGAGGTACGTATCCCTATGCGAATGACCTTTCTTGCGGCGGCGGTTGCGACGCTTCTATCCGGACAGTTGGCCCACGCCGCCGACATCGCCGCCGGTAAGGCCAAGGCGGAGATGTGCGTCACCTGCCACGGCGAGAACGGCATCTCGCAAATGGAGAACACGCCATCGCTGGCGGGACAGCCGGATCAGTTCATCCAATGGCAACTGGTGTTCTTTCGTGGCGGCGCGCGCAAGAGCGACGTGATGACGCCGATGGCGGAACAGCTCACGAACGACGATGTTCGCAACCTCGGCGCTTACTTCGCTTCGCTGACGCCGCCGAAGGGCGCGGCCGAGGACAATCCCGATCTTTCGAAGAAAGGCGAGATGGCTGCGAAGGGGCGCCGCTGCGCGTCGTGCCATACCGACAACTATGCCGGCACCAAGGCCGTGGCCCGCATCGCCGGCCAGCGCGAGGACTATCTGCTCAAGGCGCTCCGCGATTACAAATCCGGCGTCCGCTCGGGCGGCGGCGGCGCCGCCATGGCCGACGTCGCCTATCCGCTCAGCGAGGAGGAAATCACTGCGCTGGCGCATTATTTGTCGCGGTTGTAACGCACGACAATCTATGGAAGCGACCAAATTCAGTCGATGAGTTTGCCGTCATGGCCGGGCTTGACCCGGCCATCCACGCCTTGTTTGTGGATTCTCCGTAAAGACGTGGATGCCCGCGACATAGGCGAGCGAAGCGACGCCGTTCTTCGAACGGCTATGCGCGGGCATGACGAACTCGGAGAGGCGGCCTCGCCACAACGCTCATCGCGCTTGATCAGCGCGAGGTGCAGCCCCGCTGTGCCTCATACGTTTTCAGATGCGCATAGGCCACGCGCAGGCGCGGCACGTCGATTTTAGCGGCGTCGGCGCGTGCGATTAGGTCGCCGACGATGTGATCGGCTTCGATCGGCAGGTTGCCTTGGATATCGCGGAACATTGACGCAGTGAAAGGCGAACCCTCGGTGGTCAGCATCATGGTGATGCGCTCGATGAAGGGTGCGCGCGGGTTGTGACCGGCGGCCCTGGCGATAGCGCGAATCTCGTCGCGTACGCCGAGAATGTAGTCGCGGCCGCCGGGTGCTTGCAGAATCTTGCCGAGTGCGGCGCGCATCAGGCAGGTCGAGCACGCGAGCGTCGCCAGCAGCGTCCATTTCTCCCACATGTCCTGCACGATGGTGGCCGAAGACTTGCCGTCGAAGTTGCCGCGCTGGAAAATCGCGTCGGCCTGGCGTACCCGGTCCGATAGGCTGCCGTCGCGCTCGCCGAAGCCGAGCGCCTGCATCGGCCCAAGCTGCACCACATGGCGGTCGGCGTTCAGCGTCGCCGCGATGGAGCATTGACCGCCCAGCACGCGGTCGCGGCCGAACTTCGCGTCGAGCACGTCGAGGTGTCGCATCCCGTTCAGCATCGGCATGATCGCGGTGTGCGATCCGACGGCGGGCGCGATCGAGGCGATGGCGTCGTCGAGGTCGAACGCCTTGCAGGTCAGGAGTACGATATCGAAGGCTTGCTTCAGATCCTGCGCCAGCACCGTCGGCGGTTTGGGCAAGGTGACGTCGCCATGCGGGCTCTTGATGACGAGGCCGTCGCGGGTCAATTCCTCGGCGCGGCGCGGCCGCACCAGAAACGTTACGTCCGCGCCGGATTGCAGCAGACGTCCGCCGAAATAGCCGCCGATCGCGCCGGCGCCGAGAACCAGAATGCGCATGGGTTGCTCCCATTGTTAGCGAGTAGAGAAACTCACATGTTCTTCGCTACTCTCTATTTGTCTCGCAGTCTCTACCACTTTTCGCCGAATGGACGGATTTCCAGTTCGAACGTCCATGCGCTTTTCGGCTGCTGATAGAGCTGCCAATAGGCGTCTGCGACGGATGCCGGTGGCATCAGCAGATCGGGATTGTTCAGCGCCTCCTTGCCCCACAGTTGTTCGCGGCGTTCGCGCACCCAGGCGGTGTCGACGCCGGAATCGATGATGAGGTGGGCGACGTGGATGTGCTTCGGTCCGAGTTCGCGGGCCATCGCCTGAGCCACCGCGCGCAGGCCGAATTTCGCGCTGGCGAAAGCTGCGAAGCCCGAGCCGCCGCGCAAGGATGCGGTCGCGCCGGTGAAGAAGATGTTGCCCTGGCCGCGCGGCAGCATCAGCCGCGCCGACTCGCGGCCGGCGAGGAAGCCGGCCCAGCAGGCCATTTCCCACACCTTGCGGAAGACGCGGTCGGTGGTTTCCAGAATCGGGAAATTGACGTTGGCGCCGACGTTGAAGATCGTCACTTCCAGCGGCGCGTGCTTGTCTGCGTCTTGCAGGAAGGCGTTGATCTCGCCTTCCTCGCGGGCATCGAGCGAGCGCGCGACGATCGAGCCGCCGGCATCCTCGATCTCCTTCACCAGTGGCGCGAGCTTGTCGCCGTTGCGGCGGCCGGCGAACACGGTGAAACCTTCGGCGGCGAATTTCTTGGCGATCTCGGCGCCGATGTAGTCGCCGGCGCCGATCACTGCGACGGTTGCGTTACGCTTTGGCATGACATCCTCCAAGGCTGAGGCGCGTCATCCTGAGGTGCGAGCCATCTTGGCGAGCCTCGAAGGATGATGTCCCGTTGTTGCGCATCCTTCGAGACGCGCTCCTGCGGAGCGCTCCTCAGGATGACGCCGTATTCGCTTTACTTTCCTGCGATCAATTCCTCGACCTCGCGCAACTGTTCCTTGCCGAAGAACATCTCGTCGCCGACGAAAAAAGTAGGCGAGCCGAACGCGCCGCGCGCGACCGCCGCTTGGGTATTCTCCAGCAACTTGTTCTTGATCTCAGGTTCCTGCGCGCGGGCGAACAGTTTTGCTGCGTCCAGTCCCGATGCGGTCAGGGCTTTGCCCAGCACCTCGGGATCGTCCATTTTCTTCGGCTCTTCCCACATGTGATGGAAGGCGGCCTCGACGTATTTCTCGAACACGCCTTCGGCCTGTGCCGCGATGGCGCCGCGCATCAGCATCAGGGTGTTGACCGGGAAATTCGGATTCCAGACGTAGGGCTTGACGCTGAAGCGCTTGAGGAAGCGCTGCGTTTCAAGCTCCATGAACTCGCGCTTGTTCTTGATTCCCGCCAGCGTCTCGGCCGGCGACTTGTTGTTGGTGGCCTTGAAGACGCCGCCGAGCAGGATCGGCATATAGTCGAACGTGACGCCGGTGCGCTTCTCGATGGCCGGAATCACCTTGTGGCTGAGATAGGCGTTCGGGCTGCCGAAATCGAACAGGAATTGCGGGCGTGGCGGCTGGCTCATGAAAGGCTCCTCGGACGATGCGCGAAGAGTGTGGCGCAGCCGCGTGGCGGCGTCCACCACTTTTTATGATGGATATCATATAAGTCGGGACGCGGCAGTCCAGACACGGCCCTGGCGTCAGATCAGCCGTTCGATCTTCTGCTTGCGCCAGACGAACCAATAGAACGCCATCTGCAACAGCAGCATGGCGCAGAACGTGATCGGATAGGCGGTCCAGACACCGCTCAAGCCGAGCGCGCGGCTGAGCAGGATTGCCGCCGGCACCTCCACCGCGACGATTGATACGATCGACAGCAGGGTCGGCACCAGCACCGTGCCACTGGCGCGCATCGTCGCGGAAAACACGCCGGCCATGCCGAACGGCACCGTGCTCCACAACACGATATGCAGCGCATGCTGCGCCAGTTCGAGCACGCTCTCGTCGATGATGAACAGGCTGACGATCAGCCGCGACAGCAGATAGCCGAGAGCCACCAGCGCGCCGGTCATCAGCAGATTGAGCATCAGACCGGTCTTGACGATAGCGCCGAGGCGGTCGACATGGCCGGCGCCGATCGCCTGCGCGGCGAAGATCGAGGCGGTGATGGCGATCGAGATCGCCGGAAACTGCACATAGGCCAGCACCTGGTTGAGCGCGCCGTAGGCGGCCGTCGCGTCCGACCCAAAGCTGTTGACGATGCCGAGCAGCACCAGTTCGGCGAGCGACATCACCACGAGTTGTACGGCGGTCGGCAAGCCGATTCGCAGCACTTTGCCGAGCAACGTGAAGTCGGGGACCATGCCGCGCAGAAAGGCGCGATCCGGCGCCAGTGCGTGTTTGGTGCGCCGCATGTAGATGGCGAGCCAGCACAGCGTGACGATGGACGCGATCGCCGAGGCATAGGCGGCACTGGCGACACCGAGCTTGGGCAGGCCGAGCCAGCCTTGAATCAACGCGGGCGTGATGACGAGGCCGATCGCGGTGGAAAAGGCGAGCGAGAACAGCGGTGTCATCGTGTCGCCGACGCCGCGCATCATCGAAGTCAGCAGGATGAAGGCAAAGGTCGCGGGGATCGCGATCATCATGATGCGCGCGTAATCGGTCGCGGCGTCGAGCACGTTGGCCGGCGTCGCCAGCATGATCAACAGGTCACGCGTGAAGATGCCGCCGAACACGGCGATGGCCGCGCCACCGAGCAGCGCCAATGTCAACGTTGTGCCCGCGACCTCCTTGACGCGTTCCGGTTCGCGCGCGCCCCAGGCTTGCCCGATCAGCACCGAGGCGCCGGCGCCGAGCCCGATGATGAAGGCGATGAAGAAGAACATCACCGGGAAGAAGCCGGCGACGGCGGCGAGCGCGTCGACGCCGATCATCTGCCCGAGATAGATGCTGTTGATGGTGCCGAACAGCGCTTGCAGGATGTTGCTCAGCATCATCGGCAACAGGAAGACGATATACGTCCGCCAGAGGGGAACGACGGGGGCGGTCATGAATGGTCCTTCTGCGCCGCTCAGCCGGCGAGGTCGTTGAATGCGAGCTTGACGATATGATCACGAACGTCCGGAGGCCATGACGCGATCAGTTCGGCGAATCGATGGCGGTCGCTTGCGAACAGCGCGCGCGAGGCCTCCTCGAAGCCAGGTCGGTTGCCGGCCATCGTCGACATGAAATGATAGGCGGCGTCGCGCGCCATGCGGGCGCGATCGTGGTCGCCATTGCGGCGGCGGGCCTCCTCGACCAGCTTGCGCAGCGCCACCGAGGCGCCGCCCGGCTGCGTGGAGAGCCAATCCCAATGGCGCGGCAGCAGCGTGACTTCGCGGGCGACGACGCCGAGCTTCGGCCGGCCGCGGCCGCGCGGCGGTTCCGGCTCGGCGGCGGGGACCGGCGGACTCGCGGCGGGCCTCAGCCGCGCCACCACCTCGGCATCGCTGCCGCGCAGGTCGAGATCGATGGTGCGGCCGGTCGTGTCGTCGAAAATCAGGATCGACGACGCTCCCGGCCGGTCGGCCATCCATTTGACTGCCAGGGCCACCTCGGCCAATGGCCCAGTGGTAACGCGGTGATCGTTCTCGAAGACGGTAAAATTGGCCGGGTTGCTCATGGCTGATGGTCCAAGAAGACGCAGTTGCGCTTTTTATCCGGGCAAAAATACGCTGTCAATATTACCCGGATAAATATTTGCAGGTTGCAAAAGCATTGAAATCGCTGCCTGATTTGAGGCCCTTTCGCCAAAAGGCCGCCGCTCAGGGAGTCTCCTCATGTTGACCGTGCATCACCTCAACAATTCGCGCTCCCAACGGGTGCTGTGGCTGTTGGAGGAACTGGACCTGCCGTACGAGATCGTGCGCTACCAGCGGCTGCCGACCATGCAGGCGCCGCGCGAGCTCGCGGTGATCCATCCGCTCGGCAAATCGCCGGTGGTCACCGACGGCGGCAACACCATCGCGGAATCCGGCGCGATCATCGAATACATCGTTGGGAACTACGGTGACGGCCGCCTGATCCCGCCGCCCAACACGCCGGAGCGGCTGCGCTACACTTACTGGCTGCACTATGCCGAAGGCTCGGCGATGCCGCCGCTGCTGATGAAATTAATCTTCTCGTTGATGCCACGCCGCTCGCCGCTGTTGCTGCGGCCGCTGGTGAAAAAAATAGCCGGGCAGGCGCTGGCCACCTTGGTCGACCCGCAACTCAAGCAGCACATGGCGTTCTGGGAAACCGAACTCAACAAGAGCGAATGGTTCGCCGGCAACGAGTTCACCGCCGCCGATATCCAGATGAGCTTTCCGTTGGAAGCCGCGGCGTCACGCGCTGGTCTCTCCGCGCATCACACGAAAGCGATGGATTTCCTCAAGCGCATCCACGCGCGCCCGGCCTACCAGCGCGCGCTGGAAAAGGGCGGGCCGTATACGGTGGGGAAGGCGTGATCGGTTGAGGGAGCCGCTTGGATACCCGTGATATCGGCGAAACGAAGCGACGCCGTTCTTCGAGCGGCTATGCACGGGCACGACAAAAACTGAGCTTGCTCGAAAACTGACGCGCTCTACTCTCGCACTCTTGCCAGCAGCGTCAGCCCCAGCAGGAAGAGCACGACGATGACGCTCATGCCGGCCTTCTGGCTGGCAGTGGCGGCGGTGATGATGCCGATCATGAGCGGGCCGACGAACGACGTCACTTTTCCAGTCAGCGCGAACAACCCGAAGAACTGTGTGATGCGGTCCTTCGGCGCCATGCGGATCAACAGCGAGCGCGACGCCGCCTGCAACGGCCCGCCCATCATGCCGATCAATCCACCGAGCACGAGATAGGCTTTCTCCGCCGGCGAAGCGAACAGCGCGCCGCCCGGCTGCGGAGGCGTCACCGGAATGAACAGGATCGAATCCCGGTCCACCAGCAGGATGGTGAAGCTCGCCAGCAGCAGCACGGTGAGCGCTCCTGCGATCACCCGCTTCGGCCCGAAGCGGTCGTCGAGCTTGCCGCCCATCCAAGCGCCGAAGGTCCCGGCGATCGCCAGCAGAATGCCGAAGGTGCCCATCTGGATGGTGCGCCAGCCGAAAGTGCCCGCCGCATAGATGCCGCCGAACGCGAACAGCGAGATCAGGCCGTCGGTGTAGAGCATGTTGGCGAGCAGGAACGTCGCGATCGATTTGCGCCTCGGTAATTCGCTCAGTGTCTGCCGCAACTCGCGCAGGCCTTCGCGCAACGCCTCGCGCACCGGCCGCTTCGACGGGAAATCCGGCGTCAACAGAAACATCGGCAACACGAACACGACGAACCATAATCCGGTGAGCGGCCCGACGATGCGGTCCCCCTGATGCATCGCCGGATCGAGCCCGAACAGCGGCATCAAACCGAACAGGGTGCGGCCGCTGTCCGGACTTCCGGCGAGAAAGCCGAGCACCAGCACCAGACTGAGAATGCCGCCGATATAGCCGGTGGCCCAGCCAGTGCCGGACAAGCGGCCGATCTTCTCCGGCGGCACCAGCGACGGCATCATCGCGTTGTTGAACACGGTGGCGAACTCGACGCCGACGGTCGCAATCGCATACGCGATCAGCACCGGCAGGATCACCGACGGATCGCCTGGCTTGCCGATCCACATCAGGCTCGATCCCAACACCAGCAGCGCGCCGAACACCGCGATCCACGGCTTGCGCCGGCCGCTGGCGTCCGCGATCGCCCCGAGAATGGGTGACATCAGCGCGATCAGAAATCCCGCCGCCGCAGTGGCGAAGCCCCACAGCGATTGACCTTCCGCCGGCGTCGCCGCCACGAACGTCGCAAAATACGGCGCGAACACGAAGGTCGTAATCAGCGTGAAGTAAGGCTGCGCCGCCCAATCGAAGAAAATCCACGACACCACCGCCGAACGCGGCGGATAGGTGGTTGCGGGCACATCTGCGCGCGTGGCGGCCGCTACCGACATGGGATCATTCCTTGGGCATTGCCTTGCGAATCACCGAGGCATTTTGCCTACCGCATCTGCCACCGTATAGCATGACGGGTATGAGCTTGCCGATACGATGCCGGCGCCACAAATCTATTGCGATCCGCCAGCCCGCGGCCAGAGGAGTCTCGATGATCATCCACCGCTTCGATCGCCGCGTGCTGCTGGGCGGCTTCGCATGGCTGCTGGTGTTTGGTATCACCGCGACGGCGCAGGACATGCGACGTGGCGCCTACACGACGACGCCTGCCGCCGCTACTCATCCGGTCACGGCGGCGCACGGCATGGTGGTGGCGCAGGAGAAACTCGCCGCGCGGATCGGCCGCGACGTCTTGGCGAAGGGCGGCAATGCAGTGGATGCCGCCGTCGCCACCGGCTTCGCGATGGCGGTAACCTATCCCCGCGCCGGCAACATCGGCGGCGGCGGCTTCATGCTGATTCACCTCGCGGACGGCAACAAGGACATCAGCATCGACTATCGCGAAACGGCTCCGCGAGCAGCGACACGCGACATGTTTCTCAGCGCCGACGGCAAGCCCGATCCCGCGAAGTCGCGCGATTCCGCGCTCGGCATCGGCGTACCCGGCACGGTGGCGGGGCTGACGCTGGCGCTGGCGAAATATGGCTCCGGCAAATTCACGCTGGCGCAACTGCTGCAACCCGCCATCGCATTGGCGCGCGACGGCTTTGTCGTTACCGACGACGGTGCGGACACGCTGCCCAGTTGGCATAAGCGATTGGCGCGCTGGCCCTCGAGTGTAAGAATCTTCTCGCGGGACGACGGTTCGTCGTTGCGTGAAGGCGATAAATTGATTCAAACCGATCTCGCTTCGACCTTGGAAGCCGTCGCCGCGCAGGGGCCGCGCGGCTTCTACGAAGGCCCGGTCGCCGACAAACTCGCGCAAGGTATTCAAGCAGCCGGCGGCATCATCACACGCGACGATTTGAAGAATTACCGCGCAATTGAACGCGAGCCTGTGCGCGGCAACTATCGCGGCTACGACATCGTCTCGATGCCGCTGCCCTCCTCCGGTGGCGTCGTGTTGATCGAGACGTTGAACATGCTCGAGGGATTTAAGCTGCACGATCTTAAGCAGGGCTCGGCACCGTCGCTTCACCTGTTGATCGAAACCATGAAGCGCGCCTATGCCGATCGCGCGCGTTTTCTCGGCGATCCCGCTTTCGTCAATGCGCCAATCACCAGGCTGACGTCAAAAGACTACGCCGCACGTCAGCGCGCCAGCATTGACGTCAATCGCGCGACACCGTGGAGTGACATGCTGCCGCTCAAGCAGCCGCACGAGGGCGACAACACCACGCATTTCTCTGTGGTGGACGGCCATGGGAATGCGGTGAGCAACACCTATACGCTGAATTTCAGCTACGGCGTCGGTCTCGTCGCTGAAGGCACCGGCGTGCTGCTCAACAACGAACTCGACGACTTCACCGCCGCGCCGGGCGCGTCCAATGCTTATGGTCTCGTCGGCTTCGAGGCCAACTTGCCAGGCCCCGGCAAGCGGCCGCTGTCGTCGATGACGCCGACCATCGTGCTCAAGGACGGCAAAGTGGTGCTGGTCGCCGGCTCGCCCGGGGGCAGCCGTATCATCTCCACCGTACTGCAAGTGGTCGTCAACGTGCTCGACTACGGCATGAATGTCGCCGCCGCCGTCGACGCGCCGCGGCTGCATCATCAATGGCTGCCGGACGAGGTGCGCGTCGAACAGGGGTTTGCGCAAAGCGTGCTCGACGAACTGCAGGCGAAAGGCCACCGCATCGTGACGCCGATGGGCCAGACCTCCGCCAACTCCATCGCGGTCACCGCGAACGGCATCGAAGGCGGCCCCGACCCGCGCACACGCGGCGCAGAAGCAGCGGGGTATTAGCTTTTCCCGATTATCACTCTCAGTGTCGTCCCCGCGAAGGCGGGGACCCATAACCCCTGTGTCTGTTTTGTTGCGATACCTTCCACCACAATCAATTAGCGCCTTCTATATTGCGAGCGACACGACGTATGGGTCCCCGCCTTCGCGGGGACGACGATTTTCGTGTGGAATGCCCGCACGCCGATCGACCTCTTGATCAGACACTCAGAATGATGAAGTCCTTGCAGACACTCGGCAAGAAAGACGTGGATGGCCGGGATGGGTCCGGCCATGACAACTGGAGAAATTACTTCTCTTAGTGCCGGAAATGCCGGGTGCCGGTGAGCACCATGGCGATGTTGTGTTCGTCGGCGGCTTTGATCACTTCATCGTCGCGCACCGAGCCGCCGGGCTGGATCACGGCCGTCGCGCCGGCCTCGATGCAGGCCAGCATGCCGTCGGCGAACGGGAAGAACGCATCCGACGCCACCACCGAGCCGCGCGTCATCGGCTCTTTCAGCTTCAACTCGCGCGCGGCGTCTTCGGCCTTGCGCGCGGCGATGCGTGCGGAATCGACGCGGCTCATCTGGCCCGCGCCGATGCCGACGGTGGCGAGGTCTTTCGCGTAAATGATGGTGTTGGATTTCACATGCTTGGCGACGCGGAAGGCGAAGCGCAGGTCGCGCAATTCGGCCTCAGACGGCGCGCGCTTGGTGACGACTTTCAACGTCATGTCGTCGACCGACGCGTTGTCGCGGCTCTGCACCAGCAGGCCGCCGGCAACGGTCTTGGCGGTGAGGCCGAGCGCGCGCGGATCGGGCAGGCCGCCGGCGAGCAAGAGGCGCAGGTTCTTCTTCGCCGCGACGATGGCGATGGCTTCCTCGCTCGCGTCGGGCGCGATGATCACCTCGGTGAAAATCTCGGTGATGGCGCGCGCGGCTTCCGCATCCAATGTGCGGTTCAGCGCGACGATGCCGCCGAAGGCCGATGTCGAATCGCAGGCCAGCGCCTTG
>JAFKKL010000028.1 GCA_017305595.1 Hyphomicrobiales bacterium | reverse complement strand
ATGTGGGATTTGCCAGGACCGATGAGAAACGACAGCAACTCCGTTTGCTGCGCGGCGTGAGTTGCGGGGCCAATCGATATACATGTCAATTAGTCCTGAGCGTTCAGGACGAGGGACGTCAGTCAGAACGAGTTGGCCCTTGCGTACTTCGAATGGGAGTTTGTATTGACTAAGTCGCCCTTGCGCCAAAGCGTGCGGCATCACCTCCCAAGTATCTAACGCCAGTCCAGAATGCATCTGATGACCTCGCTGCTCGACAACAAAAGAGGTGCTACGATCGCACTTTATATTGTCAAACCTGCTCGAACCATTTAATTTTATCTGCATCGGTTTTGTCGAAACAAGTTCGTTTGATTGTCGTCATCTCTGTTATGGGGAGGCATCGTCATGAAGAAATCGCAGCCGAGAATAAGAGTAACAAGCTCTGATAGAGAGTCGTCGGAGACGGCCTTTGATCATGTGTGGATTGGATCTCCTGCATTGCTCGCGGGAGAAGACAAGGATGCGTATCTGCGGCTGCGGGATGAAATCGAGGAAGCGGTCGCTCCAA
This sequence comes from Hyphomicrobiales bacterium, assembly GCA_017305595.1. Lineage (GTDB taxonomy): Bacteria > Pseudomonadota > Alphaproteobacteria > Rhizobiales > Xanthobacteraceae > 62-47. The sequence continues at coordinate 28,053 of JAFKKL010000028.1, read as the reverse complement.
GAACAATCTTCGATCGTATTCGCGTTCAGGAACTGACGGACCAAACTTGGGAGGCAGAGCGTCTCAAGCGCACGCAAGTCGGCGCGATTCTGAGCGCTCGCGTCCAGTCCTTGGCAATGCTACTTCTGCCGTCTGTCGGTGAAAACAGCGAAAAGGCTCTCAAGCTTGCGCAGGATTGTTTCAGCTCTGACGAGGTGTTGCGACAAAAAGCTCGCAAAATCGTCGACGGCCTCGAAATCTCGGATGCAATGATTGATGCCAATGCAACGCATCTGCGTATCCAAACGATAGACGCGCTGGATAGCTTGCGAGAAAGGCGTGAGAGCAAGCGCTACCGTCTGATCAAGGAGCAGGAGAAGCGCAAACGGAAAGAGCAAAGGCAGGACATCGTTCAACAGAGGTCTGCCAAGGATGCGGATCAGGTAGTTTCGCTTCCGCGCCTCAAGCGACGATAAGACTGATAATGCCATGGCCACGGCAAAGCAGATTGCAGCTAATCGCGCGAATGCCAAACGCAGCACGGGGCCAAAGACAGCCGCCGGCAAAGCGCGTTCTCGACGCAATGCGTTCAAACATGGCTTCTCGGTCGATCTGGAAATGACACCGGAGCTAGCTGCACGGTTCGTTGATATCCAGCGCGAATTGGTAGACGCGAAGGCCAATGCAGAGCGCAAAATGGCAGCTGCCCGTTTTGCGCAAGCACAGTTGCAACTTGTTCAGATTCGACAGACGCGTCGGGACGCGTTCGCGAGGTTGCAGGCTGATCTTACGCGCGCAGATCCCTACGTCCTTCGTCAACTGCGATCGCTAGATCGATATGAGCGCTACGCCATAACGCGGCGCCGCAGGGCGATGGCGAAATTGGATAATTGAGAGGCAATTGCCAAAACGAAGCCAATTTTTCGGTGCAGAATCAAAGCATGATCTACCCGCGCTCGTCCGCGATCGCTTTGCCGTCGTTGGGCAGTGATCCGCTGGCGACCAGCTCGACCTTGCCGCCGAGTTTGGTGACGGCGCGCAACGTGGCGCTGACGGCCTCGGCTAAAGCCAGCGATGCCGTTGCGGTTTCGGCTTTCAGCGTCATCACGTCGGATTCACCGTCGCGGCCGACTACCAGGCGCAACCGACCCAGTTCAGGATGACGCTTGCCGATCTCGGCCACCTGTTCAGGGCGGACGAACATGCCTTTGACCTTGGTGGTCTGGTCGGCGCGGCCCATCCAGCCTTTGATGCGCAAATTGGTGTGGCCGGTGGCGCTGGGGCCGGGCAGGGCGGCGGTGAGGTCGCCCAGCGCAAGCCTGATCCACGGATGATGGGGGTTGAGCGTGGTGACGACGATCTCGCCAACATCGCCCTCCGGCACCGGGTCGCCGGTGCCCGGCCGCACGATCTCGAAGATCACGTTTTCGCTGACCACCATGCCGTCGCGGCCGGCGGTCTCGAATGCCACCAGCCCGAGATCGGCGGTCCCGAACACCTGATAGGCGTCGATGCCGCGGCCCTTGATCTCGGCTTGCAGCGAGGGGGGAAACGCCGCGCCGGAGACGATGGCGCGCTTGATCGAGGATATGTCGCGGACGGTCTTTTCGGCGTTGTCGAGCAGGATTTTCAGGAAGTCGGGCGTGCCGGCATAGGCGACCGGCCGATAGGCTTCGATCAGTTCGAATTGCTGTTCGGTATTGCCGGGGCCGGCGGGGATCACGGCGCAGCCCAGCGCACGCGCGGCGGAATCAAAAATGAAGCCGCCCGGGGTCAGGTGATAGCTGAAGGTGTTGAGTACCACATCGCCCGGCCGCAGGCCGGCGGCGAAGACTGCCCGGGCGCTGCCCCAGGAATCGGTCTCGGCCGCCTGCGGTTCGAAGATCGGTCCCGGCGAGGTGAACAGCCGGCCGAACGAGCCGAGCGGCGCGGTGACCAGCCCGCCAAACGGCGGGGCAGCCTTATGGATCGCCGGCAGGTCGGATTTCCGCAGCACCGGCAGCGCGGCCAGCGCGGCGCGGCTGGTGATTTTGGCGGGATCGATGTCCTTGAGGCGCTCGGCATAAGCCGGCGCCTTCAGCGCCGCGCGCAGCACGTCCGGAAGCCGTGCAAACAGGTCGGCCTCGCGTTCCTGGGCGCTGCGGGTTTCGAGGGCGTCGTAGTGGTCGGCCATGGCGGAGTCCTGTCTATTCGCAACGCGCGTTCCGAAGTCTCTCCCCACAAGGGGAGAGGGCGATTTTCTGGATTGAAACTCAGAGCCAGCGCTTGCGGCGCTTGAAGCTCTTGAGGTTCTTGAAGCTCTTGCGCTGATGGTCGCCGCCGCCGAGGTAGAATTCCTTGACGTCCTCGTTGTCGCGCAACTCGTCGGCGGTGCCGTCGAGCACGACCTTGCCCTGTTCCATGATGTAGCCGTGGCTGGCCACCGAGAGCGCCGCGCGGGCATTCTGCTCCACCAGCAGGATAGTGACGCCGAGATCGCGGTTGATCTGCCGGATGATGGCGAACACCTCCTTGACCAGCAGCGGGGAGAGGCCCATCGAGGGCTCGTCCATCAGGATCATCTTGGGGCGCGCCATCATGGCGCGACCGATCGCCAGCATCTGCTGTTCGCCTCCGGAGAGATACCCGGCGAGACCGGTGCGCTCCTTGAGGCGCGGGAAATATTTGAACACCATGTCGATGTCGGCGTTCACTTCGCCGTCGCTGCGGGTGAATGCACCAAGCCGCAGATTTTCCAGCGTGGTCATGTCGGCGATGATGCGACGGCCTTCCATCACCTGAAAGATGCCGCGACGGACGATCTGATCGGGATCGATGCCGTTGATGCGTTCACCATTGAACATGATGTCGCCGCGGGTGATTTCGCCTTCCTCGGTTTTCAGGAGGCCGGAAATCGCTTTCAGCGTCGTCGACTTGCCGGCTCCGTTGGCGCCGAGCAGCGCTACGATGGCGCCCTTCGGCACGTCGAGCGACAGGCCGCGCAGCACCAGAATGACCTTGTCGTAGACCACCTCGATGTTGCGCACCGAGAGCAGGGGAGCGGCTGTGACGGCCGGCGACGAAGGCTTCGCTGCTTCGATAACGCTCATGTCAGTCCAACTCCGAACGATACGAGATTGAGTATGGCATTGGTTGCGGCCTCACCTCTCCCCGCGCGCGGGGAGAGGTCGATTGGCGAAGCGCAGCGGAGCCGATCGGGTGAGGGGGCGTCGCCGTGAAAAGTGCCGACCGAGTAGCCCTTCACCCTAACCCTCTCCCCGCAAGAGCGGGGCGAGGGAACAGGCCGTGCGTGATGCGGCTTACCACCCGAGCCATTCAGCCTTGCGCGGCAGGTCGATGGTCTTGACCTTCTCGAGCTTGATGGTGCCCTTGGCCATCAGGTCGTTGAGGTCGCCCTCGGTCGAACCCGAAACCTTGGCACGATAGAGGTCGACCTTCATGGTCGGCCGGTGATCCTTTTCGGTCCAGGTCGAGGGATTGCAGACGCCTTCCATGCCGGCCGGCACCCAGTCGGCCTTCTGGTAGAAGCCCTTCTTGACGTTCGGCCCGGTGACCCCGCCGTTCTTGGAGGCCCACTCGATGGCTTCCTTCATGTAGAGCGCAGTGCAGACTGCGGCGACGTAATGCACTGGGCGATAGACCTTGCCGGTCGGGTCGGACATCTTGGAGATTTCCATGACTGTCTTCATGCCGGGCGCGTTGCCGCCCCAGCCGACCGCGGTGCGTAGCGGGAACACGACGCCGTCAGCCGCATCACCCGCGGCCTTGGCGGCATTCTCGTCCATGCCCCACACATTGCTGAGGAACTGGACGTCGACACCCGCCGTCTTGCAGGCCTTCATCACCGAGATGTTGGAGGCCGCGGTGTTGCCAAGATAAGCGTAGTTGGCGCCCGAACTCTTCAGGCTCAGGCACTGGGCGCTGTAGTCGCCGGGCGTCAGCGCGAACACCAGCGGCGGCAGCACTTCGAAGCCGAGCTCCTTGGCGATGGCTTCACCGGCGGCCTTCGGTGCGTTCGGGTAGGGATGGTTGGCGCCCATGTGAACGAACTTCGGCGCGCCGCTCTTGCCCTTGGCCTTCCAGTCTTCCGCTGCCCAGGTCAATTCGGCGCGCAGGGCGTCGGAGTAGCTCGGGCCGTAGAAGAAGTTGTACGGCGCGGCCTTGGCCTTGCCACCGGCGCCGGTCGGGTCCGCAAGCGCGGCCGCATACGACCCGGAGATGTCGGGAATCTGGTCTTGTGCGACAAAGCCGGTCAGCGCTTCGGTATCGGCGGTGCCCCAGCCCATAATGGCGGAAACCTTATCGGCGCCCGACCACTTCTTGTATTGCGCGATGGCGCGCGGGACCTGATAGCCGTAGTCGACGCTGTCGAGATCAACCTTCACGCCGTTGATGCCGCCGTTCTTGTTGATCCAGGCGAAGGTATCGACGATCGCATGGCCATAGGGCGTGCCGACGTCGGACGTGCCGCCGGAGTAATCGGCGAGGTGGCCGATCTTGATCGACGATTGTGCCAATGCGCCGCTGGCGCCAAGCACGACCGCGAGCGCGGCGCTGCCGAGCAGAGTGGTGATCTTCATGGGTCTTCCTCCTGTTGATTTCTGCGGTGGTCTGACGAGTACCTGTTCGGGCATCAGTGCGAGAACGGGTAGAACTTCCAGTAAGTCTTGATCTGGTGCCAGCGATGCGCGAGGCCGTCCGGCTCGAACACCAGAAACACGATGATGATGGTCCCGATCGCGATCTCGCGCAGGAAGGTGATGTTGGTCTTCAGGCCGAGCGCGTGATCGATCGGGCCGCCGGCGAGCATTGCCGTGATCCATTCCATCGCTTCCGGCAGCAGGACGACAAAAGCGGTGCCCATCAGGGTGCCCATGATGGAGCCGAGACCGCCGATGATGACCATCGCGAGGAACAGAATCGAACGCTCGATGCCGAACCCTTCGTAGGACACCACGAGCTGATAGTGCGCGTAGAGCGCGCCGCCGATGCCGGCGAAGAACGCCGCGATGCCGAACGATAGCGTCCGGTACTTGGTCAGGTTGATGCCCATGATCTCGGCGGAGAGATAATGGTCACGCACTGCGATCAGCGCGCGACCGTCGCGTGACCGCATCATGTTGGTCACCAGCAGGAAGCAGACGACCACGTAGGCGAGCACGACGTAGAAGAATTGGCGATCGCCCTGCAACGCATAGCCGAAGATCGAGAACGGCTCCGCCATCGCCGGTACGGAGCCGCCTGAAAACCACTCGGCGCGTGCGAAGAAGTCGAGCAGGATATATTGCGCGGCGAGTGTCGCGATGGCGAGATAAAGCCCTTTCAGACGGGCGGCTGGCAGGCCGAAAACCAGACCGACGACGGCTGTAACCAGACCCGCAAGTGGAATCGCGAAGAAAGCCGGGATGCCGATCTTGGTCGACAGGTACGCCGACGAGAATGCACCGAACAAAAAGAACGCGGCGTGGCCGATCGAAATCTGCCCAGTGAAGCCGACCAGCACGTTGAGCCCGAGCGCGGCGATGCCGTAGATGCCGATCTGGATCAGCAGGCTCAACCAATACTCATTGAAGAGAAACGGCGCGGCGCAGGCCAGCAGAACGCCGGCAATGGCGAAATTCCGGCTCGTTACCGTCGGAAAGATGGTGGTGTCCGCCGCGTAGGAGGTGCGGAAATCACCGGCGGGGATCATTGAATTTGCCATGATGGATTAAACCCGCTCGATGTCCTTGGTGCCGAACAGTCCGTAAGGCTTGATCATCAGGATGATGATCAGCACGTAGAACGGCGCGACTTCGTAAAGATTGCCCCAGTGCAGATACTGGCCGTCGACGAACTGGGCGAAGTTTTCCAACAGGCCGATGATGACGCCGCCGAGCACGGCGCCGGCAATGGAATCGAGGCCGCCGAGAATGACAGCGGGAAACACCTTGATGCCGTAGATCGACAAGCCCGACGACACGCCGTTGACCACCGCGACCACGACGCCTGCGACCGCCGAGACCGTGGCCGAGATCGCCCACGACATTGCGAACACGTTCTTCACGGAAATGCCGAGCGACTGCGCGACCTGTTGATCGAAAGCGGTCGCGCGCATGGCGAGGCCGTGCTTGGATTTCTGGAAGAACCATGCCATCGCCGCCATCATCGCCAACGAGACGATCAGGCTCATGACGTAGACGGTCTGGATCGACAGTCCGAGGAAACTAACCGACTGGCTGGTGAAGATCGGTGGGAACGGCTGCGGATTGACGCCGAAGATCCACTTCATCGCCGCCTGCAACACGGTCGACAGCGCGATCGTCACCATGATCACCGAGATGATCGGCTCGCCGATCATCGGTCGCAGGAACACCATCTGGATCAGGATGCCGAAGATGAACATGAAGATCATGGTGATCGGCATCGCGGCGTAGAACGGCACCTGATACTTGACCATGAGGGCCCAGCACACCCAGGCGCCGACCAGCAGCAATTCGCCCTGCGCGAAGTTGACCACCTGGGTCGCCTTGTAGATCAGCACGAACGACATCGCGACCACGCCATACAGCGTGCCCACCACCAGGCCGTTGACCAGAAGCTGGATGAGGAGTTGCGTGTTCATGATGGGCAGTCCATCCGGGGCGCGTAAGCTTGCGATAACCTCTCCCCGCTTGCGGAGAGAGGTTGGCGCGCATCGCGCGCCGGGTGAGGGGGTGAGGGCAGATGTTCCATCACTCTGCCGCCTCCCTGACCGCGCCGCCCATCAGGTCGATCACCTTCAGCGTCGTGCGGATGCGTTGCGTGGTGCCGTCCTGGAAGCGGATCACGGTATCGACCTTGATCTCGCTCTGGCCGCCGTAGATGCCGTTGATGATGTCGGCATACTTCTCGTTGATGACGCTGCGGCGTACTTTGCGGGTACGGGTCAGTTCGCCGTCGTCGGCGTCGAGTTCCTTGTAGAGCAGCAGGAATTTCGAGATGCGCTGCGCCGGCGGCAGCGTGGCGTTTACCGCCTCGACTTCCTTGTGCAACAGCTTGTAAACCTCGGGCCGTGACGACAGGTCGGTGTAGGTGGTGAAGGCGATGCGGTTCTTCTCCGCCCACTTCGAGACGATCGAATAGCGGATGCAGATGATCGCGGCGAGTTTGTCGCGGCCGTCGCCGAGCACCACGGCTTCGGCGACGTAAGGCGAAAACTTCAGCTTGTTCTCGATGTATTGCGGCGAGAAACGGTCGCCACCGAGCGTCTGCGCCATGTCCTTGATGCGGTCGATGACGACGAGTTCGCGGTTCTTGTTGAAGTAACCGGCATCGCCCGACCGCATCCAGCCTTCGTGCATATCGGCGACCGAAGCTTCCGGATTCTTGTAGTAGCCGAGGAACATGTTGGGATGGCGGACAAGGATTTCGCCGACGCCGTTCGCGTCGGCGTTCTCGATCCGCAATTCGACATCGTCGGCCATCGCGACGCCGGTGGTGTCGGGATCGACACTGTCCTCGCGATGCAGCGTATAGGCGCCCAGCGTTTCGGTCTGCCCGTAGAGCGTACGCAACGGCACGCCCATGGCACGGAAGAACTTGAAGGTATCCGGGCCGAGCGCCGCGCCGCCGGTAGCCGCCGACGCCAATCGCGAGAAGCCGAGCCGGTCGCGCAGCGCCCGGAACAACAGCCCGTCGGCGACGGCGGAATGCTTGCCCTGTTCCAGTGCGGAAAGGCCGGTCTTCATGCCGATGTCGTAGAGTTTCTGCTTCAGGGGTGAAGCGTCCATCACCCGCGCGCGCACTTCGGCGGCGAGCGATTCCCAAACGCGCGGCGCGAACAGCACGAAGGTCGGCGCGATTTCGCGAAAATCGTTCATCATCGTCTCGGGCTCTTCGACGAAATTGATCTTCATCCGCGAGAGAAGCCCCATGCCGAGCGCGTAGATCTGTTCCATGATCCATGGCAGCGGCAGCACCGAGACGTATTCGTCGTCAGGCCCCTTGGGATCGAAGGTGAGATAGGTGGCGCAGTGGCGCAGCACCGAACCGCCCGACAGCATCGCCAGCTTCGGATTGGCGGTGGTGCCGGAGGTGGTGCAGAGGATCGCGGTCGTGTCGGCGTCGGTGGCGTCGACCAGTCGGTCGTAGAGGTCCGGTTCGCGCGCAGCGCGAGCGCGGCCCATCTCGGCCAGCTTGTCGGCGGTCATCAGCCGGGGATCGTCGTATTTCCGCATCCCGCGCGGATCGGAATAGACGATGTGGCGGATGCCAGGCACCCGGTCGCCGAGGCTGAGCAGCTTGTCGATCTGCTCTTCATCCTCCGCGAACACCACCTTGGCTTCGCCATAGCTGATGAGGTAGGCGGCTTCGTCTTCCAGCACGTCGCGGTAGAGCCCGAGGCTGAAACCGCCGATGGCGTGGGCGGCGATCTCGGCCGCGACCCAGTCCGGGCGGTTGTCGCCGATGATGCCGATGACGTCGTCCTTGCCGAGGCCGAGTTCGATCAGGCCCAGCGCGAAATCGCGGGTGCGGGCGTGGTACTGCTCCCAGGTGAACGGCTTCCAAAGCCCGAAATCCTTCTCGCGCAGCGCGACCTCGTTGCCATGCTCGCGCGCATTGAGCCGCAGCATCTTCGGGAAGGTCGGCGCCTGCGCGGTGCGGGCGTGATAATCGAACGCCGGTTGCCGGGTCATGCGTTGGTCTCCAGCGGTCGCGGCGCGTCGTCGGGATCGGACAGCGTCTCGTCCTCCTCGCCGAGATAGGCGCTGCGGACATGCGGATCGGCCAGCACGGCGCCGGGATCGCCCTCGGCGATCTTCTTGCCGAAATCCAGCACGACGACGCGATGCGAGATGTCCATCACCACGCCCATGTCGTGCTCGATCATCACCACCGTCATCCCGAACTCTTCGTTGAGGTCGACGATGTAGCGGGCCATGTCCTCCTTCTCTTCGAAATTCATGCCGGCCATCGGCTCGTCGAGCAGGATCAGCTTCGGCTCCAGCGCCATAGCGCGGGCAAGTTCGACGCGCTTGCGCAGGCCGTAGGAGAGGGTGCCGGCGGTGGCCTTGCGCACCGATTGCAGGTCGAGGAAGTCGATGATCTCCTCGACCTTCTGGCGATGGGCCAATTCCTCGCGCCGGGCGCCGCTGAGCCAATACAGCGAGCCGGTGACGAAATTGTTCTTCAGCAGGTGATGGCGGCCGACCATGATGTTGTCGAGCACGCTCATATGATGAAACAGCGCGAGATTCTGGAAGGTGCGGCCGATGCCGAGCGTCGGGCGGGCATTGGTGTTGAGGCCGGTGATGTCCCGTCCGCGATAGAACAGCTTGCCTTCGGTGGGGCGATAGCGGCCGGAAATGCAGTTGACGATGGAGGTCTTGCCGGCGCCGTTGGGGCCGATGATGGAAAACAATTCGCCTTCGCGCACGCCGAAGCTGACGTCGGTGAGGGCGCGCACGCCGCCGAACCGCAGCGAAACGCCACGCACGTCCAACGCATAGTCTGCAGTCGCGTCCACCGTTCCCCTCCCTCTCCCGGCGTCTTCGACGCTCTTGTGGGCCATGCCCAGACGATAATCGTGTCCGGCGTCGGTGAAGAACGCTCAAGTCACGGATTTTGCCCGCAAATTCGCGAGCCGCCAAGTCACGCCCGATCGTCGCCGGACGATATTGCAAGTTGTCGCATCAATCCGGCCGCACTAAAGTACAACCTTAGTCGCGTGTCTTGTCGTTATTCTCGTTTCCGCCAGCCATGTTGCCTACAAATGGCCGCCTCACGATTTTCACGATGTCTACGGTAAAGCCGCAAGCCCGAATGTCTTGCCTCCGACATTTCCAGCCGCAATGTGAACAATTGGCCGTCGCCGCCCGCTATCGCGGTAAAATCGAGCCGCTCCGATCATGATCGCTGCCGATCATCTGAAACGGATCGCGCTGTGGGCATCCGGCCTGAGCGACCGCGAGATCGAAGTCGCGTGCGGCGGCATGACCGAAAGGTCCTTTGCCGCCAACGAATTCATCTGCATGCGCGGCGACCGTTTCGAATACTGGACGGGCGTGGTGACGGGCCTGGTCAGGATCGGAACGATTTCACATGCGGGCAAGGCCGTCACCTTCACCGGCCTCACGTCCGGCGCCTGGTTCGGCGAAGGCTCGGTGCTGAAGAACGAGACGCGGCGATACGACGCGGTGGCGCTGCGCGACAGCCGGATAGCGTTGATGGAGCGCGCGACGTTCCAGTGGCTGTTCGAGAACAGCGTTGGGTTCAACCGTTTCCTGGTATCGCAGCTCAACGAGCGCGTCGGCCATTTCATGGGGCTGTTGGAATACGGCCGCATGCTCGACCCGACGGCGCGGCTGGCGCGCTGTATCGCCTCGTTGTTCAACCCGATCCTGTATCCGGACGGCACGCGCCAACTCGACATTACCCAGGAGGAAATCGGCGCGCTCTCCGGCATGTCGCGGCAGAACGCCAATCGCTGCCTCAAGGCGCTGGAAAAGGAAGGCGTGCTGCGGCTCGAATATGGCGGGCTCACCATCCTCGATCTGGAACGGCTGCGTAGCTACGGGGAATGAACGTGAAGCGTAGAGGCTTTGCGCGATTCTAAGTCTTTGGCTTCAAGGCGATTTGCAAAAACTTCAGCGTCGTCCCCGCGCAGGCGGGGACCCATAACCCCTGGCCTTAATGATCGGTCGTACGTGCAGATAACAGGCGCTTTTCCGTACAAATACCGCTGCGGCGTCTGGGTCCCCGCCTGCGCGGGGACGACGTTTTTCGTGTTGCGCATGCTTCGAAACAAATTTCCGACCACGCTCGGTCAATGAGGCTTGCCGCTTATGCGGCCTTCGTCTTGCTCTTCTTCGACGTCGCTATCGTGCCGATCACCTCGTCAGCCTCGAGCTTCGCAATCTCGTCAGCGCTCAGCCCGAGCACCTCAGCAAGCACCTCGTGATTGTGCTGGCCCAAGGTCGGCGCGAGGCGGGTGACGGCGTAGGGTAGCCGTGCGGTGCTTTCGCGGTAGGACACCGACGGCAACAGATGCGGGCCCATATAGGGCCGCACTGCTGGTTGCCAATGTCCGGTCGCCATCAGGTGCGGATCGGCGGCGAGATCGGCGGGTAGCCGCGCCACGCCGGCGGCGATACCGGCGGCCTGCAATGTCACCATCGCGAGGTCGGGACGAACGGTCGTGGTCCACTGCCGGATCGCGATCTCGATGTGGTCCTCCTCACGGCGGCGGCCGGCGGCCGTTTTGAGTGCCGGATCGGCGGCGAGATCGGGCCGGTGCATGATCTCGCATAGTTTCGGCCATTCGTCGTCGGAGCGGATCGCCAGCGTGATCCACTGATCCTCACCGAGACACGGAAAGCAACCGTTCGGCACGAACCGCGGATGGCGGTTGCCGATCCGCGGCGAGGTCTTGCCGGTCGCGGCCTGCTCGATGATCGAAGGCGCGGTGAACTGCATGCTGCATTCGACCTGCGACAGGTCGATGTGCTGGCCTTCGCCGGTGTTGCGCTGCTGCATGAAGCCGAGCATCAGCGCAGTCGCCGCGCTGACGCCGCCGAGCGGATCGCCAAGCGCCGCGTGGAGCATGGTCGGAGGGTCTTCCTCGCGGCCGGTCACCGACGGCAATCCGGAAGCCTGTTCGAGCGTCGAGCCATAGGCCCGGCAGTCCTTCCACGCGCCGGTGGTGCCGAAGGCGGGCATCGTCACCACGACGAGGCGCGGATTGATCGTCAGCATCGCCGCCGGATCGAGCCCCATGCGCGGCAGCACGTCGGCGGCGTAGTTGTCGATCACGGCGTCGGCCGTCTTGAGAAGGCGCTTGAGCAGGTCCAGTCCGGCTTTCGAGGTCAGATCGAGCGTGATGCCGCGCTTGTTACGGTTCATCATCTGGAACCAGTAGGTCTTCTCGTAGGTGCGCTCCGGATGATACGGCCCGCGCGGATCGGTACCGCGAAACCAGTCGGGATACTGGCACGACTCCACCTTGATGACGTCGGCACCGAGATCGCCCATCTGCCGCGTCGCCGTCGGTCCGGCCCACCCCATCGTCAGGTCGATGATGCGCAATCCTTTCAACGGCTGCGGATCGTCAGGTGTCGCCCCGCGTGTCGCGAGGCGCGTGCGGGGAGCGAGGGGCGTATTGTTGTGCGCGCCGGCGAGCGGCGCGATGCCGTTCGGCTTGGGCCGCGAGCGCGTGAGGTGTTGCGGCAGCACCGGCGCGTCGAACGACGCATCACCGATCCGCACCGGCGCAAACGCGCCGCGTTCGCGAAGCACTTGCTGCGTCAGCAGTTCCGCCATGTCCGGCACGATTGCGAGCGGCAGCCGCAGTTCGATGCCTTGCTCGAACCATTCGCGCGCCGTCTTCTGCATCAGCACCGGATGAATGATGTGGCTCAGTTCTTCGGCATGGAGATAACGGTCGGCGGTCGCCGAATAGCGCGGATCGGGGCCAAGCTCCGGCAATCCGATCATGGCGCAGAAACTGTTCCACTGCGCCGGCGTCACCACGGTGACGCCGAGCCAGCCTTGCTTGGTGGCGAAGTTGCCGACCGGGAAGCCGCGCCCGAAGCGATTGATCGCGAGGCGCGGCCGCGTGAAGCCGGACTCCAGCGCCAGCCCGGTATCGAACTCGCTGATCTGCAACATCGCTTCGAAGGCGCTGACGGCGAACCGTCGCGCACCGTGGGCGCGACCGTAGAGCCCGGCGAGGCTCGGAATAAAGGCGGTCAGCCCGGCCATGATCGCGATCTGGCCATCGCGCGGCAACACCGGCGGGCCTTCCGCCGCGCCGACCAGTTTCACCAGGCCTGCGAGGCTGCGGCACACCGAATCCGTGGTGGCATAATCGCGATAAGGGCCATGTTCGCCGAACCATGAGATCGCGGTGATCGCCAGCGCGGGATCGGCGGCGCGAAGATCACTGTGTTTCAGAAGCGAGTTTTCGATGATGTCCGGAGCGCGTGCATCGAGCAGCAAATCCGCGCCGGACAGCATTGCGCGGACGCGTTCGGCATCGGTGCGGTTGTCGAGATCGGCGGTGACGCTTTGCTTGTTGGTGTTGAGCCAGGCGAAATACGCGCTTTCGTCTCGGCCGCTGCCAGCGTTGACTGTCGGCGCGATGCGCCGTGCCGGATCGCCGCCGGGCGGCTCGATCTTGATGACCTCCGCGCCGAAATCCGAGAATAATTTGCCGCAATAGGCGAGTGCGTCGCCGGAGCCGATTTCCACCACACGCAAATTCGTCAACGGCAATTCCGGCATCGGTTTCCGCCTTTGTTTTTCGTTGCACGTATAATGTCCGGGTCATCCGAGCCGTCAAGTCGCGTGGGCGCATGGAAGATTGGCGCAAGCCTTTGTCGGTGATAGAGCAGGGCCGACTTCTGCCGGGCTCGTCCGGCCTTTCTTATATGGACAGACCATGCCCGATCCTCAGTTCGTTCTGACCCTGTCGTGTCCGGATCGCCCCGGCATCGTTTCGGCGGTCTCGACCTTCCTGGCTCACAACGGACAGAACATCCTCGACGCGCAGCAGTTCAACGACGTCGGGTCCGACCATTTTTTCATGCGGGTGGTGTTCAATCCGGCGGACCTCGCGGTGAGCCTGTCGTCGCTGCAAACCGGCTTCGGCGCCATTGCCGAGCGGTTCGCGATGCGCTGGCTGATGCGTGACCGGGCAACGTTGCGGCGCGTGATGCTGCTGGTGTCGCAATCCGATCACTGTCTTGCGGATATTCTCTATCGCTGGCGCACCGGCGAACTGGCGATGATCCCGACCGCCATCGTCTCCAATCATCCGCGCGAAACCTATAACGGGCTCGATCTCGGCGACATCCCGTTTCACTATCTGCCGGTTACCAAGGAAACGCGCGATGCGCAGGAAGCCGCCATCTCCGATCTCGTGAAGACCACGCACACCGATCTGGTGGTGCTGGCCCGCTACATGCAAATTCTGTCGGACAAGCTGGCGGAAGAACTGTCGGGACGTTGCATCAATATCCACCACTCGTTCCTGCCGGGCTTCAAGGGCGCGCGGCCATATCATCAGGCGCATGCGCGCGGCGTCAAACTGATCGGCGCGACGGCGCATTACGTCACCAGCGCGTTGGACGAGGGGCCGATCATCGATCAGGACGTCGAGCGGATCAGCCATCGCGATGCGCCGGAGGATCTGGTGCGCAAGGGGCGCGATATCGAGCGCCGGGTACTGGCACGCGCCGTGCGCCATCACCTTCAGGATCGCGTGATCCTCAACGGTAACAAGACCGTCGTGTTCATGGACTGAACGGGCTATCGGGCTGGCAGGCTGGCGGCGATGTCGCGCAGCACTTTGCGCGGAAGGTCGATCCCCGCCAGCTTCCAGGTCAACGAACTGCGATGCAGCACGATGGCGGTTGCGTCCTCGGGGTCCTTGGACTTGCTGACACGGATGCTCAGCTTCACCGGATTGATGTAGTGAATTCGGCCGAACTGCGTGAGCAGGTTGATCTTCTGGAGATCGGTCAGCGACGGCAATCCTTTCAGCGCAGGCGACGTCTTGGTCTCGGCAAGCCGGCCGGCCTTGAGCAACTCCGTCAGGTTTTCGGGCGTCAGCAATTTCGACACCAGGGCGTCCGCGACCGTGGCGCCGTAGCCGCTCACCAGCATCCGTTCCATCGCGCCGACGCGCCGGGTGGCGCCGACGCGCTCCAGATAGGCTTTCACGATCTGCTCGCTCAGGGAATTGCTGAGCCGGGGAAGGTCGGTGCGGGCGACGATCGCGGCGCCATCGCCGTCGCGCGTGGCCGTCGCCAGATGGGAGAGGCTATAAAGCGCCGACCCATAATAGACTACGGCTGTCACGATCGCCGCGATCATGATTCCCAGGAACCAGCGCATCTCGTGTCTGTTCGCTCCAAATCAGGTTTTGCAAGCCGTAGCCGAAGCGATAACCGATGGGAAATCGTATTGTTCGCACGTGCACCTAAACCTTCGTTTTATCCAATTTTTTGTGGCTAAAATCCTGTTGATCGGCCCTCGCTTTTGTGTGCCATTTGCGGAACGTACCGGTGTCAAACGCGGCAAATCCACGCTGGCTTGAATAGGGTTTCGATTGTACCCGGCGAAAATCGCCAGCATTCAAGCAATTGCGGACGTTCAGGGGAGGGAGTGCTTATGTTCATCCGTCAAAAAATGATGATTCAAACGGCCGCTGCCGGCTTGTTGCTGGGCGCGTCCGCTCTGGCGGCGCAGGCGCAGGATACGGTCAAGATCGGCCTGATCGTGCCGATGACCGGTGGCCAAGCCTCCACCGGCAAGCAGATCGACAATGCCGTCAAGCTCTACATGCAGCAGCATGGCGACACCGTCGCCGGCAAGAAGATCGAAGTCATCCTGAAGGACGACGCCGCGGTCCCGGACAACACCAAGCGGCTGGCGCAGGAACTGATCGTCAACGACAAGGTCAACATCATCGCCGGTTTCGGCGTGACGCCGGCGGCCTTCGCCGCGGCGCCGCTGGCGACGCAAGCCAAGGTGCCGGAAGTCGTCATGGCGGCGGGCACGTCGGTCATCACCGAGAAGTCGCCCTATATCGTGCGCACCAGTTTCACGCTGGGCCAGTCGTCCACCATCATCGGCGACTGGGCGGTGAAGAACGGCATCAAGAAGGTCGCGACGCTGACCTCGGACTATGCGCCGGGCCATGATGCGCTAAAGTTCTTCAAGGAGCATTTCACCGCCGGCGGCGGGCAGATCGTTGAGGAAGTCAAGGTGCCGCTGGCCAACCCGGACTTCGCGCCGTTCCTTCAACGCATGAAGGATGCCAAGCCGGATGCGATGTTCGTGTTCGTGCCGGCCGGGCAGGGCGGCAACTTCATGAAGCAATATGCCGAGCGCGGCCTCGACAAGAGCGGCATCAAGGTGATCGGGCCGGGCGACGTGATGGACGACGACCTGCTCAACGGCATGGGCGATTCCGCGCTCGGTGCGGTGACGGCGCACATCTATTCGGCAGCGCATCCCTCGCAGGTGAACAAGGATTTCGTCACCGCCTACAAGAAGGCCTACAACCAGCGGCCGGGCTTCATGGCGGTCGGGGGCTATGACGGCATCCACCTGATCTACGAAGCGTTGAAAAAGACCGGCGGCAAGGCTGATGGCGACTCGCTGATCGCGGCGATGAAGGGGATGGCCTGGGAGAGCCCGCGCGGCCCGATCTCGATCGATCCGGAAACCCGCGACATCGTCCAGAACGTCTATATCCGCAAGGTCGAGAAGAAGGACGGCGAGCTTTACAACGTCGAGTTCGAGACCTTCAAGGACGTCAAGGACCCCGGCAAGACGAAGAAGTGATTG
This sequence comes from Hyphomicrobiales bacterium, assembly GCA_017305595.1. Lineage (GTDB taxonomy): Bacteria > Pseudomonadota > Alphaproteobacteria > Rhizobiales > Xanthobacteraceae > 62-47. The sequence continues at coordinate 11,760 of JAFKKL010000028.1, read as the reverse complement.
ATTTGCCGAGCCACCCCATCATTGGCGTCGTCCCCGCGCAGGCGGGGACACATACTCCGTTTCGCTCGTTGGGCGGAAGGTGGTTGTCGCCTGTGATGGAGGGCTGTGCGGGAGTCACTGGCGTCAGGGGTTATGGGTCCCCGCCTGTGCGGGGACGACCACCGATGGTAGCTTGCGTAATTCCGCATAACGCGACGAGCCAACTTGCATGACCACGCTTCTCACCATCCTGTTCGACGGCGTCGCCTACGGCATGTTGCTGTTCGTGCTGTCGTGCGGGCTGGCGGTGACGCTCGGGTTGATGAATTTCGTCAACCTCGCGCACGGCGCGTTTGCGATGGCCGGCGGTTACATCTGCGCGGTGCTGGTCAACCAGTCCGGCGTGCCGTTCTTCGTTGCTTTGCCGATGGCCTTCATCGCCAGCGCGCTGATCGGCCTCGTGATAGAGCAGACGCTCTACAAGCATCTCTATCACCGCAATCCGCTCGATCAGGTGTTGTTCACCATCGGGCTGGTGTTCATGGCGGTGACGGTGGTGGACTACATCATGGGATCGTCGCAGATCTTCATCCATCTGCCGGCGATGCTGGAGGGTCAGTTCAACATCTTCGGTATCGGCGTCGGCCGTTATCGGCTGATGATCATCGTGATCTGCGGCCTGCTGACGCTCGGCATTCAATTAACGCTGGCAAACACCCGCTTCGGCAGCCGTTTGCGCGCGGCGGTGGACGATCCGCGCGCCGCGAGCGGCCTTGGCATCAACGTGCCGCAGGTGTTTGCGCTGACCTTCGCGTTCGGCTCGGGGCTCGCGGGGCTCGGCGGCGCGCTGGGTGCGGAAATCCTCGGGCTCGATCCCTACTTCCCGCTCAAGTTCATGATCTACTTCCTGATCGTGGTGACGGTGGGCGGTTCACAAACCATCACCGGCCCATTCCTGGCCTCGCTGCTGCTCGGCGTCGCCGACGTCGCGGGCAAATACTATGTGCCGAAGCTCGGCGCCTTCGTCATCTACACGGTGATGATCGTGATTCTGATCTGGCGTCCGAACGGCCTGTTCGGCCGCGTGGCGCAGCGGTGAGCATGTCATGAGCGCGGATCACGGCGTCGGCGAGATTTCGTTACGACGGGCCCGTTGGGGACACGGCGAAACCGCGTTCTGGCTGATCGCGATTGCGGCGATCTTCGTGTTTTCCGATCGCTATCTGATCCTCACCGAGATGGCGTGGCTCGGACTGTTCGCGCTCTCGCTCGACCTGATCCTCGGCTATGCCGGCATCGTGTCGCTGGGCCACGCCGCCTTCTTCGGCGTCGGCGCCTATTGCGCGGGGCTGCTGGCGGTGCACGGCATCGTCAAGGAGCCGGTGTTGGCGCTGGTAGTGGCCGGCTGTACGGCGATGGTGCTGGGCTTCGCCACCAGTTTTCTGGTGATCCGTGGCTCTGAATTGAGCCAGTTGATGGTGACGCTCGGCATCGCGTTGCTGCTGCGCGAACTCGCCAACAAGTTCTCCGATATCACCGGCGGCTTCGACGGTCTGCAAGGCATCGTCATCGATCCGATCCTCGGCCTGTTTGCCTTCGACATCTTCGGCAAGGTCGGCTTCATCTACTGTCTCGTGGTGTTGTTCGTGCTGTTCCTGCTGGCGCGGCTGATCGTGCATTCGCCGTTCGGTCTGTCGCTGCGCGCAATCCGCAACAATCCGCTGCGCGCCGCCGCGGTCGGTATTCCGGTCAATCGCCGCCTGATCGCGATCTATACGCTGTCGGCGTTCTATGCCGGCATTGCCGGCGCGCTGTTCACGCAGACGACGGCGCTGGCATCGCTCGATGTGTTTTCGTTCGAGCGCTCCGCCGATCTGCTGCTGGTCCTGGTGATCGGCGGCGCGGGTTATCTCTACGGCGGCCTGATCGGTGCCGTGGTGTTCCGCGTTCTGCAAGACCTGTTCTCGTCGTGGACGCCGCAGTACTGGCAGTTCTGGATCGGCCTCGTGCTGGTGCTGATCGTGCTGATCGGCCGCGAGCGGATGTATCGCGGCGTCATGTGGCTGCCGCGTCTGGCAATGCGACGCATGGCATCTCCCAACCGGAGCACGCCATGACTTTCGCGCTGGAAACCATCGGCCTCGACAAGCAGTTCGGCGGCCTGCACGTTACCCGCGACCTGTCGCTGAAGGTCGCGGCCGGCGCGCGTCACGCGCTGATCGGCCCCAATGGCGCCGGCAAGACCACGGTGATCAATCTCCTGACCGGCGTGATCAAGCCGAATGGCGGCAAGATCATGCTGGAAGGCGCGGACATCACCGGCCTGACCGTGCAGGCGCGGGTGTTGCGTGGCCTGTCGCGCACCTTCCAGATCAACCAGCTCTACGCCGACCTCACGCCGCTGGAGACCATCGGCCTTGCGGTGTCGGAGCGGCTCGGTCACGGCGGCGATTGGTGGCGGCGCATGGGAACGCGCGCCGATGTCAACGCGGAGATCGCAGAGAATCTTGCGCGCTTTCATTTGCTCGACGTGATGAACGAGCCAACCGGCACGTTGCCTTACGGGAAACAACGGCTGCTGGAGATCGCGCTCGCCATCGCCACCAAACCGCGCGTGCTGCTGCTCGACGAGCCCGCCGCCGGCGTGCCGCAGAGCGAGCGTCACGACATTCTCGCCGCAGTCGCCGCCCTGCCGCGCGAGGTGACCGTGCTTCTGATCGAGCACGACATGGACCTGGTGTTCTCCTTCGCCGATCGCATTTCCGTGCTGGTCAACGGCGCGTTGCTGGTGGAAGGCACGCCGGACGAGGTGGCGCGCGATCCGCGGGTCAAGGCGGTCTATCTCGGCGAGGGCGCCGATGCGTGACCTGCTGAGTATCGAAAATCTGCGCGCCGGCTACGGCGAAGCCGTGGTGCTGCCGGACATGACCTTGCGGCTTGCGGACGGCGAGGTGCTGGCGCTGCTGGGCCGCAACGGCACCGGCAAGACCACCTTGATCAATTCCATCGTCGGTGCCACGCACCGCTTCAGCGGCACCATCCGGCTCGGCGACACTGACCTGACGCCGCTGCGCTCGGATCAGCGCGCCCGCGTCGGCATCGGCTGGGTGCCGCAGGAGCGCAACATCTTCCGTTCGCTCACCGTCGAGGAAAACATGACCGCGGTGGCGCAGCCCGGCCCCTGGGACGTGGAACGGGTCTACAGCATGTTTCCGCGGCTCCGGGAGCGCCGCAAGAATTTCGGCAATCAGCTCTCCGGCGGCGAGCAGCAGATGCTGGCGATCGGCCGCGCGCTGACGCTCAATCCCAAGGTTCTGCTGCTCGACGAGCCGACCGAAGGGCTGGCTCCGATTATCGTCGATGAATTGCTGGCGGCGCTTGGTGAGATCACGCGCGCCGGCGGCATCTGTTCAATCATCGTCGAACAGAATGCGCATAAAATTCTTCGCCTTGCCGACCGCGTCGTGATCCTCGATCGCGGAACCATCGTTCACGAGGCCACGAGCGTTGCCTTGCAGGCAGATGCCGCGCCGCTGGAGCGTTTCCTCGGTGTCGGAGGAAAGGCGTAACCTGCTTGTTGTCGCTGAATTGCTTCGCTACGTTCGCGGCCATGGATAACGGTCCAATACGATCTCGGGAGTAAGACTGATGCAAAGAACAAAACCGCCGTTTCGCGCCGATGAAGTGGGCAGCCTGTTGCGCCCGCCACGCATCAAGGAAGCGCGCGCCAAACTCGAGAAGGGCGAAATCTCGGCGGACGATCTGCGCAAGATCGAGGACAGCGAGATCGAGAAGGTCGTGCACAAGCAGGCGTCGATCGGCCTGAAGCTCGCGACCGACGGCGAGTTTCGCCGCTCGTGGTGGCACTTCGATTTTCTCAAGGATCTGGTCGGCTGCGAGCTGTTTCATCCGGATCTCGGCATTCAGTTCGCCGGTGTGCAGACCCGCCACGATGCGGTGCGCGTCGTCGGCAAGGTCGACTTTCCCGACAACCACCCGATGCTCGATCACTTCCGCTTCCTGAAGAAGCATGCCGATGTGGCGGGCGTCACCGCCAAGATGACGATTCCGTCGCCGGCGGTGCTGCATTTCCGCGGCGGTCGCAATCTGATCTCGAAGGAGGTCTATCCCGATCTCGAGCCATTCTTCGAAGACCTCGGCAAAACCTATCGCAAGGCGGTGAAGGCGTTCTACGACGCGGGTTGCCGCTATTTGCAGTTCGACGATACCGTCTGGGCCTATCTCTGCTCGCAGGAAGAACTCCAGAAGTCGCGCGAGCGCGGCGACAATCCGGACGGATTGCAGGAGATTTACGCGCGCGTCATCAACTACGCGATCGCGGAACGCCCGGCCGACATGACCATCACCACGCATGTCTGTCGCGGCAACTTCCGTTCGACCTGGATTTCGTCCGGCGGTTACGAGCCGGTGGCGGAAACGCTGCTCGGCAAGATCAACTACGACGGCTACTTTCTCGAATACGATTCGGATCGTGCCGGTGGCTTCGAGCCGCTGCGCTTCCTGCCGAAGGGCAACAAGGTGGTGGTGGTCGGCGTCATCACCTCGAAGTTCGGCGAGCTGGAAAGCAAAGCCGACATCGAGCGCCGCCTGCGGGAAGCGGCCAAGTTCGCGCCGCTGGAGCAGCTTGCGGTCTCGCCGCAATGCGGCTTCGCCTCGACCGAAGAAGGCAACGTGCTCTCGGAAGACGAGCAGTGGGCCAAGCTGACGCTCGCCGTCAACGTCGCGAAGGACGTGTGGGGGTGACGGAGCGTCGCCGCATGGCGGACGTTCTGCGGAGAGGGACGTCGTTTTGCGGTGCTCTCATCGTATTGATGCTTGTCGCCGGGATGAGCCCGGCGACAGCTCAAGCCGGGCATTGGGTCGGCGACTGGCGACAGCTTGAATCCAGCGCCGGCCAATGTCCTTCGTGCCGGATCACGATTTCCGGCATCGGACGCGTCCTGACAGTGGTCGCAAGTAATGGTTGGACGGCGGAGGTAACGGCTGACGTGGAAAACGGCCTTGCCGCGGCGCATGGCGAGGGCCGATGGAACGAAATGCGGGCCAGCAGGCTCGCTGGCCTGCCGTTCGCCGTTCATCTGACCGAGCGCGGCAATCTGCTGCATATGACGATGCAGATCATGCGTGCGGGACGGACGTGGACGGTTCGTGCCGTTTTCGGCCGCGCATAAGGAGCGTCGTATTCGGATGAGGCGATCGGCGGTAGGCTGACAATCAGTGCGGCGTCGTAGGCGCTGCGTCGAGCAGCGTCCTGATGCGCTCAAGCTTGTCCGGATTGCGCGTGATGTAGATGCGCGTGATCAATCCGTCCTCGATTTCCAGCGCGGTGGTCTGCACCACGTCGCGCTCGCGGCTGATGTAGCCCGGCAGGCCGTCGATCCGCATCGGTCGGAACGATGATGGCGGCGCGGCGCCATACTTCCGCAGGAGTCCGCGATAGAGCCGCAGCACGCGCGCCAGGCCGAAAATCGGATTGCGGAACGCGATGACCTTTCCGCCGCCGTCCGATTGCAGCACGACATCCTTCGCCAACAACCGGCTGAGCGCCTGCACATCGCCCAGTTGCGTGGCATTGAAAAAAGCTGCGGCGATCCGTTCGCCTTCGTCGCTGGCCACCGGAAAGCGCGGCCGTGCTTCCTGCACATGCTTGCGTGCACGCACCGCCAGTTGCCGCACTGCCGGGGGCTCGCGGTCCAGCGTGCTTGCGACCTCGTCGAGCGCGACGCCGAACACGTCGTGCAGCAGGAAAGCAGCGCGTTCCAGCGGCGACAGCCGTTCGAGCGCCATCATCAGTGTCAGTGTCAGATCGTCGTGGTCCGGCTCGTCGGGTTCTTCCGCGATCGGCTCGGGCAACCATGTGCCGAAATAGGTTTCGCGCTGCGCGCGCGCGGATTTCATCGCGTCGAGGCAGAGCCGCGTCACCACGCGCGACAGGAACGCGGGCGGCGACTGGATGTCGGCGCGATCGGCGCGCTGCCAGCGCAGCCACGCGTCCTGCACCACGTCCTCGGCCTCGCTGATCGAGCCGAGCATGCGATAGGCGAGGCGCAGCAGCCGGGGCCGCTGCGCCTCGAAAATCGTGGTGGCGTCGTCAGGCGGCCGCGACACGGGCCGCTTCCTTGGGGTGCGCCGCGCGCAAGCCGATGGCGAACCGGTTCCAGGCGTTGATGGTGCCGATCAGCATCGTGAGATTGACCTGCTCGGCTTCGCTGAACTCACGCTTCACCGCTTCGTAGTCTTCGTCCGGCGCGCCGGTTTCTGAAATCAGCGTCAGGGCTTCGGTCCAGCCCAGCGCGGCGCGCTCGCGGGGGCTGTAGAGCGAGGACTCGCGCCAGGCGTTGAGGAGATAGATGCGCATCTCGGTCTCGCCGGCCTTGCGGGCATCGGTGGCGTGCATGTGAATGCAATAAGCGCACTGGTTGATCTGCGAGGCGCGCAGCTTCACCAGTTCGATCAGGCTGTGCTCGAGGCCGCTGGCCTTGATCGCGGTCTCGACCGCAACGAGGGCCTTGATCGGCTCGGGGGCGGTCTTGAAGGGGTCCTGAATACGCGGGGTCATAAGAGGCTCCTGAGTTTGCAAGTTTAGGGGATCGCGGTCATGACGAGGTGGCCTGCCCGGATGTGACATGGCCAGCGTCCTGTCGTCGTCTTTTTTCAACGATGCGCCCGCCGTGGCGATTTTCAAGGCCGGGATGGCTGCGGAATTCGGGTTTTCATCGTGGGAAGATAGTGGTAGAAACCTTTCATCAAACTGGTTCTGCCCACTAATTCTGCCCACTCGCAACCGTCCCACGCGCGCCCGCATGAAACACGATCAGTTGCTCGGCCAGATCACCGACTTCTGCCGCCAGGTGGAGATGGCGGAATCGACCTTCGGTCGCCGCGCGGTGAACGACGGCAAGCTGGTGGCGCGGCTGCGCGAGGGCAAGCGCATCACCATCGATACGCTGGAACGTATCCAGCTTTACATCGCCACCAACACGCCGGGCGGCGTGGTGCCGCCGCGTGAACTGGATGCGCCGATCGAGCGGCGCGATCCGCGCGCCAATTTCCGTTTCTTCGAGAACCGGCAGAAGTACCTGCTGTTCGTCCACACCTGCAGCGAGAAGCGGGTGATTGCCGACCGCATCGCGATGGAGCTTGGCAGCATCCATCCGCGGCCGCCGGCGCTGCGGCTGTTCGATGCCGGCTGCGGCGACGGCACCGTGCTGGCGCGGGTGCTGCGGGCGATGCATGGTCGCTTCCCGCACATGCCGTTCTACGTCGCCGGCAAGGAGCTGAGCCTCGAGGACGTCAAATTGACGCTCGACAAGTTGCCGGATCGGCTGTTCGAGCATCCTTCGACGGTGTTCGTGCTGACCAACATGCACTACGCCGAGGCTCCATGGCTGGCGCCGCGCGCCGCCGCGGCCGCCGCCGGCATGGTCTGGCGCGAAGTGCCGCTGCGCGGCCAGTCGGCCGGCGAGTTCGAGGCGCAGATCGCCGAGCTGAAACCCTTCCTGCAGGAGAACTGGCGCGCCAGCGTCAGCGATCGGTCCGGCATGCCGATCTACGAGCGTCCCGTGGCACTGATCCTCTATCGCGAGGATCATCAGTTCCTGCTCGATTCGGTCATCCCGCGCGCCGGCCGCGCCGAGGCCAATTTCGACCTGATCATCGCCTCGCAACCCTATCGCGCAAAATCCTCCGAAGCGTTCCGGGCCAAGCGCATCGTCGCGCCGCTGGCGCGCGCGCTGCGGCCGGGGGGGCGGATGATAGGAATTCATTCGCACGGCAGCGATCCGGGGATGGAAATTGTCCAGGCGGTGTGGCCGGGGGAAAATCCGTTTCCGGTCAACCGTCATGAGTTGCTGCGCGCCGTCAAATACGAACTCGGATCGGCAGCGCGCGATCTCAACTTCAATGCCTATTCTGATAGCCGCTCGATCTTCCGTTATGATATGGAAGCGCTGCCGCACGAGGTCACCGGACCGATCGGGACATCAACGGCATTCGCAGCCTGGAATGCGGCGGTCTATGTCGCCCAGATCGAAGATGACCGCCTGACGGAGATTACCCAAAGCGGCGGCTATCTCGAGGCCACGCGTGACGTTCTGCGCAAGCATAACGGGCTGTGGTTTTACGATGAATCCTACGTCATCTCGCGCCGTCGCGACTGACACTTCAGGAAAACAAAGAGCCGCTCATGGGGAGCGGATGACAAGAGGTTGGTTTGATGCGCGCGTCTTATCTGTTCACCAGTGAATCCGTTTCCGAAGGTCACCCCGACAAGGTGTGCGACCGGATCTCCGACGAGATCGTCGATCTGTTCTTCCGCGAGGGGCCGAAGCAGGGCCTCGATCCGTGGGCGATCCGCGCCGCCTGCGAAACGCTCGCCACCACCAACAAGGTGGTGATCGCCGGCGAGACGCGCGGCCCGCTGTTGCCGAAGGAGCAGCTTGAGCAGGTCATCCGGAACGCCATCAAGGACATCGGCTATGAGCAGGACGGGTTTCATTGGAAGACCGCCGACATCGATATCCTGCTGCACGAACAGTCCGCCGACATCGCACAGGGCGTCGATGCGTTGCAGCCCGGCACCAACAAGGAAGAGGGCGCCGGCGACCAGGGCATCATGTTCGGCTACGCCACCAACGAGACGCCGGAACTGATGCCGGCGCCGCTGCACTACGCGCACAAGATTTTGCGGCTGATCTCGGAAGCGCGCCATGCCGGCAAGGAGAAGGTGCTCGGTCCCGACTCCAAGAGTCAGGTGACGGTGCAATACGAAAACGGCAAGCCGGTCGGTGTGCGCGAGATCGTCGTCTCGCATCAGCATTTGATAGAGGACATGACCTCGAACCAGGTGCGCGAACGCGTCGAACCCTATGTGCGCGCTGCGCTGCCGGAAGGCTGGATCAACGGCAAGACCATCTGGCATATCAACCCGACCGGAAAATTCTTCATCGGCGGTCCCGACGGCGATTCCGGCCTCACCGGCCGCAAGATCATCGTTGATACTTACGGCGGCGCGGCCCCGCATGGCGGCGGCGCGTTCTCCGGCAAGGACCCGACCAAGGTGGACCGCTCGGCCGCTTACGCCGCGCGCTATCTCGCCAAGAACATCGTCGCCGCCGGTCTCGCCGACAAGGCGACGCTGCAACTCTCCTACGCCATCGGTGTGGCGCGGCCGCTGTCGATCTACATCGACACCCACGGCACCGGAAAGGTCTCCGAGGACAAGCTGGAGCAGGCTGTCGCGGAATCGATGGACCTCACCCCGCGCGGCATCCGCAAGCATCTCGATCTCAACAAGCCGATCTACGCGCGCACCTCGTCGTACGGTCATTTCGGCCGCACGCCGGATGCCGACGGCGGTTTCTCGTGGGAGAAGACCGACCTCGCCGAGACGCTGAAGAAGGCGGTTTGAGCGAAACCCTTCACCTCTCCCCGCCTGCGGGGAGAGGTCGGATCGCGAAGCGATCCGGGTGAGGGGCAGCTGAATTAATTGCAATGCAGTGAGCGAGGTTTCGGCAACGCCGTTGCCCCTCACCCCAACCCTCTCCCCGCACGCGGGGAGAGGAAGTAGAGCACAACCTGAAGGGATTCCAGCTAATGACCACCGCTACCGCGAAAGCGCCTTCCGCCGGCACCGATTACATCGTCGCCGACATTGGGCTCGCCGACTTCGGCCGCAAGGAATTGTCGCTGGCCGAAACCGAAATGCCCGGCCTGATGGCCACGCGCGAGGAATACGGCCCGAAGCAGCCGCTGAAGGGCGCGCGCATCGCGGGCTCGCTGCACATGACGATTCAGACCGGCGTGCTGATCGAAACGCTGGCCGCGCTCGGCGCCGACATCCGCTGGGTGTCGTGCAACATCTATTCGACGCAGGATCACGCCGCTGCCGCGATCGCGGCCGCCGGCATTCCGGTGTTCGCCGTGAAGGGCGAGAGCCTGAAGGACTATTGGGACTACACTGCGAAGCTGTTCGACTGGCACGGCGGTGGTCATCCGAACATGATCCTCGACGACGGCGGCGATGCCACCATGTACGTCCATCTCGGCCTGCGCGCGGAGAATGGCGATGTGGCGTTCCTCGACAAGCCGGGTTCCGAGGAAGAAGAAGTGTTCTTCGCGCTGCTCAAGAAGCAACTCAAGGAAAAGCCGAAAGGCTATTTCAAGGGGATTGCCGACAGCATCAAGGGCGTCTCGGAAGAGACCACCACCGGCGTGCATCGCCTTTATGAAATGCAAAAGGCCGGCACGCTGCTGTGGCCCGCTATCAACGTTAACGACTCCGTCACCAAGTCGAAGTTCGACAACCTCTATGGCTGCCGTGAATCGCTGGTGGACGGTATTCGTCGCGGCACCGACGTCATGATGTCGGGCAAGGTCGCAATGGTCGCGGGCTTCGGCGACGTCGGCAAGGGTTCGGCGGCGTCGCTGCGCCAGGCCGGCTGTCGCGTCATGGTGTCGGAAGTCGATCCGATCTGCGCGTTGCAGGCGGCGATGGAAGGCTATCAGGTCGTGACGATGGAAGAAGCGGCCCCGCAGGCCGACATCTTCGTCACCGCCACCGGCAACAAGGACATCATCACCATCGACCACATGCGTGCGATGAAGGATCGCGCCATCGTCTGCAACATCGGCCACTTCGATAACGAAATTCAGGTGGGCACTCTGAAGAACCTGAAGTGGACCAATATCAAGCCGCAGGTCGACGAGATCGAATTCCCCGACAAGCACCGTATCATCCTCTTGTCGGAAGGCCGCCTCGTGAACCTCGGCAACGCGATGGGCCATCCGTCATTCGTGATGTCGGCGTCGTTCACCAACCAGACGCTGGCGCAGATCGAACTGTTCGCCAACAACAAGGACGGCAAGTACAAGAAGGAAGTCTACGTGCTGCCGAAGTCGCTCGACGAAAAGGTCGCGCGCCTGCATCTCGCCAAGATCGGCGTGAACCTCACCGAACTGCGCAAGGACCAGGCGGACTACATCGGCGTGAAGGTCGAAGGCCCGTTCAAGGCGGATCACTATCGGTACTAATATCGTCGTCGATCGTCATGGCGAGCGAGCAATCCAGTAGACCGACCTGAACCGGATTGCTTCGACGTTTCATGCGTCGTCATAAGAACCAATCGAGCAAAAGGCCCGGCAGCGCTGTCGGGCCTTTTGTTTTGGACCGTGCATTACACCACGACGTCATCACCGGGCTTGTCCCGCCTGCGGGGCTGTAGCCCCTTCGGCGCGGCGAAGGCCCGGTGATCCACGTTGTTTCTCTCCGCGGTCGCCAAGACGTGGATGGCCGGGACATAGGCGAGCGAAGCGACGCCGTTCTTCGAACGGCTATGCCCGGCCATGACGAATGACGAAGCGTCATCTTCAAGCGCGAGGTGGTTCCGATCTTGACAAAACCCTCGATCTAGGATTTAATTCCTTTATCCCGTCCCGATGAGAGGGGCGGCTCGCGATCGTCACGGTTCGCGGGGCGGGATGCGGTGGACGCGGCAGCGTTCGGCGCGAGACTTTGGCGGCAGGGCGGTCTCCTCCATGGCGAGGGCTCCGTGAGCCTCCATCCTCGCGCAGACGACAACGCTGCGCGGTGCGGACCGGGGTGGAGATGCAACCCATTTGCATCGCCTTTGCGCGCCGGCCCAAGTCGTGTGGTCCCGATGCCCGTCGCTGGCATCAAGGCGATGCGTCGCCGTCCGCTTCAACCGAAGCGGCGATGTAAGCATCGACCGACGGTGACGAACCAAAGCGGATGAATCGCTG
>JAFKKL010000110.1 GCA_017305595.1 Hyphomicrobiales bacterium | reverse complement strand
CGCATAAGACGCCACCACGCGATCGTGCTGCGCCGTCACCAGCGCGACACGCGCGTTCACCAGATCCTGCTGGGCATTGAGGACGTCGAGCGTGGTGCGCTGACCGGCCTTCGCTTCCTCGCGAACGCCGTTCAACGCGATTTCCGACGCTTGCACCTGGGCCTGTGCCGAAGTGACCTGCGACTTGGCAGCCTGCAACTGCCCCCAGCTTTGCACCACGGTCGCGCGGGTCTGATCGCGAACCTGCTCCAGTGCAAGACGTTGTTGCGCCAGCGTCTCCTTGGATTGGCGAATCAAGGCGTACTCACCGCCGCCCTGATAGATCGGCACGGAAACCTGAGCGATGGCCGAGGCCACAAAACTCTTCGGCGTCGAAAGCTGTTGCTCGTAGCCCTGCTGTGCGCCGACTTGCAGGCTGACCGTCGGGAACAGCGCGCCCTCGGCGACCTTCACCTGAAGGTGACTGACATCGATGCCGAACATCGCGGCGGTGACATTCGGATTCTCGACCAGACCAAGATTGACGGCGCTGGCCAGCGTGTTCGGCAGGTAACGGTCAACCGGCGATCCCGGCGCCAGCGCGGACGGTTCGCTACCGATGATGCGACGATAGTTCGACCGCGTCGTATTCAGCGTCGCTTCGGCGGCGCGCTCCTGCGTTTTGCCGGCGGCAAGCCGCGCCTCCGATTGCGCAACGTCCGTTCGTGTCACTTCGCCGACATTGAAGCGGTCGCGGGTCTGCTTCAGCGTCTGTTCCAGCACGCGCACGTTGCTGTGCTGAACCTCGACGATGGCCGCGTCGCGCAGGTAGTCCATGTAGATGGTCGAGGCCGCGAGCAACACGCTCTGCTCCAGAACGCGAAGACCTTCGCGCGCCGACGAAACCTGGCTTTCGGCCGCACGGGTGCGGTTCGCTGTCTGTTGTCCGTTATAGAGCGTCTGGGTCGCGGTGATGCCGACGGCGCGCGGAACCTGCGCGCCGGTACCATGCGCGTTGACTCCACCGGACGACACTGTCGCATCGGTATATTGATAGCCCGCGCTTGCCGTGACGGCGACTTTCGGCCGATAGCCGGACAGTGCCTGCGGCACGTTTTCATCGGTCGCACGCACCTGCGCCCGCTGGGCGTTGAGCTGAGGATTGGTCTGGTAGGCCCGCACGAGCGCTGCCTCGATGGTCTCGGCAAGAACGGGAGTCGTTCCGGCAAAGCCCAACAGCAGAGCCGCAACTGCTACTCCGGTCACTCTTTTAAACCCACCCATCCAGACATCCATTCTTCTAGGAAGCCGATCCGGCAACTCTCGAATCGGCTGATATTCGCATGCCCCGCCGGGCACTATCATAGTTACCGCCGCAAAGGGACGGAACCCCTCGGGAGTTGCGGAGCGCGGAAACTCCACAAGTGGGGCAAGAGAGCCACAGCTCCCCGGGAAGGCCCAGCACGGCCAACCGCAGCCAGCCCGGCGCGCGAAGAAATGTCTGATTCCCGTTGTTTAGAAAACGAATTCCGGAATTCGTTGCATCCCCGGAAGGAGGCGTGCAGAAGCATCGAACAGGATTCGACTGCCGAAATCGTCGTGGGAATGCGTCACCAGGGTGGCGCGCTGGACGTTTCCGGTGGCGAACACGCCGACCAGCCGCCCGCCCTCCTTCAACTGGCCATAGAGCTGTTCCGGAACGACTTCGGTGGCACCTTCCAGAACGATCACATCGTACGGGGCATGAGCTGAATCGCCCTCCGCCGGCGCGGCCACGGTAACCGACACGGTGGTAAGGCCCAGTTTGTCGAGCGAAGCCCTCGCCCGCGCCACCAGCCCCGCGTCGGGATCGGTGGCATGGACCTGCTGGGCCAGTTTGGCCGCCAGCGCCGCCGTATAACCCGACGCGCAGCCGACCACGAGCACGGTGTCGGTCGAGCGGATTTCGGCGGCCTGCAGCAGCCTGGCGACAACGACCGGTTTTTGCAGGAAGCGGTTGTCGCCGACCTCGAGATCGAGGTCGAGGTAGGCCATTGCAACCTTGGCGTCGAGAACAAAGGATTCGCGCGGCACCGTCAGCATGGCCTCGGTGACGCGCGGATCGGTCACGTCGCTGGTGCGCACCTGGCCGTCGACCATTCTCTGGCGAGCGGTCACGAAATCGGACGTCACGAGGTCGGACATAGACAATCCTCTTTAGGCGAGACTTTCCGGGCACGCCTTTTGTTTTGCGGGTGCCCCTGAGGCTTATATCGATTCGGACGCGGAGCCGGTGAGAACCGCCACAGCGGTCCCTTGGAGCCCGGTCGATGCGAGACCGGAGCAGTAGGGCAGCGCGCGAACCGATGCAAGACTATCGCACGAACCGCCTCAGACGGTGTTTTCAGCGCCCTGATAGACAAAATAAAGGGTGATCCGTTGAAATCTTGAAGATGCGAAAACCCGATCTATTTCTCTTTGCAAGCCGCGAAGGCTTTGTTATACGCTCCCCGCAACGCAAGCTTAGTTGCGGCTCTGTTCCCTGGTAGCTCAGTGGTAGAGCAACCGGCTGTTAACCGGTTGGTCGCTGGTTCGAATCCGGCCCGGGGAGCCATTTATTCCAAGCGCTTGGCGCGCTTCTTCAAATCCCTTACATCGACAATCTACGCGATAAGTACACAGACGGACTTTGCTTGCCGGCAACCGTTCAATCGGCGGCGCCAAAAGGAAAAGCCGCCCGATCGGGGGGCGGCTGATCTTTCGCGGTTATTTGCTGCGCTTCACTGAATTCCTGATTCCGGATATTTGCACCTTGGGCGGAGCGACGCCTTGGCCGCTCGTCCACGTTACGTCTTGATTCGAGCCGGCGACGTCGATCGCGGCCGGGCCTTCAAGCGAAACCTCTACGGCGTTTTTGTTGCCCGTCACATTCAGCGTCGCTGGGCCGTCGGCATCGGGCTTCAACGTTGACCGGACGTCGTTGTCAACCAGGTCGACCTCGAGATGCCGCGCAGTCCCTCCGCTGACCTTGTGGGCCGATCCGGACACAAAGACTTTCTCGGCAGTCTCGAACGTCACCTTATGTCTAGCGCCGTAGACCTGAACGGTCTTGCACTGACCAGTCAGAGTGACCGTATTGCCGACGCCGGAAATGCCTACGTCGCTCGATGTGCAATGAATGTCGCGGCTGAGATCCGCGCCTTCGATATTGATTTCGTCGGCGCTCGCCACGCCGGCAAGGCTCGTGAGAAAAAACGGCCCAAGAGCGATCGATTTGAGCACGGAGCCCCCTTCCAGCTTCGATTGAATCACGATCATCGATCGAAGCGGACGAAATGTGACCTGAGGGAGGCACCTGTGGAGATATCGGAAACCGGTCCGGTCGTCGTCGCCGCCCCAATTCCGTGGACGCATGGCGCCGTCGCCCGCTAGGATTGCAACCGAACGCACAGGGAGCAGACCATGAAGTTCGCTTGCACGATCGCCCTCGCCGCACTGATCGCCGGCCTATCATTCTCGGCCGATGCGGCGGGTACGCCGGAACAGCGCCGCGCCTGTCGCGCCGACGCCATGAAGTTCTGCCGCGAGTTCGTGCCCCACGTGCGCAAGATCACCGCCTGCATGGAACACAACATGCGACGGCTGAGCCCTGCCTGCCGTTCGCAGTTCAAATAAGCGCCAAAGGAACCGCCAGACGCCGCCGGCGTAATCTTAACCACTCCTTAAAATGCATGGTTAGCACCCGGTTAATGAATAGAACAACCCTGCTGCATGCAGTACTCTAGGGCCTGATCAACCTGGACGTGCTGCCGTGGACACCACCGTCATCGCGAAATCGGCGAAACTTGGCGACGACTGCGTGCGGGATATTCCGCGCCTTTTGACCAAGGAAGAAATCCGCGACCTGTCGCGGATCGACAGCCGGAAATTCACACTCGCCATCATCATCGAAGTTCTCACTATCGCCGCGGCGATCGCAATCAGCGAAACGTGGTGGAATCCGGTGATCTATTTGCTGGCGGTGATCGTCATCGGTTCGCGGATCAACGGCCTCGGCGGGCTGATGCATGATGCC
>JAFKKL010000027.1 GCA_017305595.1 Hyphomicrobiales bacterium | reverse complement strand
CATGGGTGCTACCCAATCCGAAACTGTTTCGGACCAGCATGATACTGGCGCGACTTGGTCGCCCGTTGCTGGCGCTGCTGCCGACGCCGTCAGTCGGGGCCGCCGCCCCGACGCTTGTCAGCAGGTTGCGGGCGATGCTGGCGTTGGCGCCGCATAGCCTGCCGCCGTCGGGCCCCGCCGCCGGGACGGTGTTTGCCGCCGTCGGTCCGCGTCGTGGCCGCGTCGCGCTGTTGCAGGGCTGTGCCCAGCAGGTACTGGCGCCGCGAATCAATCAGGCAGCGATTCGTTTGCTGACGCGTCACGGCGTCGAGGTCGTGCTGGTCGCGGATGAAGTCTGCTGCGGCGCGTTGACCCACCATCTCGGGCAGGACGACGCTGCGCTCGCCAATGCACGGGCCAACGTCACGGCCTGGAGCAGGGAGATCGATGGCGGCGGGCTTGACGCGATCCTGATGACTACGTCGGGCTGCGGCACCGTCGTCAAGGATTACGGCTATTTGCTGCGGGAAGATCGCCAATATGCGGAGCAGGCCGCCCGCGTTTCCAAGCTGGCGAAGGACATCACGGAGTATGTCGCAACGCTGGGTCTGTCGCCGCCGGAGCGCCGTAGCGATCTAATTGTCGCTTATCATTCGGCGTGCTCGTTGCAGCATGGACAGAAAATCACACAGCTTCCAAAAGATTTGCTTTCCAAGAATGGATTCGTGGTGAAAGATATCCCGGAGAGCCACCTCTGTTGTGGTTCGGCGGGGACTTACAACATTCTCCAGCCTGAGATTGCGAGCAAGCTGCGTGATCGGAAAGTTGCAAACATTGCGACGACTGGGCCGGATATGATCGCAGCAGGCAACATCGGATGCATGGTTCAGATTGCCAGCGGGACTGACGTTCCGGTGGTGCATACGGTTGAGCTTCTCGATTGGGCGACCGGAGGTCCCAAGCCAGAATTGCAAGGAACGGTGTAAAGCCGCGGAGAACGCGGACTGCTTGATGTGTCTAAGTCGGCAACAGGAGGACGACGATGGCTAAAGCCAAGAAAGCGCTCAAGTCGAAGGCCAAGAGTTCCAAGAAGAAAGCTGCCAAGACCGTAAAGAAGGCAGCGAAAAAGTCCGCAGCCAAGAAGGCTGCGAAAAAGGCTCCGAAGAAAAAGAAAGCCAAGGCCGCAGGCCGCAAGTCGGCAAAGAAGGCCGCGGCGAAACGTGCGGCTCCAAAGAAATCCGCGAAGAAAGCAGCTAAGAAGACCGCAAAGAAAACCGTCAGGCGTAGCGCCAAGAAGTCGAGTCCGGCGCGCACCATGATGCCGGCTGCCACACCAGCTCCGGAACCGGCGCCGTTGCCGCTGTGGAGCAATCCTGAGCCGTCTGGTGGCGGTTCTTCCGAGGCTACCTGACGCAAGGCCATCGCGCCGCTTCCGAAGTCACCGGAAGCGGCGTTGGCATTTATGCGGCGTGCTCCGGCAACAACGAGCGCGCGTTCTTGCTTGAGGTGCGATCACTCCGATCGATGGCCAGAATCCTATCTGGCTGGGGAGTGATGCATTTCGTTGCGTGCCGATCCTCTTCATAGCCGGGCGCAGCCATTCAAAGAACGGCGTTGTTTCGCTTTCGATGTCCCAGCCACCCACGTCTTTGAACTTGCGGCGTCTAGACGTGGACGCCGGCATAAAACGAGGCATGACAGACTAAGCCGCCAACCTGAAATGTTGTCTGCTTGCAACAGTTGGCGCGACATGTCGCTTTAGGATGTCCAGTCGCCTAATGAGGCAGCAATTGCCTTGCATTGTTGCTTTCCGTTCTTTCTTTCCCCACGCAGATTGAATCCCGCAAGCGAACGCAAGCCAGCGGTTCGTCGCCGGACATCAAGGTCCGGTCGTCGACGAAGTCGGCTCAACCAAGTTCGATGGGGATTGCCATGAAGACAGTTTATCTCGCCGCCGCCGCGCTATTGATGGCCGGAACGGCCGCAGCTTCCGCCGCCGATCTACCGGCGAAGGTTTATACCAAGGCGCCGCCGCCGGTGGCCGCCTTCGATCCGTGGGACGTCGCGTTCGGCGCGGGCATCACCAACAACTATGTGTTCCGTGGTGTCAGCCAGTCGAATCGGGAAGCGTCGGTCAGCGCCTATTTCGAGCCGCGCTTCAACGTCACCAAGGACTTGCAGCTCTACGTCGGCGCGGCCGGCAACAGCATCTCCTTCACCAATCGCGCCGCCGCCGAGGTTGACGTCTATGCCGGCATCCGGCCAACCTTCGGTGCATTCGCCTTCGACTTCGGCGTCTGGGGTTATCTCTATCCCGGTGGACAGTGCATCGACGGCAACGCTGGCGGCGTCGCGGCGGGGCTGTGTCCGGCAGGGGCAGCCTTCCTGCCCAACGGCAACTTCATGAAGAAGGATGTCTCCTTCTATGAGGTCTACGGCAAGGTGACCTATACCGTCAGTGACACCTTCTCGGTCGGCGCCAATGCGTTCTATTCGCCCAACTTCCTGAATTCCGGCGCGGACGGCACCTACGCGTCGGTCACCGCCAAGGTGACGGCCCCGACCGATTGGTTCGGCAGCAGCGGCGTCGGCATGTATCTGTCGGGCGAGTTCGGGCGTCAGTGGCTCGGCACGTCGGACGCGTTTTACGGCAACGTCAAGTTCGCCGACTACAACACCTGGAATGTCGGCATCGGCTTCACCTACAAGGTGTTCACGCTAGACTTCCGTTACTCCGACACCAATTTGTCGAAGGCCGACTGCAATCTCTTTACCAGCGACTTTACTGCGACGGCTGCCGGATCGAAGTGGTGCGGTGCCGCCGGCATCGTCAAGCTCTCGGCCGACCTGACGGCGATGAGCAATCTGAAATAACGAGCGCGAACCGGTTGCGGGCAAAGGGCGGCATGTTTGCCGCCCTTTGTTCTTGGATCGATCGACACGCTATGCGCGGCTCCCGTCGTCGGCGATCGTATAGGCGACAGCCGCTGTCCCGCCTGGTGCGAGGACGATCTCGCGGGCATGAAGCGTATCAAGCGTTCGGTGGCCGGCGGCGAATGCGGTGGCTTCGTCGAGAAACAGGTAGTCCGGCTTTGCCAGCAGGGCTCGCGCAAGGCCGAGACGCTGTTGTTCGCCAAGCGAAAGCCGCGTGTTCCAATGGGCTTCTTCGTCAATATGATCGGCCAGCGCGGGGAGCCCAACGGTCTGGATTGCCGCGCGGATGGCGGCGCTGTCGAATGTGTCCGGTTCGGCGGGATAGGCGATCGCAGCTTTCAGCGAGCCGACCGGGAAGTAGGGCCGCTGCGGCAGGAACATCAGCCGGGCCGTTGCGGGAATCCGGATCGTGCCGGTGCCGAATGGCCAGATGCCGCCGATGGCCCGGAACAGCGTCGACTTGCCCGAGCCCGATGGTCCCTTGATCAGGGTGGTTTCGCCCGGTCGTAGGTGGAGCGCCTCGGCGGCGACGATCGGTTTGCCGTTGGGCAATTGCAGCAGCAGATCGTCGAGGGTAATCGCCGCATCGCCGGCCGACACATGGACGATTCGGCCTGGCTCGTGGGGCAGGGCTGTCGCGTGTGCGATAGCGACCTCGAAGCCGTCGAGACGGCTGACAACAGCGCGCCATTCGGCCAGCGAGCGGTAGGCGGTGACGAAGAACGACAGCGCGCCCTGCACGCTGCCGAATGCGCTTGACGTTTGTATCATTCCGCCGAGTTGAATCTTCCCGGCGAAATAGGCAGGAGCGACCAGGATGAACGGAAAGACTTTCGCGGCCTGCGAGTAGCTCGCCGTCAGCGCGGTGACTTTCTTGGTGCGGATCATGATGGCGATCCAGTTATCGACGACTAAGCGGAAGCGTCTCAGAAGTTGGTTACGCTCGGCGCTCTCGCCGTGTAGCAGCGCAATCTGCTCGGCGTTTTCACGGGCCCGCACCAGATTGAAGCGGAAGTCGGCCTCATAACGTTGCTGCATGAAGTCGAGCCGGATCAGGGGGCGGCCAACCAGATGCGTCAGGGCGGTGCCGATAACGGCATAGATCAACGCACCCCACACCAGATAGCCGGGAATATTATACACTTGGCCGAACAGATGGAGCGGTGCGGCCGCGGATAATCCCCACAGGATCAGGAAGAACGAAAACAGGGTCACCACTGACGACAGCAGGCCGATGCCGATATTGAGGGTCTGCTCGACGAACATCTTGATATCGTCGGTAAGACGCTGATCCGGATTGTCGGCGGCATCGCCCAACAATTGCATCCGGTAGTGATTGGCATCGTCCAGCCATTCGCCGAGATAGCGGCGGGTCATCCAGGCCCGCCAGCGAATCTGGAGCCACTGGTTGAGATAGAGTTGATATACGGCCAGCAGGATGAAGATCGCCGCGATGACCGCGAAGTAGGTCAATTCCGAAACGAAGGTATCCCAGTTGCGCTCCTGTAACGCATTGTAGAAGCGCCCGTACCATTGGTTGAACAGGACATCGAGACCGACCAGTGCCAGTTCGATGCTAATGACGCTCGCCAGCAGGATTCGACCCGGCCATTTGTCCTCGGAGCGAAAGTAAGGAGCGGCGAGGCGCCAGACGATGGCGAGGGTCTTGCCCAGATTCTGCACAGCTATTTCACTCCCGGGAAAACGTTGATTTCGCTACTGAAAGCGCCTCGAGTCGGAATTCGGTGGAGAAGTTCCGAGACATTACGTCGCTGCGTTGCCTTGTCGCGGATACGGATTTGCTTCTAGCATAGGTACTTAGGGACTGATTTGCGCGGTCCCTCAATGCGGGGAGGCAGCGTTATCCGGACGATATCCGCGGCGCAATCTCTCCGAAATCAACAAGCCGTTAGGGCTGTGACGGCCCGGGCTGAAACGGCACCGACGACAGGGTCTGTCTAGCCGACCCGTCTGTCGAAAATGGGTGGGGCAACGACGATGTGGAATCAAGTCTACAATCCGTTCGGCAATGCTGCATTATCGACGATCGCCGCGGCGATCCCGGTCATTACGCTGCTGGTGTTGATCGCCAGCGGCAAGGTCAAGGCGCATATCGCGGCGATCACTGCACTGATCGTCGCCAATCTGATCGCGATCTTTGTTTTCACCATGCCAGCCAACATGTCGATCCGCGCATCGTTGCTCGGCGTCGTTGTCGGTTTCTTTCCGATCGGCTGGATCGTCCTCAACGTTATCTTCATGTACCAACTGACGTTGGCGTCGGGGCGGTTCGAGACGTTGCAACGGGCCATCGGCAGCGTGACCACGGACCGGCGAATCCAGATCCTGCTGATCGCATTTTCGTTCGGCGCGTTTTTCGAAGGCGCATCCGGTTTCGGCACGCCGGTGGCGATCACCGGTGCCATCCTGATCGGTCTCGGCTTCTCGCCGCTCGCGGCCTCCGGTCTGTCGTTGATCGCCAACACCGCGCCCGTCGCATACGGCGCGCTCGGTACGCCGATCCAGGGTCTTGCCTCGGTCACCGGTCTCGATCCCTATCTGCTCGGCGCGATGGTGGGACGGCAATTGCCGATCTTCTCGCTGATCGTACCGTTCTGGGTGATCTGGGCATTCGCCGGATGGAGGGGGATGAAGGAAGTCTGGCCGGCTATTCTGGTCACCGGCGTTTCCTTCGCGATCCCGCAGTTCCTGATCTCGAACTACATCAACCCATGGATCGTCGACATCGGCGCCTCGCTGATTTCGATGGGATGCCTGATCTTGTTCCTGCGGGTCTGGCAGCCGAAGACGTTGTGGACCTCGCCGGCGTTGCGCGGCCATGACATCTCCGCCGATCTGGCCAAGCCGGACAAGAGCACGACGCTGCCAAAGCTGACGCAGGCGGAGGTCTGGTCGTCGGTGCTGCCGTGGATCATCGTCTGCGCCGTGCTGTTGATCTGGGGCACCGGCTGGTTCAAGGCGGCGGTCAATCCGATCTTTACCTGGAACTACGCGGTTCCCGAACTGCACAACATGATCAACAAGGTCGCGCCGATCGTCGCCAAGCCGACCCCGGAAGCCGCTGTGTTCTCGTTCCAGTACCTGTCGTTCACAGGTACCGGCATGCTGATCGCCGCGATTATTTCCGGATTGGTGATGGGCTTCTCGCCGGCGCGGATCATCTCGGTCTACGGCAAGACCATCCGGATCTGCGCGGTGTCGCTGATCACCATCTCGGCGATGTTGGCGATCGGCACGCTGACCCGCCTGTCCGGCATCGATGCGACGCTCGGTCTGGCCTTCGCGGCGACGGGAGTGCTGTATCCGTTCTTCGGAACGTTGCTGGGCTGGTTGGGCGTGGCGTTGACCGGTTCGGATACGGCTTCGAACGTGCTGTTCGGCAATTTGCAGAGGATTACGTCGGAACAGCTCGGCCTGTCGCCGATTCTGATGAGCGCCGCCAACTCATCGGGCGGTGTCATGGGCAAGATGATCGACGCGCAGTCGATCGTCGTCGCCTCGACGGCGACCAACTGGTACGGGCATGAAGGCAGTATTTTGCGCTTCGTGTTCAAGCACTCGATCGCGCTGGCTTGCCTTGTCGGCCTGTTCGTGATGCTGCAAGCCTACGTCTATCCGTTCACGGCGATGGTCGTGAAATAAACGATAGCCTCCAAGAAGCAAGAATCCCTGCGGCGAAGGCCGCGGGGATTTTTGTTGCCGAAAGTTATGTTGTCGTTGCCTTGACGATGACGGTATTTGATCAACAGACTTCGCCGGTATCTCTATCGCGGTGAACCTGACGAGAGGCAGTATGATTGTTGCTTATTTCAAAACGACGTTGGCGGGAATGATTTTCCTGACGATCAGTTGCGGTTTGACTCCCGCGCTGGCGGCGGACGAATTCCCGTTCGGCTTGGAGATGACATTGGACGTGCCGCCGCAACCGGGCTCCAAGCGAATTCCCAATCTCGAGATCGGCGATCGCGGCGAGGTCAGGCTGGAGCTGTGGTGCAAGGGCGGAGTGGGGCAGTTCTCCGTCGCGGGTAATACCGTGATCTTTGTTCCGGGCGCGATGGACAATCGGACGTGCTCACCGGCGCAGGTGCAGATGGACGATGCTTTGCTGGCGGAATTGGCTGACGCAAGCACCTGGGCGCGGAAGGGTGATTACGTCACCTTTACAGGCCGCACGAGCTTGCGGTTTCATTTGAATACGAACTAGCGATGTCGCGTGCAGTGCGTCTCACGCATCTCAACCTTCGTTCAGAATAATGTCCGCACACCCACCGGCGGCCTCGATCACCCCGCTGTAACCGCCGGAGCCGGCATAGGCGGAGGCAAGATAAACGCGCGGCAACGGCGTGCGCGGTGACCCCGGACCGGTGTTCGGCGCGAAGCCATAAACCGCAGCGCGCGGCGCGGCGAGATAGCTCTGCACCGAGTGGGCGGTGTTGAACGACGACGCGACTATCGCACTCGACAAACCGGGAAAGTGCGTATCGAGATGGCGCAGCAGCGCGGTGCGCCAGTTCGTCCGCCTAGCGTGATAGCGTTCGGCGGTTGCCTCTTGCCAGTTGTCGATATGATCTGGTCCCATGATCGACAACGTAAAGGGCGGAGCCGGAATCCCGGCATCGATCGCATCGTAATTGGCAATCGCCAGTGGCGGCATGCGGTTGCCTGGCTCGTTCGCCATCAGTCGGGTTGCTGCGGCATAGTCGGGAAAGCGCGTCATCCAGTCCGGCAGCAATTGTGTCGAATAGCTGGTGATGCCATAGCGGCGCGGAGATTCCGTTAATCCCAAGGTCAGTGTGAACAGCGAGATCGACGGTTGGCGTTGCGCGTAAACCTGCGACCAGCGCGTAGCGATGAAATCGGGCAGCATCGGTGTCGCTGCGGTCGGTGCTGCGTTGATGATGATACGATCGCAGGCGGCGGTCTGCGGATCGCCGCCGTCACGCGCAGTGTGGGTGATACCGACAGGATTGTCGTTGATTCCAAACGCGAAGCTCGTCGCGACGCGACGGAGCAGCACGGCCCCGCCGGCAGCACGGATCGACCTCGCCAGAGCGCTCGATAAACGCTGGGAGCCGCCGCGAACGAAGCATGCGCCGTTCAAAAGATAGCGCCCCTGCGCTCGCGCGAAGACATGCCACGGCAGCGATGCAGGATCGTCGTGGTAATAGCAGAGGTTGGCTGCGACGGCGCATTTGATCGCTTCATCGTCGCCGAACAGCGCATCGAGTCGTTGCGCAAGCGATGACCCGTCATTTGTGACATGAGCATCGTCGACCCCGGAAGTGGCCGCGCGCATCTCGTCGATCAACTGTCGGATTGCCGCGCGATGATTGGGGAATCGCGCAACAAGAGCGCTGCCGGCATCGATAAAGTTATCGGGTAACGCGAACGGCTCGGGAAATGGCCCGCCGCGTACTTCGTAGAAGTTCTTGGACGGGACCCATTCGACCGCACCGCGCACGCCTGCGCGATTGAGAATATCGTGCTTCGGATCGGTGGGCAGCACTGGATTGCTGGTCTCGTGTAGCGATCCCTCGACGAACAGATCGCCGACCATGTAACTCGACGCGGCTCCGCCGACCGAATTGCCGCGCTCGATTACCAGTATCTTGCGACCGGCCCGGGCCAGAATGGCTGCTGCGGTCAAGCCTCCGAGCCCGGCGCCAACGACCACGGCGTCATAGTGCGTCATCGAAAGTCCGTATTGCCGACGCTCGCGGCGCGTCGGCTTGCCGCCGTCATCGATCGTGAAGGGGTGAGTGCATGATGAATGTAGAAGCTCAGCAGAACGCGCCCGAGCCTGCTATTTCCAAACCGTGTTTTCGAGATCCCAACGTTGTGCCTTGAATTCCTTTGCAAGGGCATCGACGATTCCGTATTCGTCGTTCTGGTCGCCCTCGTCGTCGTCGCTGCTGCTATCGATCAGGTTGAGTCTCGGCGGCGTTGAATCATCGGCTGTGGTGATCGATGGCGCGCTGATCCACAGCATGAGATGACCGGATGTGCCCGGTTGGTCTGGCGCGACCATCGCATTCAGTTCGACGGTTTCGGTGAGGTTCAATGCCGGAAACATGTCGCTGGGTCGCTTGAGCAGCAGCGTCAATTTCCCGGTGTCGTCGCTCCATGCCGAGGAAACCAGTTTGGCCGACAAGACCTTTGCCGCAACGGCTCCGATTGCCGCGGCCAGCTTGTCGCGATTGGGCTTGGTGCCTTCTTGCCAATCCGCCGCGGCAAAGCGAACGGTGCGCTCCATATCGAACAGCCCGCTGGTCCAGCCCGCGCCGGTCACGCCCGGCTGCGTCTTGACGGTGGCGAGCAGATCGGCGGCGCGTTGCGGATCGATGCTGAGGTTGAGCGTCATCTGGCCGCTGCGGAGCGACTCGCATGAGACTGCCAGACTATTGACGGCAACTCCGACATTCTGGCCCTTGAGGTATTTCAGCAGGTCAGCCGCGTTGTCGAGCTTGACCTTGACGGCGATGGCTTCCGGCGACACCTGCGTGAAATCCTGCGGCGCGGGAACGATGCCGTCGTCGTTAGTCTGGTTTTCGCGGAATTCCTTCTCGCTGAGATCGGCGTTGTCGGTCGAGACAACATTGGTTGCGGTTTGCCCGACGCGAATCTGGCCTTTGAACTCGTAGGTGTCGCCGGTCTGCTTCCGTGTCAGGTTCACCGAGACCGGCAGCTTATCGCCGATGCTTTGGGTGGTGCCAGTCATGGTCTGGCCATTGACGGCAAGATTGACGACGAAGCGATCCTTGCGGTCTGAGCCTTTGGCTGCGGGGTAACATACGTCGAGCACCGCGGAGGTGACCGTCTTGCCCTGATAATTCTCCCTGAGAATCACATCGGCATTGCCATCCATCAAGCCATCGATGGATGTGAAATAGCGCGTCTCGTTGCTCGATGCTGGGAGCTTTGCGTTGGTTTTGTTCTGGGCCATCGCCGATCCGGCAGCCGCTACCGTCAGGCCGATCAGATAGGCAGAAATCACGCGCATGAGAATGTCTCTCTTGAAAGGAACGCGGTGGAGTTTAGTGCATGCGCGTCGAAATCCGAAATGGAGTTTGTCGTGGCTTTCCGCCGCGCGCAGCCACGTCAGCGGATGGGCGGCAACGATGATTGTCGAGCAAAAGGCCGCCCGAGGGCGGCCTTCGCATTTTGTTGAAGTGGTCGGGAGTGAGTCGGATCAGAAACCCATTCCGCCCATGCCACCCATTCCGCCCATGCCACCGCCGGCGGGCATGGCCGGAGCCGCTTCCTTCGGAAGTTCAGCGACCATCGCCTCGGTGGTCACCAGCAGGCCGGCCACGGAGGCCGCATCCTGAAGCGCAGTGCGCACGACCTTGGCTGGATCGACGATGCCCTTGGCGACGAGATCGACATAGTCCTCGTTCTGCGCGTCGAAGCCGAAAGTCTCCGACTTGTTCTCGAGCACCTTGCCGACCACGATCGAGCCTTCGACGCCGGCATTCTCGGCGATCTGACGCATCGGAGCTTCGAGCGCCTTCAGCACGATGTTGATGCCGGCTTGTACGTCGGCATTGTCGTTGGAGATGCGGCCGACGGCCTTCTTCGCGCGCAGCAGCGCGGTGCCGCCGCCAGGAACGATGCCTTCCTGCACGGCCGCGCGGGTCGCGTTGAGGGCGTCCTCGACGCGATCCTTCTTTTCCTTGACCTCGATCTCGGTCGCGCCGCCGACGCGGATCACCGCGACGCCGCCGGCCAGCTTGGCCAGACGCTCTTGCAGCTTCTCGCGGTCGTAGTCCGAGGTGGTTTCCTCGATCTGCGCCTTGATCTGGCCGACGCGGGCTTCGATGTCGGCCTTCTTGCCGGCGCCGTTGACGATGGTGGTGTTCTCCTTGTCGATCACCACCTTCTTGGCGCGGCCGAGCATCTTCACGGTGACGTTCTCGAGTTTCATGCCGAGTTCGTCGGAGATGAGCTGGCCGCCGGTGAGGATGGCGATGTCTTCCAGCATGGCCTTGCGGCGATCGCCGAAGCCCGGCGCCTTGACGGCCGCGACCTTGAGGCCGCCGCGGAGGCGGTTCACCACCAGCGTCGCGAGCGCTTCGCCCTCGACGTCTTCAGCGATGATCAGCAGCGGCTTGCCCGACTGCACGACGGCTTCGAGCACTGGCAGCATGGCCTGAAGGCCAGACAGCTTCTTCTCGTGCAGCAGAACGTACACGTCCTCGAGTTCGGCGGTCATCTTCTCGGCGTTGGTGACGAAGTACGGCGACAGGTAGCCGCGATCGAACTTCATGCCCTCGACGATGTCGACCTCGGTTTCGAGCGACTTGTTTTCCTCGACGGTGATGACGCCTTCGTTGCCGACCTTCTGCATCGCCTGGGCGATCATCTTGCCGATGTAGGCGTCGCCGTTGGCGGAGATGGTGCCGACCTGCGCCACTTCGGCGGAGGAGGCGACCGGCTTGGCGCGCTTCTCGATGTCCTTGATCACGGCGGCAACCGCGATGTCGATGCCGCGCTTGAGGTCCATCGGATTCATGCCGGCGGCAACCGACTTGGCGCCTTCGCGGACGATAGCCTGGGCCAGCACGGTGGCGGTGGTGGTGCCGTCGCCGGCCAGATCGTTGGTCTTGGAGGCGACTTCGCGCACCATCTGCGCGCCCATGTTCTCGAACTTGTCCTCAAGCTCGATTTCCTTGGCGACGGTGACGCCGTCCTTGGTGATGCGCGGTGCGCCGAACGACTTGTCGATGACGACGTTGCGGCCCTTCGGACCGAGCGTCACCTTGACGGCGTTGGCGAGAATGTCGACGCCGCGCAGCATGCGATCGCGCGCGTCTCCGGCAAATTTTACGTCTTTAGCGGACATAGATGACTCCTGAATGGAATGGATTGGTCGCCGCGCTGCTTCCTGCGTCCTTGCCGGGTTTGACCCGGCAATCCATCGTTTTTGTAAGATGGATGCCTGGATCAAGTCCGGGCATGACGCATCAAATTTGGCGGCTCAGTGAATTTGGATAAAGGTGGCTTAGCCCACCACGCCCATGATGTCGGATTCTTTCATGATCAGCAGGTCCTCGCCATCGAGCTTGATCTCGGTGCCGGACCATTTGCCGAACAGCACGCGGTCGCCGACCTTGATGTCGATCGGGATCAGCTTGCCGGCTTCGTCGCGACCGCCGGGGCCAACCGCCACCACTTGGCCCTCGGAGGGCTTTTCCTTGGCGCTGTCCGGGATAATGATGCCGCCCTTGGTTTTTTCTTCGGCGTCGATACGCTTCACCACGACACGGTCATGCAGTGGACGAAATTTGGTTTTAGCCATGACGTTCCTTTGAGGTTCGGTTACGGTCTGAATCGCCTGTAAATGCGTGGGTGCGGTGCCGGGTTGCGGTTGTCACCGGATCGGCGCGCCGCGTTTTGGCAATCGGAAGCCGAGAGTGCCAATCAAGGGTCGAAATATGGGCTGCGGCTGATCCTGTCAAGCAAGGGCTTAAGGCCTTGGTGAGACGAATCGCGCATGGTGAATAAACTCGGCGATAACCATGACGTCGCCGGCGGTTGTAACATTGCTTCGGCAGGACGGGCGGGTTGTCCGGCACATTCGGCGAGAAGGCAAGCTCGCTCGGGGGATATGATGGTCGATACGAAATTTCGTCACGGGCGCAAACTGCTCAATGCCGGTCTGGTGTCGCTGTTTGCGGTCTTCCTCGCGGGATGCGAGACCTTTGGAACCTCGCAGCCGGCTGCCGTGCCGGAGCCGGCCGCGCCGCCGGAAATTCCCTCGACGATCCGGCCGAGCGAACTTGTTGGGCGCTGGGGCCTTGCCTCCTATCAAAACCCGAACGACCGGGCGCGCACCGAAGCGGCCGCCAAAGGCCAGTGCAAGAATCCTTACGTGATCGGCCAGGGCGCCAATGGCGGCGTCATCATGCATCTCGCCGACGAGGCGACCCCGCAGGAACTGCGGTTGAAGGGCAGCCAAAGCGGCAAGAATTATATCGGACCGGAAGGGCCGGCCGGCGGCGAGAAAGACCGCGAGATCATCTCGTTCGATGGCCGCGTGCTGGTCACGCGCTTCATCGACAAGGATGCCGGCACCCGCTACGGCAACATGGTCTACGTCCGCTGCGCGCCGCACGCCTGATCCGGCGAGTGGAATGTCCTGCCCTGACCTGATGTGATGGCGTGATGCGATGTCCTGGCCTCGCGATCTGATTGCCGGGCCGGGGCGCGCTGTCACTGTCCTGTCGTTTACCCAGATTCTCGGCTGGGGAATCCTGATCTACCCGCCCGTGCTGATGATGCCGTTGATCGCGGCCGAGCGGGGTTGGTCGTTGGCCTTTTGCATGAGCGGGCTATCGGTCGCGCTGGCGACATCGGGGTTGTTGTCGCCGACCTCGTGCGGCCTGATCGATCGCTACGGCGGCAACCGGGTGATGTCCCTCGGCGCGCTCGCCGGAATGGCGGGCATGATCGGACTGGCGCTCGCCGATCACTGGCAAGCCTACTTGCTGTGCTGGTTGCTGATCGGGGCGGCGATGTCGTCGACGCTCTACGATCCTGCCTTCACCACGCTGACGCGCATCTTTGGCGCGACTGCCCGGCGGCAGATCACCTTCGTGACGTTCGCGGGCGGTTTCGCATCCACGGTGGGATGGCCAGCGACGCATGTGCTGCTCGCGCAGTTCGGATGGCGTGGCACTTATATCGTGTTTGCGATCGTGCTCGGGCTGGTGATCGCGCCGCTGCATGCATTCGCATTGCCGCGCGCTGTGCCGAATACTCCGTTGCCCGCACAGGCCAGCGCAACGCCAGCGGCGAAGGCGTTCCTGTCGCCTCACGGCTGGCCGTTTGTTTTGCTGGCGGCAGCCTTCGCCTGCCATGCCTTCCTGCTGTCAGGCGTCACCTCGAATTTGCTGGCGATGCTGGAGCGCGGGGGAATTGATGCCGCTACGGTGGTGACCCTTGGTGCGCTGTTCGGACCGGCGCAGGTGATGGCGCGGCTGGGTGACTTCACCTTCGCGAGCAAGACCAGTCCGCTGTGGGTGGCGCGGGCCGCCGTAATCTGCATGGTCATTGCTTTCGCGTCGCTGGCAGTGACCGGCATATCCGTCGTCGTGGCCGGGTTGTTTTGCATCCTGTTCGGCGCCGCCAACGGCGTGATGACGATTGCGCGCGGCGCGGTCCCGCTGGCGATGTTCGGTCCCACCGGCTACGGCCGGGTGATCGGACGCATCGCGCGGCCGGCGCTGCTGTTGCAAGCATCGGCGCCGTTCGCCGTCGCCGCGGCGGCGGAACGCTTGTCCGATAGAACGGTTTTGGAGTTGGGAGCCGTCGGCGCGCTGGCGGCGCTCAGTTGCCTGCTGGCGCTTCGCCTGCCGTCCGCGCCGTCGCGAAGGTAGGCCGAAACCTACCTGCGCATTTAGTTGCGGTGGCGGGATCTGGCGTTCAGCCAAACATCGCGTCGATATCGTCCTGCGAGGCGTGATCGGTCTCGCCCACGCTCTTCGGGCCGTTGAGCAGGCGCGCATCGCCGACGCGATCATCGATGGCCGCTGGCGCATGTGCCTTGATGGCATCGACGCCACCCCAGATATCCATCATGACATTGATGTGATGCTCGATGAACTTCATCGTGTTCATCACCTTGTTGATGCGCTGTCCGGTGAGGTCCTGGAAATTGCAGGCCTCGAAGATCGCGACGACTCGGTCCTGGATTTCTTCGCTGAGCCGATGCTGCTGATCGGTCGAGGTGCCGCTGGCGAGCGCCGAGGCCGACTGGTCGATTGCTTCCGCGGCTTCCAGAATCTGTTGCGTGGCTTCCTCGGTGCCGCCAACAACAGCGCCGAGTTCACCGGTAACTTTCGCCATTTCCGCGCCGCTAAAGCTCTTGCCGTGCAATACGGCGATTTCCTGCTTGGTGCGGTTGATGGCGTCGTAGATCAGGTCGAGTTCGACCTTCAGCTTCTCGCACTGCTCGATCTGCGCCCGGTAGGTCTGCAGCAGGATCTGGGCCTCGGAGGTTTGTCGCGGCATATCTTCGTTATGAGCTATTCCGCCATGATCCGGCTTCGCCATCTGGTCGCGGATCGCGCGCAACTCCGCCATGATCTGGCTGTGTGTCGGAATGGCGTCGTTGTTTGCCTCGTCCGGAATCGGCGTGCCGCCGACAATATCCTCAATGCGAAAGCGCTTGCGCTGAACCATCGACCCCATCCCCGCAAATTACTACGAAGCGTTGTAAAGCACCGGCCTTTAACGCGAGGTTCACAGCGGGAACTTCGTTGCATAGATTTCGCGCCAACCACTGATTAACCATCACCGGCCGGTATTGACGGAAAATAAACGCTGTCCACAAGAACGCGGGCTTTCGTCGGGTGTGGTGAATCCGAAAGCCGGTTCCGTTTACCAAACCGACGCGGTTTTAGACTCTATTGGTTCCACGCCGCGGCCTCGCGGCCATTCACGACGAAACAGTGCAGAGTACGTCGATGTTGAAGAATGTCTCCTTGATGATGTGCGTTGGCGCGGTTGGTTTGGGCGCGGGGCTCTGCCCCGCCGCCGCGTTCGAGAGATCGTATCCGGTCGCGACGTCGGCCCCAGTCTATGCCGGCCAGCCAGCGCCGACACAGATTGCCTATGCGCAACGCTCGAACATGGGCGGCGGCTTCATTGAATTCCTGTTCGGTGACGAGCAGACGCAGCCGCGTGGTTATCACGCGCAGCCATCCTATGATCGCCGGCCAGTCTATCCGCCGTCACCCGAGCAGATGACGCGGCAGCCGGTGCCGCAACAGGCGATGTATGGTCGTAGCGATCCGATGGAAGCGGCGCGTCCGGGCTTCGATCCGAAATACGAAAAGCAACTCGTTGAGTATCACGGCAAGGAGCGCGCGGGTACCATCGTGGTCGATACGCCCAACAAGTTTCTTTACCTCGTGCAGCCGGGTGGCACCGCGTTGCGCTACGGCATCGGTGTCGGCCGCCCCGGCTTTGCCTGGTCGGGCGTGAAGTCAATCACCGCGAAAAAGGAATGGCCGTCATGGACGCCGCCGGCGGAGATGCTCAAGCGTCGCCCCGATCTGCCGCGCTTCATGGAGGGCGGACCGGAAAATCCGCTCGGCGCGCGCGCGATGTATCTCGGCTCGTCGCTCTATCGCATCCATGGCTCGAACGAGCCTTGGACCATCGGCACCAACGTCTCGTCCGGCTGCATCCGCATGCGCAACCAGGATGTCATTGATCTGTACGAGCGTGTCCATGTCGGCGCGCGTGTCGTCGTGATCTAACGGATTGAGCCTTGAACGCAGAACGGCCGCTCATCGAGCAGCCGTTCCCGTTTGAGAGGTAGTAGCCGTTACGCGAAATCGCTGTCGTCGTCGCCGTCATACCCGTCGTCGTTATCGGCGAAATCGTCCTCGTCGTCCTGGTCTTGATCCTGGTCCTGATCGGCGTCGGCTTGCGCCTGATCGAACCGGCTGCTGTCGCCGCCGCGTCCGCCGGAGGCGATGTCATTCACGCCCGCATCGCGGGCGAGGTTGCCGCCGGATTGATCGGAACTCCACGGGCTGCCGCCGCTCTTGTTGCCGAGCGCCGATGCATCGCCGAAGCTGTGCTGGCCGCCGCCCATCATCGAGCGGAAACTGTTCAACAACAGCGACCCTCCGACAACGCCGGCTGCCGCGGCTGCCGCCGTTCCGAGAAACGACCCGCCACCACTGCCGGCCGCCTGCGGTTGCTGCTGTTGCGGTGGCGGCGGATATGAATCGGGGCCGCCTTGGCCGAGCACCTGTCCGGTGTTCCACGCCGGCCGGTTCGGAGGCGCGTTGCCGGGCGGGGGAACGTTAGGCACCGATCCGCGTCCCTGACCTTGTCCGAACAAATTATCGCGCATGGAATCGAGGAAGCCTCCGGCCGGCTTTTGCTCGGGGGTGCCGCGTGCCTCCAGCGCTTCGATGCGTTGATGCGCCTGCTTCAACGCTTCGTCCTGAACCAGCACGGTTTGCACCAGCGCATAGGATGCGTTGGGCGCGCGTTGCCAGGCCTGGGCAATCAGGGTCTCGGCTTCCGGATCGCGCGGGGCATTCTCGAGACGGGCCAGCCGGTCGAAAAGGTCGTCGATCATCTGGCGTTCTTGCGGTGTCATGGCATTCTCCAATGCGGAACCGGGAGAAGATGTAGGCGCGCTTTGTGTCGCAATAAGTAGCGGCCGAAAATAATTCGTTCACGGCGTCACGGATTACATTTCGGCAATGTCAGCGCAGTTCGGCCTGCGTTGCGGCCAGCAGGGCCGGGAAGTCATCGCTTGTAAGATAGGCGTATTCGCGTTCGCGCTGGTCGGTGAGGGGATCGAGTTCGCGCAAGGTGTCGTCGACAAATCCGGGATGGCACATGATCAGGCCGCCGTCGGGGAGGCTGTCGAGAAACTGGCGCATCAGCGCGCCGAAGTCACCACCATCGGTGAAGTCATAAGCGCCGGCAAAACCCGGATTGAACGGAAGCCCGGTCTGCGCGGCCTTGCGGCGGAATTGCCGGCTCAATCCATCAAGCAACAGGGCTTTGGGTGCGCCGAGGCCGTGCCGGAACGGTTGCGCGCGGCCGCATTGGCGAACCCATGCGCCGGGTGCGCCGCTTTTCGCTGCGTCGAGAAAGGCGTCGCAGATTTGTGGAAACAATTGCACGTGCTGATGGCCGTCGAGATAATCCGGCGCGCGCCCGAAAAGCTCAATGAACTTTGCGATCTGTGCGCTCAATTCGGTGCGGATGATTTCGCCATCGAGGCGGTGTAGCAGGCTAACGCGCAACAACTTCGACAGCGGCAGAAACTGTCCGCCCGCAAGCGGCTTGAAATGCATGGTTAGCGGGTGAAACGGCGCGGTCAGTACCGCATGCAGTCCGATCGCGCAATGCGTACTGGCTGCGGCTGCGGCTTGCAATGTGGTGATCTCGTCGTGGTCAACGGCGGGTCCCACCACCATCACCGACGTCGCATTGAGGCGCCTTCGTTCGATCAGATCACGAATGCCGCGATTGACGCCGGGGCTGATGCCGTAGTCGTCAGCGCACAACCAGATGCGACGCGGCGACGGGGTGCTCATTGAGAGCCTGTCCGCTCAGCGCTCATGGCTTCGATGCGCGGCGGTGTCCGCTTGATATCATGCTCGGCGACGAAGTAGATCGGTCGCGCTTTCAACTCGGACAGGATTTTGCCGATGTATTCGCCGACGATGCCGATCATGATCAATTGCACGCCGCCGATGGTCATCAGGCCGACGATCAGCGACGTATAGCCGGGGACGCTCTCGCCGTTGACCCACGTTTCCCACAGGATCGACAGTCCGAACAGGAAAGCACCGAACGCCAGCAGCAATCCCAACAGACTGGCGAAGCGCAATGGCGCAACTGAAAATGAAGTAAGCCCTTCGATCGACAATCCGAGCAGTCGCGCCGGGCTGAAACTGGTGACGCCGTGTGCGCGTGGTGCCGGCTCGTAATCGACGCGGATCTGGCGGAAGCCGATCCAGCTCGCAAGTCCCTTGAAGAAACGGTTGCGCTCGGGCAGGCGACGCAGCGCGCTCGCCGCGCGCGGCGACAGCAGGCGAAAATCGCCGGCGTCTTCCGGGATTTTCTGGCGCGCGCCCCAGTTGATCAGCGCGTAAAAGCCATGCACCGCAACGCGTCGTAACGCGGACTCGTTATTTCGATGCGCCTTGGCGGTGTAGACGACGTCATAGCCGTCATCGATCCAATGGCTGACCAGTTTCTCGACGAGGTCCGGCGGATGCTGGCCGTCGCCGTCCATGAACAGGATGGCGCCGTCTCCGCCATGATCGAGGCCCGCCATCAAGGCGGCTTCCTTGCCGAAGTTGCGCGACAGTGACACTACCTGCACATCGATGGTATCGGCGGGAAGATCGCGGGCGATCGACAGGGTTGCATCCTTGCTGCCGTCGTCGACATAGATCACTTCGCTGGCGAGCGCGTAGCGTTGACGCAGCCCCGTAGCAAGACGGCTCAGTCGCTCATGCAGCAAGGCGAGGCCGGACGCCTCGTTATAGACCGGCACAACGATTGACAGCCGACGGAGATTGCCGTCTGCAGCCTCAGCTGTGATGAGATTCTCCTCCGCCATTGATCGTGTCCGCCACCGTTTTCCTGCCCCACTCAATAATATGAGGCCGAGGAATAAATTCGGCAATGAGTCCTATCGGTGAAATTACGCGGGCGGAAGGAAGGCCGCCAGTTTGGCGAACAGCGGGTTCTCGCGATCCAGCACGTAGTCGAGCGACGCCACCGAAACGGTGTCGGCGCCGTGGTCGCGCAGGAAGCTGCCGAGCGCGTAGATCTGCGCGGGCGGACAGTGCAGCGTCACCATGCCGGACGAGGTCGGCCCGCCGAACGGCGACACCACGCCGAAGCGGTTGTGCGCTTCCGCGAGAAGCTCGGCATTGCAGCCTTTGAAGCGGGTGCGGACTTCCTTGTATTTGCTGGCGCGCGCGCGGGCGGCGATGTGATCCAGGATGACGCGCGCGGTCTCGCGTGCATCGGTCGACCAGTCGGCATTGCGCGAGGCGACGAGATTGGCCTGGCTGCGCAGCATCACGCCGTCATCCAGCACCTTCAGTCCGTTGGCGGCGAGCGTCGCGCCGGTGGTGGTGATGTCGACGATCATCTCGGCGGTGCCGGTCGCAGGCGCACCTTCGGTGGCGCCGGCGCTTTCGACGATGCGATAATCGATGATGCCTTGCGCGGCGAAGAACGTGCGCGTCAGGTTGATGTACTTGGTCGCGATCCGCATGCGCCGATTATGCTGCGCGCGAAATTCGGTAGTGACGTCGTCGAGGTCGGCCATGGTGCGAACGTCGATCCACGCCTGCGGCACCGCGACGACGACGTTGGCGTAACCGAAGCCGAGCGGATTGATCAGCGCAACGCGACGATCCGCATCGAGGATACTTTCGCGGATCAGGTCTTCGCCGGTGATGCCGAGATGCACGCTGCCGCGCGCGAGTTGCGACGCGATCTCGCTCGCGGAGAGATAAGCTATCTCGACGTTGTCCAATCCGGCGATGGTGCCGCGATAGTCCCGTGCGCCGCCAGGCTTCGACAATGTGAGACCGGCGCGGCTGAAGAATGCCTCGGCATTTTCCTGCAAGCGGCCCTTGGAGGGGACCGCGAGAACGAACGGCGTGGTCATGAATTAGCCCCAGGGATTCTTGCGGCGATCTGATGGCGGAGTTGTGTCAGCGCTTCCACCCAGATCGAGAAGCCGACAGCGGGGATAGGCGCGGCCGCGCCGAGCTGGGTGAGCAGTCCGTCGTAGCGTCCGCCCGCCACCAGCGGATCGTCGCCGTTGCCCTTGCGATGCAATTCGAACTCGAAGCCGGTGTAGTAATCGACGCCGCGACCGAACGCGGTTGCGAAGCGCACCGTGGCGAGGTCGATGCCGCGCGCCTTCATGAATTGCGTGCGGCTTTCAAATTGGTCGATCGCGGCATCTATGTCGAGCCTGGCGTCGGCTTTGAGTGCGCGCAATTGGCGCAGCGCCTCGTCGGGCGTGCCGGTGATGGTGAGGAAGCGATTGATGGTCTGTAGGGCATCGCGCGGCAACGCGCCGCCCTTGAGCGTCGATTGCTCGAGGAAGCGGTCGGCGATCTCGGCCACGGTGCGGCCGCCGACATTGGTGGTGCCGGCAATCGTCATCAGGTCGGTGACCAGCGCCAGCGCGGCCTTGCGGTCGGAGCCGGCGAGGGCCGCCAGCACGCCTTCGTATTCGTTATGCGTCGGGCTGGCTGCGAGCGTCAGTTGCTCGATATCCTTGGCGAGGCTGACCTTGCGGTTGAAATCCTTGATCAGGCGGCGGCGCCAGACCGGGTAGAGCTTCAGCGCGTCGATCAGCGCGATGAACAGCGCGACGTCGCCGGTCTTGATGTCGACGTCGGTGACGCCGAAGGCGGCGGTGGCCTCACAGCCGAGCGCCAGCATCTCGGCGTCGGCGGCGGCGCGGTCCTGCCGTCCGAAAGACTCGACGCCGGCCTGCAGGAACTCGCTCGGCTTGCCGCCGCGATAGCGAAACACCGGGCCGAGATAACAGAACCCGGCGGGCTGGCCGCTGCGCGCGGAGGCGAGATAGTCGCGGGCGACCGGAATGGTGAGGTCGGGGCGCAGGCACAGTTCCTCGCCGCCCGGATCGCTGGTCAGGTACAGGCTACGGCGGATGCCTTCGCCGGAGAGATCGAGGAACGGCTCGGCGGGTTGCAGGATCGGCGGCTCGGCGCGGATGTAGCCGGCCTGCGCGAATGACGACAGCAGGGCCGCCGCCCAGGCGGCGGTTCCAGTCGCCCCTGGGGCTTGGGTGTCGGTCATCGAGATCGTCCAAGGTATCGTCGAGGCCTCACGCGCCTTCTCCGGATGGCGTCGCGCGATTGCCTAACATATTGAAGTTAATCGAATATCGACGGAGTTGGCGCGGTCGCCCCGCCGCCCGGCGCATTCGCTGCGGGAAGCCCTTAGCACGGCAGAGGATGAGTTTCGACCTCGTTCCTTGTCTCGTTTGATGGAAAGGTTGATGGCGGCCGAAGACAAGCGCCGCCGATCAGAACTTCATCGAGGTGAACAGGCGGATATTGCGACCGGGCTGAAGCACTTCGTCCTTCTTGTAGGACTGGTGGAAGCGGATGTCGGCGTCTAGCAGGTTCTCGCCCTTGAAGCCGATGGTGAGCGTCACCGGCCAGTCGCCGTTCGGCAATGTCGTGGTGTGACTGATTTCGGCATTGAGCAGGTTGAAGCCCGGCGTCGGCGTTTCGAACGCACCGAGGTTAGTCTGGGCGAAGGCGTGCAGCAGGTTGACGCGCGCGGTCCAGTTCGGGTCGCGATAGTAGACGCCGCCGCCGAGCCGCTGCGGGGGAATCTTCGGCACGTAACTGCCATCGGCGAAGGTGGCGTGGACGATGTCGTATTGCGCCTCGACGCCAAACACGCCGTTCCATACGCGCGCGACGTCATGCTCGATCTGCAATTCGCCGCCGGTGAAGCGGGCGTCGCGCTGCGAATAGATGATCTGGTCGTAGCTCGCGCCTGGCGTGCCGCAGGATGCGAAACTCTCGTTGCAGCGGACGCCGGTGAAATTCTTGAAGATGAAGTTCTGATAGCGTGTGTGATAGATCGACAGTTCGAAGCGGGTATCGCCGCGCGCACGCTTGAAACCGAGTTCGAGGGTGTTGGCCTTTTCCAGCGTCATGGTCGGATCGCCGATCTCGAACGTGCGCGGCGTATCGTGCGGCCCCTTGTAGAACAGCTCGATGGGATCGGGGGCGCGCTCGACATGCTGGACGGTCACGCGCGCGACGATGTCGTGCGGCAGATCGTAGAGCAGCCCGGCGCTGGCGCTGACCGGCATGAAACGGCGGTCGACCGGAAACACCGTGGGCTGTTCGGGCGGCGGCAGGTAGTTCGCGGGAAATTGCGCGCCGGTGCCGTTGGTTTCGGTCTGTTCGATGCGCAGCGCACCCTGCGCGCGCAGGCGCGGCGCCATCCGCAGTTCCTCGAACACGAAGGCGGCGAGATTGGTATTCTGCGCCGGTGCGAGCAGGGATTCGGTCGCGCCGGCGACCGACAGATCGCGCCGGCTCCATTGCACGCCGGCCGAGCCGCGCAATTCGCCCAGCATTGTGGTGAAAGGCAGGTGCGCGACTTCGATCCGCGATTCGAATTCGCGGTTCTTGAATCGCGAGCCGATCTGCGCGTTTGCGTCGACGCCGTTGATCTCGTTGTGGTGATAGTCGGTATAGCCGAGCCAGTAGCGCACCGTGTCGATGCCGCCCTCGCCGACGCGCCATTCGCCACGGCTTGTCCATTTCTTCTGGCGCAGGTCGATGTGGTTCTTCACTCTCGCGGAATCGATGCCGGGGATGAAGTAGGTCATCGCCGTGTCCTGAAACGACATGCCGACGAACCCGCGATCGAAGACGTAGGAGCCCCCGATCGCGTGGCCCTCGGCGCGATAGCTGGAATTGGCCTGCACGCCGCCGGGGATGCGATAATCGCCGGCCTTCCGGGTGTAGGCATCCGCATGGATCGCGACGTTGCCGCCGCCGGCATCGAGTTGCACGGTGCCGTCGCGGCTGTTGCTGACGCTGTTGAGGCCGCCGCGCGCCTCGAACGACGCGCCGTTTTTCGGGATTGCCGTGGGAATGCGGTTGTTGCTGGCGCTGACCACGCCGCCGGTCGCCTGCGAGCCATAGCGCAGCGTGCCGGGGCCGCGAATGACCTCGACGCTCTGTGCCGCCAATGGGTCGATCACCACGGCATGGTCTTCCCCGAGATTGGCCATGTCGGCGGAGCCGATGCCGTTCTCCTGGGTTCGCACCCGGAAGCCGCCAAGACCCCGGATCACCGGGCGGCTCGCCACCGGTGAGAACGATGTCGCCGAGACGCCGGGCGTCGTGCCGAGGGTGTCGCCGAGAGAAGCCGCGCCGCGCCCGAGGACCTGTTCGGCGGTCAGCCGGCTTTCGGAGGCGAGCGGCGCGTCGGGACGCGGCTCTTCCGGAGCGACGGATAGAGGCAGTGCCGGGGCCGGCGCGGGAGCGGGAGGGCGGACCGCGACGCGGGCCCGACGCTTGGCCGGCTTCGGCGCCCTGACGGTGATTTCCGGCAGTTCCTCCTGGGCGCGGACGTCGGAGGCCGGCGCGCCGACCAGACACGCCAGTCCCGCGACCCATACCGCTCGTTTCATTAAGTTCTCCTGCAACTAATTTGCAAAAGCATTAAAGATGCAGATGCAAGTCACTTGCAAGAAGAAATGGAACTTATGGACGGTAGATATTGTCGCAGGCGGAGGTGAAGGGTGATGCCCGCCTGTCTGGCGGGAACTTACGGATATCGGTGGGCCGGAGAGGTGCGAGGCTGGCCGCCGTCAGGGCTTGGGGGGCGCGCACCAGTCCCCCAGCGTTGCCTGAACCAACGTCAGTGCGGCTACGGCGGCGGTGTCGGCGCGCAGGATACGCGGCCCGAGTGACAGCCGCAGCACCTTGGGTTGTTTCAGGAGCACCGCGCGTTCGGTCTCGGCAAATCCGCCCTCGGGGCCGATCAGGACGTCGATGCCGCCGCTGTGCATCCCGCCCAGCGCGGCAATCGGCGAGGCGACTTCGGCGCCCTCGTCGCAGAACACCAGCAGGCGCAGCGGATCGCGCCCGGTGAGGTAGCGATCCAGTGCCAACGGCTGTTCCACCGCCGCGATGCTGAGGATGCCGCATTGTTCGGCGGCTTCGACGACGTTGGCGCGCATCCGCTCGCCGTTGATGCGGCTGACCTGCGTGTGTTGCGTCAATACCGGTTGCAGTGAGGCGGCGCCCATTTCGACCGCCTTCTGCACCATATAGTCGAGGCGCGCGTGTTTCAGCGGCGCGAACACGTAAGCGAGATCGGGCAGGCTGTCCTGTGGCCGGGTCCGCGCGACGATGTCGAGGCGATCCGGCCGCTTGCCGCTGGCGATCGCAGCGCGCCATTCGCCATCGCGGCCGTTGAAGACGAGGATGGAACTGCCGGAGCCGAGCCGCAGCACGTTGCCGAGATAATTGGCTTGCCCGCGCTCCAGCGAGATTTGGGCGCCCGCGGACAACGGCGCGTCGACGAACAGGCGGGGGCTGCGGAAATCGGCGAGGGGCATGGTCGAAAGTCCAATAATCGAAATGCTTTAGCGTTTTCGCGGGTGACGGACACAACCGTCGTCATGCGCGGACATAGTCGTTCGAAGAACGGCGTCGCTTCCGCTCGCCTACGATTCGCGCATCCCTCATTGAAAAACCATGGATTGCCGGGTCAAGCCCGGCAATGACGCCTCATGGTGTTTTCGTCGAAACCGAGAACGCTGCTATAGAGCATCACTGTTGGAATGCCACCTTGTCGCGGCCTTGCGCCGCGCTCTTGCCCCATTCGACGGGTTGTTAACGCGGAGCGGGAATCGTAAAAGGTTCTAAACCGCAAATCGCTTTCTATTTCGAGAACCTTGATCGTCCGTCGTGTTCTGCCGGAGGGAAATCCGTGAGTATCCGCAGCCTGATCGTGCCGTTGACAGTCGCCGCTCTTCTCGGAGTGGCAGGTCCGGTTTACGCGCAAGGCGCGTTTCCCGCGCCGTTGCCCGCAGGCATCACGCCGGCTGAGAAACCGTCGCCATTCCCGCCGGTCAACAACAACAACGGTGGCGTGATCAAGAACGACCCGGCGTTTCCGCCGGTCAATGGCGCGGCGGCCAATTCGCCGTTCCCGCCGGTCAATGGCGCACCGCGTGCCTCGCTAAGTGGCCCGAGTCCGTTTCCGTCGAACGGCGCTCCGCCTGTCGCGGGCGCTGGCGCGTTCGGCGGGCCGCAGGGAGGGCCGCCGCCGGGCGCGGAGGACTGCATGAAGGAGTTCATGCCGCTGCGCAAGGAAGCGGAGCGGCGCGGCAAACTGATCAAGGCCGCCAGCGATCGCCGCGCGCCGGCCGCCGAGGCCTGCAAGCTGATTGGCAATTTCTCGCAGGCCGAAGTGAAGATGATCAAATACGTCCACGCCAATCAGCAGAAATGCGGAATTCCCGCGCAGGTGTCCGATCAGCTCAAGGACGGGCACAAGAACACCGAGAAGATGCTGAAGCAGGTCTGCAACGTGGCGCATCAGCAGGCGCAGCAGCCGCGTGGACCTTCGGGTCCGAGCCTGGCCGACGTGCTCGGCTCCTCGGCGTCGATGCCCACGCCCACCCACGGCAGCAAGAAGGGCGGCAGCACTTTCGATACGCTCAGCGGCAACGTGCTGACGCGATGAGATCGGCCCGCACCATCGCGGTGCGGCCATGAGCGGCGCGACCGCCCGCGTCGCCGATTCCGTCGGCAACTGGGTCGACAACCGCGCGCCTGAGTGGACGCGTCCTTATCTCCGCCTTGCGCGTTACGACCGCCCGATCGGCTCGTGGCTGCTGCTGATGCCGTGCTGGTGGTCGGCGGCGCTGGCTTCCGGCGTCGCACGCGATGTCAGCGGCCTGCCGCTCACCGTGTTGCTGTTTTTCATCGGCGCGTTCGTGATGCGCGGCGCGGGCTGCACCTGGAACGACATCACCGACCGCAATCTCGATACCAAAGTGGAGCGCACCCGTTCGCGGCCGATCCCGGCCGGGCAGGTGAGCGTGACGCAGGCATTCGTGTTCCTGGTGTTGCAGGCGATGGTCGGGCTCGCGGTGCTGGTGCAGTTCAACCGCTTCGCGATTTTCACCGGCATTGCATCGCTGGCGATCGTCGCGGTCTATCCGTTCATGAAGCGGATCACTTATTGGCCGCAGATTACGCTCGGTCTCGCGTTCTCGTGGGGCGCGCTGATGGGTTTCGCGGTGACGCTCGGGCGGCTCGATCCCGCCGCGCTGGTGCTTTACGCCGGCTCGATCTGCTGGGTGATCGCCTACGACACGATCTACGCGCATCAGGACACCGAGGACGACGTGCTGGTCGGCATCAAGTCGACGGCGCTCTTGTTCGGCGACAAGACGAAACCTGCGCTGACGATTTTCTATTCCGCTGCTGTCGTGTTGATCGGCATCGCGCTGTGGCTTGCCGGCGCGGGCTGGCCGGCGGCGCTCGGACTCGCCGCCTTCGCCGCGCATCTGGCGTGGCAGGTGCGCCGACTCGATATTTCGGATTCCGCGCTGTGCCTGCGCATCTTCAAATCCAACCGCGACGCCGGACTATTGCTGTTCGCGATGCTGGTGATCGACGCGGTGTTGCGGGCAGCCTAGCTGGTCGTCCCTGCGAAGGCGGGAGCCCGTTGGTTACAACGTCGATGAGACACTAGTCGTCATGGCCGGACTTGTTCCGACCATCCACGTCTTCATTGCTGTGATGTTAGTCAAGACGTGGATGCCCGGGACGAGCCCGGGCATGACGGAGAGTGGTTGTCGCCTCGCTTCTCGCAACGGCGCAGCTACTCAATCCCGCGCGATGATCTCGAATTCGCCGCGATGAATCATAGGCACGCTCGGCATCTCTCCGGCGCGGCGGCGGGCGAGGAAGCGCGGGCGGCGTTTGGCGACCGCGTTGCGGCGGCGGCGGCGCTGCGCCGGCTGACGCTTGAACTCGACGAGCTGCGGCAGCGCGAAGAGATCGCTCCACGATTGCCAGGTATCGTTGATCGCTTCCGGATCGTCGATCTCGCACAACGGCACCGACAACGACGGATCGCGATGCATCAGCACCAGCATCTGCGTCTCGCCACGGTCGCGGATCGCCACGCCGAGGAAGTCGCGCACCCGCACGTTGATCGCCATGTGCATGCCGTGAACGGCGCGGCGCAGGACGATATGTTCGCGATGCATTTCGATGTGCCGGACGTTGCCGTCGGCGCGCGTGTCGTGCGCCTCGAAGCTGACCGGGAGTGAGTGGGGGTCGAGCCGTGCAATGCGGCTCGACCCTGCGGGATTGATCCCGCCTGTCGCTGTTTGACGTCTCAAGGTCTTGTCTCCCCGCCGGGATTATGTTCCCGATCGATGCGTGAGACTGTGCCAGAGCCGCGTCCGGATTCGCTTAAGAAGGCTGGTTAATCGAAAGTCACTTGCCCTGGTTTCGCGGGCATGATTGACAAGTCCTTGGCGGGGATGATTGACGAGTCGTTGCCAAGGTCCCGACAAGGCTCGACGATTTGCCGCCAAAGCGCCGCCAGGCGCTTGAATTCCGCGTAAATCGGGCACATCTGCGCATGATGGGCCACTCGTTCGCTTCTTTGGGATTTTGTTCGTGATTGCTTCACCAAACAATTCGACCGCGGAAAAAACGCGCGTCACCGATGCCGGACTGCTCGATCAATCGGCGCTCAGCGACCTCGCGCAGCGTCTCGTCGAGGCGGCGCGGCGCGCCGGCGCCGACGCGGCGGACGCGGTCGCGGTGCGCGGCGTCTCGCAGGGCGTCGAGGTGCGCGACGGCCGCGTTGAGGAATCCGAACGCTCCGAAGGCGACGACGTCGGCTTGCGCGTGCTGGTCGGCAAGCGGCAGGCGGTGGTCTCCACCAACGACGTCGGCGGCGACGGCATCGCGAAGCTCGCCGAGCGCGCGGTGGCGATGGCGCGCGTCGCGCCCGACGACGCCTATGTCGGCCTCGCCGATCCGGCGTTGCTGGCGCGCGCGTTTCCCGATCTCGATCTGCTCGATCCATCGATGCCGTCCACGGCCGAACTCGAACGTCGCGCGCTGGAAGCGGAAGCGGCGGGCCTCGTGGTGAAGGGCGTCACCAAGTCCGGCGGCGCATCGG
This sequence comes from Hyphomicrobiales bacterium, assembly GCA_017305595.1. GTDB lineage: Bacteria > Pseudomonadota > Alphaproteobacteria > Rhizobiales > Xanthobacteraceae > 62-47. The sequence goes on along the minus strand of JAFKKL010000027.1, from coordinate 4,379 downwards.
CGTCGAGCGGCATCGGCGGCATGGTGCTCGTCACGTCCACCGGCTTCCACGGCGCTTACTTGCGTTCGAGCCATGGCATCTCGATGACCGCGATTTCCGGCACGGGCACTGGCATGGAGCGCGATTACGATTTCAGTTCGGCGCTGCATGGCTCTGATCTGGCGTCGCCCGAGAGCATCGGCAGCAGCGCCGGCGCGCGTGCCGTGGCGCGCGCCAATCCGCGCAAGGCGGAAACCTGCAAGGCGCCGGTGATCTTCGATCCGCGCGTTGCGGGCTCGCTGGTCGGGCATCTGGTCGGTGCGGCCAACGGCGCATCGATCGCGCGCAAGACCAGTTTTCTGAAGGACAAGCTCGGACAGCAACTGTTCGCGAACGGCATTCGCATCGTCGACGATCCGCGCCGCGTGCGCGGCTTGCGTTCGCAAACTTTCGACGCCGAGGGTGTCGCCACTAAACAACTCGCGATCATCGACGACGGTGTGCTGACCTCGTGGCTGCTGGATTCTGCGACCGCGCGCGAACTCGGCATGACCACGACGGGCCATGCGCATCGCGGCGTGTCGTCGTCGCCGATGCCGGGCGCTTATAACTTGCACATGGAAGCGGGCGAGATGACGCCGGCCGAACTGATGGCCGACATCAAGCAGGGCTTCTACGTCACCGACCTGATCGGCTCCGGCGTCAACGGCGTCACCGGCGATTACAGCCGCGGCGCGTCGGGCTTCTGGATCGAGAACGGCAAGCCGACCTATGCGGTGAGCGAGATGACCATCGCCGGGCATCTGTTCGACATCTTCAAATCGCTGCGTCCGGCCAACGATCTCGAATTCCGCTACGGCGTCAACGCGCCGACCTTGCGCATCGAAGGGCTGACGATTGCCGGACGCTGATCCCGCGCTCGCCATCGACCACGCCGGGCGCGATGGCGCGCTGCTGGCGACGACGGTGCGCGAGGCAGGTGCGCTGGCGCTGTCGAAATTTCAGACCGATCTGAAAACCTGGACCAAGGGTGCGTCGTCGCCGGTGTCGGAAGCCGACATCGCCGTGAACAACCTGATCGAGCAGCAGTTGCGGCAGGCGACGCCGGACTATGGCTGGTTGTCGGAGGAGAGCGCCGACGACAAGGCGCGGCTGTCGCAGAAGAAGGTGTGGATCGTCGATCCGATCGACGGCACCCGCAGTTACTTGGCGGGCCGCGAGGACTGGTGCGTCAGCGTGGCGCTGGTCGAGGGCGACGTGCCGGTGCTGGCGGCGGTGTTCGCGCCGGTCACCGATGAATTCTTTTTCGCCGTGCGCGGCTTTGGTGCGACCTTGCACGAGGCACCGATCCACGCGGCGTCGGGAACGAAATTCGACTTTAGCAGGATGGCGGGTCCCAAGCCGATCATCGAGCGGCTCGGTTTGCCGCGCGACGGCGTGGCGATTCATCCGCGAATCGGCTCTTTAGCGCTGCGGTTGTGCCGGATCGGCGACGGCTCGTTGGATATCGCCTTCGCCGGTGGACAAAGCCGCGACTGGGACCTTGCGGCGGCGGATTTGATCGTCCATGAAGCGGGTGGTAGAATGACGATGCTTTCGGGCGAGCCGATCGGCTATAACCGCCCGGATGTAAGACATGGTGTGCTGGTTGCCGCGGGGCGTGAACGTCATGCCTCCGTGATCACGCATTTCCGCGATCATCCGCTTCCGTGGTCGTGAGTAACGCCGTGTATCCACAGCCATTCTAGTCACAGCCATTCGGCAAGGCCAACTAACCCTACGGCGATGAGGACAGGACGTCGATGACGGAGCCCGCGCGGCAGTTGCTCCATCTGGTGATCGGGGGCGAACTGACGGACCTCGATAACGTCACCTTCAAGGATCTCGACAAGGTCGATATCGTCGGCGTGTATCCCAACTACGCGACGGCATTGACCGCATGGAAAGCCAAGGCGCAGCAGACGGTGGACAACGCGCATATGCGTTACTTCATCGTCCACCTGCACCGGCTGCTCGATCCGGGCCAGACCCAAGATACGACCCAAGACATAAAGCCCGGCAATTGAAACGCTTCTTCCGCAATGCCTTGCGCTCGCCCTGGTTCCAGCGCGCTGCCGGCGTCGCGGCGGCCGAATACTTGCGGCTGGTCTGGCTGACCAACCGGTTCACCTTCGATCCGGTCGACGTCTATGAGATCGTCGAGCCGCAGATGCCGGTGATCCTGGCGTTCTGGCACGGCCAGCATTTTATGACGCCCTTCATCCGCAAGGACGGCCATCGCGGCAAGGTGCTGGTCTCTCGCCATCGCGACGGCGAGATCAACGCCATCACCGCCGCGCGGCTGAAAATCGGTGCGGTGCGCGGCTCCGGCGATCACGGCTCGGCGTTCCATCGCAAGGGCGGCGTCGGCGCGTTCCGCGAAATGGTCCGGGCGCTGGAGGAAAACTACAACATGGCGCTCACCGCCGACGTGCCGAAGCGGTCGCGCGTCGCCGGGATGGGGATTATTATGCTGGCGCGCGAGTCGGGGCGGCCGATCATGCCGTTCGCGATGGCCACCAGTCGTTACGTGCGTTTGAACAATTGGGACCGGACCACCATCAATCTGCCGTTCGGCCGGGGCGCGCTGGTCGGCGGCGAGGTGATCACGGTTCCGCCGGATGCGGATGCTGCCACGATGGAAGTCCTGCGGGCGCAACTGGAAGCGACCCTGAACGACGCCACCCGGCGCGCCTATATCGCGATCGGCCGCGAGGGTGGCGATGCCTGACCCGTTGCCGCCGCTGTTGCGCGCTTATCGCGCGATGTCCTCGGCGGCGCCGCCGATTACAAGGCTTCTCGCCAAGCGGCGCATCAAGCAAGGCAAGGAAGACCCGGCGCGCGTCAGCGAGCGGCGCGGCATCGCCGGCAAGCCGCGCCCCAACGGGCCGCTGGTGTGGATTCACGGCGCCAGCGTCGGCGAAGTGCTGGCGGCAGCGGCGCTGATCGAGCGGCTGCGCACGCGCGGCTTCCATGTGCTGGTGACGTCCGGCACCGTCACTTCGGCGGCCATCGTCGCCAAGCGATTTCCGGCCGACGTGCTGCACCAGTACCTGCCATACGATGCGCCGAAATTCGTGGCGCGGTTTCTCGACCACTGGCAGCCGTCGCTGGCGCTGTTTATCGAATCCGATCTGTGGCCGAATCTCATTCTGGCTTGTTCGGCGCGGCGGTTGCCGATGGTGCTGATCAACGGCCGCATGTCGCCGCGCTCGTTTCCGCGCTGGCAGCGCGCGGCACAGACCATCGCCGCGCTGCTCGGCCGTTTCGATATCTGCCTCGCGCAATCGCAGGTCGATGCCGAACGCTTCGCCGCGCTGGGCGCGGAAAGCGTCGCCGTCACCGGCAACCTCAAGTGGGACGTCGAAGCCCCGCCTGCCGACAACGTGCGGCTGGAGCGGCTGATGGCGCTGACGCGCGGTCGGCAGGTGGTGGTGGCGGCCTCGACCCATCCCGGTGAGGAAGAAATCATCCTCGCCGCGCACAAGAAACTGGCCGGCCATTTCCCTGGCATTTTGACGGTGATCGTGCCGCGTCATCCGCAACGCGGTGAGGCGGTGGCGCGGCTGGTCGCGGAAGCCGGTGTTGAAGTGGCGCTGCGCTCGCACGAGGAATTGCCCGGCGCGCGCACCGGCGTCTATGTCGCCGACACCATGGGCGAACTCGGGTTGTTCTATCGGCTGGCGCCGATCGTGTTCATGGGCGGCTCGCTGGTGCCGCATGGCGGGCAGAACCCGATCGAGCCGGCGAAACTCGGCGCGGCGATCGTGCATGGACCGCACGTCTTCAACTTCACCGAAGTCTATGACGCGTTCGACCGCGCCGGTGGCGCGCGGGTGGCGGCCGGCGAAAAGGAGCTGGTGCAGGAGATCGGTCGACTGCTCCGCGACAGGCGCGAGCGGCAGGCATCGATCGACGCCGCCGAGCAGGTGGTCGCCGATCTCGGCGGCGCGCTTGAGCGCACGCTGGACTCGCTGCGGCCCTATCTCTTGCAGTTGCGGTTCGACCGGGGCGCGGCCGATGCATGAGCCTGCCTTCTGGCACCGGCCATCATCGCTGACGTCGCGACTTCTCACGCCGCTCGCGGCGCTCTACGGAGCCATCGCCGGGCGGCGGATGGCGCGGCCGGGCGCGGACGCCGGCGTGCCGGTGATCTGCGTCGGCAACTATCACACGGGTGGCGCGGGCAAGACGCCGACGGTGTTGGCGCTTGTGCATATGCTGCGTGGTCTTGGCGAAACGCCCTTCGTGCTCAGTCGCGGCTATGGCGGTTCGCTGCCCGGGCCGCTGCGGGTCGATGCCGCGCGGCATACGGCGGCGGAAGTCGGCGATGAGCCGCTGATGATGGCGGCACACGCGCC
>JAFKKL010000109.1 GCA_017305595.1 Hyphomicrobiales bacterium | reverse complement strand
CGCGTTCAGCGCGCTTGTGCTCATCATCAATCTGCGCATGCTTCCGTCGCTTCCTGTCAGCCAGTCGACGTCACCCTTCCCGATTTGCTCAGCAGGTGGACAGCGACCGATCCAACTCGGTCTGGCGCGTGACGCTTCCTTTATCGCCGGCCATTTCATGGCTCACGCTTTCGTGCACCCGCTGCTGCAGATCGTGTCCGGCATTTAAGCCGAATGGATAGGCGTTCTTCTGTTCGCCTATGGCGCTGCCGGCATTCTCGGAAATTTTCTTGCTGGAGCCGTCGCCGTTCGGTGAATCGAGCACACATTGATGGCTATTGCTGTTGCGCTGGCTGCGGCCATCTTTGGTTTTGCGTTTGTTGGGGCTACGCCCGCGGGCGTGGCGCTTGTGGGGTGTTGCCTATGGCGGCGTTTCGGTCGCCCTGCAAATTTGGATGATGAAGGCGTCGCCCAATGCCATAGAGGTCGTCACTTCGCTGTTTGTGGCGACTTTCAACATCGGCATTGCGCTTGGATTATTCGCTGGTGGGCGTGTAGTCGATCACTTTGGACTTCACTCCAATATACTGCTGGCGGCGAGTCTCCCCGCTATAGGCCTATTTTTCTTGCGGGCGATCCGGTCATGCTTTTTGCGATCCGTCGGAATGACGAAGGAGGCTTCCGAGTAGGCGTCGGCGATGTGAATGAAGTAATCACCCGGCTACCAAATCCGCGTTCGGCTTAGGCATTCGGTGAATAATGGCATTCGAAGGATCTTCAAAACTTCGTTCTGCTCAAACGAATCTCGTGCCAGCGACACCAGATTATCTGGACTCAAATATGAGAACGTCGGCTCGGGCCCCAAATGGTATCCCTCCTTGACCAACCAACGGAAGAATTTGGTGAGCCAGGCGTGATAGCATCTTTTTGATGCGAGCTTCCGTCAGCCGCTCGAGGCCCTTCCATCCGTGCGTGCGGGCGTAGTCGTAACGGGCCGTCAAGCTCGATTGAAACATGCGCGGTACGCCGAGATGGTCGGGAATCTTGGGCAGCATCCGCTCGATCCGTTCGAGTTGCTCGCGCGTTATGGCTCCGATGGCCGGATCGCCGAGCTGATCCACCATGAACCGGACAATCAGCCCCATATCTCCGCGCTCGCCATCGTGGCCCAGTTCCCCATGGCGCTTCGTCAGATATTCCTCGAGTGCAACGGAGAGCGGCGTGTCGGTGCGCGACGGCGTGGATGTCTCCGATGGCCGTGGTGCGAGCGGCGCCTCGTCCGCGGTCAGGTCGATTGGTGTCAGGACCGGTTTGCCGGTCGGATCGTGTCGGGCATTTGTGCCACGCGTCCGGGGACGGGAATGATTCCGAACTCGATGCCTATCTTGATGTCGGTACGGCCTTGCTCATAGGCCGCCATCTTCTCGCGCTGACGTGACGGTGTCTCGGCCTTGAGGTTTTGTTCGACGAAAGCCTCGATCAGCCCCCGGAATTGCGGCTCGCTGGCATTTGGATCGAAGTCGCGCGCCTGCGCGCGGCGATTCAGGTTCTTCAGCATCTCTTCGTAGCTGTGCCGAGCGAACAGGCGATCGTCCGAAAGAGGCAATGGATCCGAGAGGTAGGTCTGCAATTGCCGGACGTTCTTCGCGAACAACGCGGCAAAATCGATACTGTCATTCATCCCATAGACCCAACCCAGGCATTCGGCGACACGCCGCCGCGCCTGACGATAGTCGGCGGTCCTTAACGACGTCCGAAACAGAGGCTGATTGAGCAATCCGGCCACGACGTGACTGCAGCGAACCTGAAGGTAGTAGCGCCCCTCGCGACGGGCGAGATAGGAGACGCGCGCCATAGCTGTCCCATGGGTACATCACCGTGAGATGTCTCACAGTGGTCGGATCCTCCGACAGTTATAAGGCGCTGATATTTAATGATAATTTCTGATGGTAGCGGGAGAGGGACTCGAACCCCCGACCCCAGGATTATGATTCCTGAGGTCTGATGGAAATGCGTGACCGCTCATTAACAATGCAGGGTTTTTCCCGCTGAAAACCCGCAAAAACCGCTCTCCGGGGCTGGAACATTCCGAGATCGCGCGCTACTCGTTTGTACGGATTTTGTACGGACCCGGCAATGCAGACTAGGCTCCAGATCTCTCCCGACGTGATCAAGAAGGCCGTGGCGGCTGCCGCCAGGGCGGCCGACAGTGACCAGATCAACGATTGGAATGACACGCAACAGACCTATCTGACGCTCCGCCAGCGCGGCCGCTCCGTGCGCTGGTTGGTCCGCGCCTACGGCAGATCGCGAACCATCGGCAGCGCCGCCGGCCAGTACGTCGTCGCGGATTATCTGGGGCTGCGTGACGCCCGCGAGCGCGCCAAAGCGATCTACGCCGACATGCAGGCAAACCGCGGCGGTGAGGCCTCGCGGCCGACCGCATGGACCCTCTCGCGCGTCTGTCTGGCATATCAGTCGATGATCGCCAGGCCGCGGTGGATCAACAACAGGCTCAAGCCGGCGAGCCTCGGTACCGCCGATGACGTCCGGCGCGCCTTTGCGCAGCCATCGTATCAATCGCTGGGTCGGGTCCTCGTCACCGAGTTGACCAGGCCGCTGATCAATGCGGCGCGCGACGGAATCGCGTCGTATCGACAGCGCCAGAAAAACACGGCGTACATCCGAGCTGCGCTGACCTGGGCCGCCGACACGCATCCGGATGAGAGCGGCCTGACCGAGAACGTCGACCGCTGGTGGGAGCGCCTCACCGCCGGCGATCCGGATCCCGACACGATGCGCGCCATCGAACAGCGCCGCGCGCAGCACCGCGCGCACAAGGCAGCGCTCGACGTCGATGCCATCGGCGAATTGCTGGTCAGACATGAGACGTACTGCGCGGGCCGGACCGCCGAGGAAAAAATCTCGCCGGGCGTGAGGTACGGGTTGTGGTGGGTCTGCCTCACCGCCAATCGCAGGCTGTCCACCGTCAAGCTCCTGCGCGCTGATCTGTTGCCGTCGGACCCGCAGGATCCGCAGATGGGCCGCGCCATGTGGCCGGCCGACACTATGAAGGCCAAGATCCCATTTTGGCTGCCGCTGCCGGCGCCAGTGCGCGATGTCGCGCTGGGCAGCATCGCAGACTACACTGCCATCATTTCAAAATCGCACGGCGAATGGCCGAGCCGCTGGGTGTTTGCATCGACCAGGCGCTACGGAAGAGATCCGGATAACGACGACGTTTCTGTCTATCCGAACAGCCTGAACAGGCACCTCACGCGAATGCGCGCGGCGAAAGCGCTGCGAGGCCTGCCGTACTTTTCATTGCATCTTGCGCGCAGCGTGATGGCTAATTTTCTTGACCGGAACGTGTCCGCGCTCGCGTCGTCGCTGGTGCTTGCTCACACGCTGCCGAACAACGCGGAGGAGTCGTCACCGACAACGCGCGAATACTATCTGACGTCGCAACGGATGGACGTGAAACGCGACGCCATGATCGCTTGGACCGAGGCCCTGACGGCGGCGGTGCAGAAAGCCGGCGGCGCGCTGCCTGCGCCGCGGGCGGAGATTCCGAAAACGCTGGATCCTAAGTGATTTATTAATGCGGCGTTAACTCGGTCTGTTGAGGAATTTTTCAGAGTTGGAGGGATAGGGTGCGACGTCGGCCAGAAAGCTGGCTGCGCGCACACGCATGACAATCAGAAGGATTTCATCATGTCAGGTATCGTCCTCTCCGCTTCGGTTCGCCAGAACCTGCTCTCCCTCCAGTCCACCGCCGATCTGCTCTCGACCACGCAGAACCGTCTTGCCACCGGCAACAAGGTCAACTCGGCGCTCGACAACCCGACCAACTTCTTCACCGCACAGGGCCTGAACAACCGGTCCAGCGACATCAACAATCTGCTCGACTCGATCGGAAACGGCGTGCAGGTGCTCCAAGCCGCCAACCAGGGCATCACGTCGATCCAGAAGCTCGTTGACACCGCGAAGTCGATCGCCAACCAGGCGCTGCAGGCGTCATCTGGGTATTCGACGAAGGCGACCGCAACGGTCACCGGAAGCGGCTCGACGCCCGTAACGACACCGGCGGGCGATCTCGACGGCACCACGCTCAACGGCGCCGTCCTGACCCTCAAGAACA
>JAFKKL010000108.1 GCA_017305595.1 Hyphomicrobiales bacterium | reverse complement strand
TCTCGAAGGGTCCTGGATTGACCTCGAGCGCGGTCTGATGAACCGGCGCGGCCCCAGGGAAGCGGAGAGCGCAACCAAGCGGACGCCGCCGGTCCGGCTAGGAAAATCGCTGGTGCGGCTCATGCGACGATGGAAGAAGGCGGACGGCAAGGTGAAGCACGTCATCCACTACGACGGGCAGCCTGTCCAGAAACTGCGGAGATCGTTCGCCAGCGCATGTAAAGTGGCCGGACTGGAAGGCGTGTCACCCCACACCCTGCGACACACGCGCGCGACGTGGCTGATGCAGGAGGGAATCGACCCGTGGGAGGCGTCCGGCCACCTTGGAATGTCCATGCGGGTGCTGGAATCGACCTACGGCAAGCACTCGCCGGACTATCAAAAGAACGCTTCGGAAGTGTAGTTTCTGTGCCGAAAGTGTGCCGGATCGTGTAAGCTGGTTATCTGATCCGACATAACCTATTGATTTTGTGGTGGGCGGCTACGGATTCGAACCGCAGACCCTCTCGGTGTAAACGAGATGCTCTAACCAGCTGAGCTAGCCGCCCGTCGCCTCTCTTTAGCCTTTCGTCCACGGTCGGCGCAAGCGGGCGCGGTATCAATCCGTTGCGCGGCTTGGAAGTCCATCTATCCCACCAAGCCACGACACCGCGGAACGCCGCCAGATCTGACGTGTCGGCTTAAGATCGGCACGCTGGCGGATGCATCCCCAGCGGATGCCCCATTCGCTGGCCTCGTCATCGCTGCTGGTGAACATCGGGGCACCGCACTCCGAACAGAATACTGCCGACGCGTCCCACCGCTGTCTCCAACCTTAACGTACATTTTCGGGACCGCGCCGGTGAGCCGGATGTTGTCGCGCGCGGTCAACACCGTGACGCGAAACGGCGAACCCGTCAGCGTCTGACAATCGGTGCAATGACAGATCGACACCCACGTCGGATTGATCGTCGCCGTGAACGAAATCCATCCGCAGTGACATTGTCCGTCGATCTCCATCGCATCCTCCGGCACAACGGGATGTATTATGCGCCGGAAGACGGCGATGTCCCAAAACAAAACGGCGCCCCGAAGGGCGCCGTTCGATTGTTGATGCGTGGTCGATCGCGCTTTAGTGCGCGGTCAGGCCGCCGGAGGCTTCGTCGCCGGCGTCCGACTTGGCCGGCACCTTGGTGTCCTCTTCCCACTCGATGGGTTGAGGCTGACGCACCAGAGCCTTGGCGATCACCTCGTCCATCCGCGAAACCGGAATGATTTCCAGTCCGCCCTTGATGGCGTCGGATATCTCGGTGAGATCCTTGGCATTGTCCTCGGGGATCAGCACCGTCTTGATGCCGCCGCGAGCCGCAGCCAACAGCTTCTCCTTCAAGCCGCCGATCGGCAACACCCTGCCCCGCAGCGTGATCTCGCCGGTCATGGCGACATCGTGCCGGATCGCAATGCCGGTCAGCACCGAGACGATGGTGGTGGCCATCGCAACGCCCGCGGACGGGCCGTCCTTCGGCGTCGCGCCTTCCGGCACGTGGACGTGAATGTCACGACGCTCGAACAGCGGCGGCTCGATGCCGTAAGTAATCGCCCGCGAGCGGACGTAGGACGCCGCCGCCGAGATCGATTCCTTCATCACATCGCGCAAGTTGCCGGTGACCGTCATGCGGCCCTTGCCTGGCATCATGACGCTCTCGATGGTCAGCAACTCGCCGCCCACGTCGGTCCACGCCAGTCCGGTGACGACACCGACCTGATCGTCGCTCTCGATCTCGCCGTAGCGGAACTTCGGCACGCCGAGGAAGTCTTCCAGCGACTTCTCGGTGACCTTCACCGACTTCTTCTTCGAGAGCATCAATTCCTTCACCGCCTTGCGGGCCAGCGTCGAAATTTCGCGCTCGAGGTTACGCACACCCGCCTCGCGGGTGTAGCGGCGGATCAGAAGCAACAGCGCCTCGTCGTCGATCGACCATTCCTTGGAGTCGAGGCCGTGCTTGGAGAGCGCGTTGGGGATGAGATGCTTGCGGGCAATCTCGACCTTCTCGTTCTCGGTGTAGCCGGCGATCCGGATCAGCTCCATACGATCCATCAACGGGCCGGGAATATTCAGCGTATTCGCGGTGGTGATGAACATCACGTTGGAGAGATCGTAATCGACTTCCAGATAGTGATCGTTGAACGTCGCGTTCTGCTCGGGGTCGAGCACCTCGAGCAAGGCCGACGACGGATCGCCGCGGAAATCGGCGCCCATCTTGTCGATCTCGTCGAGCAGGAACAGCGGGTTCGACGTCTTCGCCTTGCGCATCGACTGGATGATCTTGCCGGGCATCGAACCGATATAGGTCCGGCGATGTCCGCGGATCTCCGCCTCGTCACGCACGCCGCCGAGCGACACGCGCACGAACTCACGTCCGGTCGCCTTCGCGATCGACTTGCCGAGCGAGGTTTTGCCGACGCCCGGAGGGCCGACGAGGCACAGGATCGGACCGGTCAGCTTGTTGGCGCGAGACTGCACCGCGAGATACTCGACGATGCGGTCCTTGACCTTCTCGAGTCCGTAGTGATCGTCGTCCAGCGTCGCCTGCGCGGCGCCGAGGTCCTTCTTGACCTTCGACTTCTTGTTCCACGGTATAGACAACAGCCAGTCGAGATAGTTGCGCACGACGGTGGCTTCCGCCGACATCGGAGACATCTGGCGCAGCTTCTTCAGCTCGTGCTGTGCCTTCTCCCGCGCGTCCTTCGACAGCTTGGTCTTGGCGATGCGCTCTTCCAGATCGGCCAACTCGTCGCGACCTTCGTCGTCGCCGAGCTCCTTCTGGATCGCCTTCATCTGCTCGTTGAGATAGTACTCGCGCTGCGTCTTCTCCATCTGGCGCTTGACGCGCGAGCGGATGCGCTTCTCGACCTGCAAGACCGAGATTTCGCTTTCCATCAGCCCGAGCACCTTCTCAAGGCGCGCGGTGACCGACAGCGTCTCAAGCAACGCCTGACGATCCGCGATCTTGACCGCAAGATGCGAGGCGACGGTGTCGGACAGTTCGGCGAAGTCGGTCTTCGACTGCACCACCGCGACGACCTCCGCCGAGATCTTCTTGTTGAGCTTCACATAGCTCTCGAAGTCGGACACCACCGAACGCGACAACGCTTCCGCCTCGACACTCACAGCATCGGTGTCGGCGAGCGCGACCGCGGTCGCTTCGTAGTAATCGGCGCGATCCGAATACTGCTCAACGCGCGCACGCGTCAGGCCCTCGACCAGCACTTTCACGGTGCCGTCGGGCAGCTTGAGCAATTGCAGAACGCTGGCGAGCGTGCCGATTTCGTAGATCGTGTCCGGGGTCGGATCATCGTCCGACGCGTTCTTCTGCGTCGCGAGCATGATCAGCCCGTCATTCTTCATGACCTGTTCGAGTGCCTTGATCGACTTCTCGCGGCCGACAAAGAGCGGCACGATCATGTGCGGGAAGACGACGATGTCCCGCAACGGCAACACAGGATAAAGATGGCTTTCGCCGTGAACGATAGTTGGCCGAGGCTTTGAGGTCGACATGGCCTATTCCCTTTGTTGTGCCCCCTTGCACGCAGTCCGCAACATGCGCAACCGCCACAAGGTGCCGAGATGTTCTTGATGAGCAGCGGAAAACCGCCTTCTGTCAGGAACGAATGAATGGCGAATCCAGCGAGATTTGGCTTCGCCGATAGCATTAGGTGGCTATGGGCCGGCATAGAGTCAAGCCGGCCAAAAGGTTCTGCGCACAGCACTTATTGGCTGCAACCCTCTGATGCAAAAGCGGCCGCCGATCTCCCGGCGGCCGCTTTCCTCAAGTTATAAGCCGCCGCATCGCGCGGTCGAATCAGGCGCTCGCGCTGGTCTCGCTCGCCCGGTCGGAACGGTCCGCATAGATGTAGAGCGGCCGCGCCGTGCCTTCGACGACTTCGCGCGAGATCACCACTTCCTCGACGCCTTCCAGACCCGGAAGATCGAACATGGTCTCGAGCAGAATGCTTTCGAGGATCGACCGCAGTCCGCGCGCGCCGGTCTTGCGTTCAATAGCCTTGCGGGCCACCGCGCCCAACGCCTCGTCGGCGAAGGTCAGTTCGATGTTCTCCATCTCGAACAGCCGCTGGTACTGCTTGACCAGCGCGTTCTTCGGCTCGCTCA
>JAFKKL010000026.1 GCA_017305595.1 Hyphomicrobiales bacterium | reverse complement strand
CGGCGGGTTATTGTAGACGTTCAGCGGTGCGCCCTTCTCGCCTGATTGCTTGATGAAGTTGATGCTGTATTCGTCCGTGGCATTCGGCGTGTAGCCGGCCTTGAGGTTGATGCGCCAGTCGCGGGTGTCGGAGCTGATCCGCTCGCCGGGCGGCTGCAGCGAGCCGGGCGTCGGCTGATAGTCGCGCGATAGCGACCAGAAATCCTGATTGAGATAGCTGGCGCTGCCCTGCACATAAAAATCCTGCTGGCGCGAACCGAGCATCGCGTAGCTGTTCCAGCCCTGGAACGTTCCGCGATTATCAAAAGTCGCGCCGCTCATGAACTCGGCTTCGTAAGGTTTCACCGGCTTGCGCGTGACGAGATTGATCGCGCCGCCCATGCCGCCGGGGCCGTTCAGCACCGAAGCGTAGCCCTTCTGAACCTGAATCTCGGCGATATCGTTGGTGAGGAAGCGGCCGTAATCGAGCCGGTTGTCGGCGGGCAGATAGACGCGCACGCCATCGATCGTCAGCGGCACTTGCCAGCGGCCGAAGCCGCGCACGAAGATATCGCTCTCGTTGCGACGGCCATTGGCATCGAGTGTGCTGGTGACGCCGGGAATCAAATTGACCGCTTCGTCCAGCGTCTTCTTTTCGAAGGTCCAGGTCTGTTCGCGCGTGACGGTCGAACTGCCGACACCGGCGTCGCCCTGCTGCGCACCGGACACGTAGATTTCACCGAGCTGATAAACCCCGCCGCGATCCTGCGCCGCAACCCCGCTTGTCAAACCGACAAACGCCACCGACGACAGGAGCGCGCTCCTGCCGATAAACTTTGATGATTTCCCCACGCCTGCCCCACTGCGTCTTCGTTATATTCATTTTAATATATCGAGACTCACCGCATCCCGAAGCTGCGAGATGGCGACATATTGACGCGGATATAGCGGTATCATGCCACGCAAAACGGCGCGACGCGGCAGCATCAAGACGACGACACGAAGGAAATTTTCAGATGTGCGAATACCCCGCGACGCCGCGCGTTATCTCATGCGCGGTGCGAGGGTCATGCGGCCGCGTGCGCGCAGCAACAGCGCGATCACGATGACGACGTTGACGGCGTTCCAGGCCATGCCGTTGAGGAATGCGGCGGCATAGGAGCCGGTGGCGTCGAAGATCACGCCGGAAATCCAGCCGCCGAACGACATGCCGACGACGGAAGCAAGGATGACGATGCCGACACGCGTGCCGGCCTCATGCGCCGGCATCGCCTCGCGGATGATGATGGCGTAGCTCGGCACGATGCCGCCCTGAAACAGGCCGAACAGCGCCGAGATGACGAACAGCGAACCCAGGCCGTCGAAGAACAGGAACAACGTCAACGCCGTGCCCTGCGCGATCGAGCCGATCAGTAGCGTCCGCAGGCCACCGATCCGATCCGCGAGAAAGCCGGAGCCGATCCGGCTGACGATGCCGAAGCCGAGCATCAGCGACAGCATCTCCGCGCCGCGCGCTGCGCCGTAACCGAGATCGCCGCAATACGCGACGATATGAACCTGCGGCATCGACATCGCCACGCAGCAAGCAACGCTGGCGATGGCGAGAATCGCGGTCAGGGCGTTGTTGCCGAGCCGCAGGTCGATGCGCGGTGGCGATACCGTTTCGTGGGCGCGGCCGGCTGCGCCGCCCATCTGGCTGCGCAGCACCAAGGTCGCAACCGCCATCGCAGTGGCGGCAAAGATACCCACCACGATATGCGTCGGCCGCCAGCCGAACGACTGGATTCCCCAACTGAAGACCGGCGGCCAGATCGCGCCGCCGACATAATTGCCGCTGGCGGCGATGGTGACCGCAAGACCGCGATAACGGTCGAACCAGTGCGAGGCTTCGGTCATCAGCGGCCCGAAGGTTGCGGACGAGCCGAGCCCGATCAGGAAATGCAGCACGATGACCTGCCACAGCGCCGTCGCATAGCCGATGCCGATATAGCCGAGCCCCATCGCGGCGATGCCGATGCCGATGGCGGTGACGATCCCGAACCGGTCCATGATCTTGCCGGTGGCGACGCCACCCAATCCAAAACCGAGCATCACCATGGTGAAGGCCAGCGAGGCCGCACCGCGCGAGGCGCCGAATTCAACCTGCACCACCGGTAGCGCCACCACCACCGACCACATGCCGACGCTGCCGATCGAGCCGATCAACACGGCGATCGCGAGCCTGATCCATGCCTTGCGGGAGTCGGGGACGAATTTGCTCGAATCGAGCGCTGGATTGGAACTTTGTGCCATGGCGCAACTTCGTCGGCCCGCATCAAAGGGTCAAGCGATCCCACGCGCATTCGAGACATGCGCATCTGTCGGCACAAACCGGGAACGACGGACCGGCCAGATCCGCCACAACGCGTCCTGCGCGCGCCAAACGCCGCTGGTTAACGCTTTGCTAACCATACACCGGGCAAATTTTGCCGAGTAAAGCCGAGTGTCGTGATTGAGCAACCGGGGGCGGCCCGTGGATGCCAGTGCGGTACCTCACTTTCGAAACGGTGGCCTCGCGGCCGCCGCACAGACGTTTGCCACACGCGGGCGGCAAACGAGAGGGGATGCCGCGACGATGACCGATACCACCCTGGGCCAGAGCGCGGAAAAGCCATCGACGCGGCTGCCGAGCATCAGCGACCTCGCCACCATGCTGAAGCGCGGCGATCTCGCGCTGGCCTTCGGCGTCCTCACCATCCTTGTCGTGCTGATCCTGCCGCTGCCCGCGGTGGTGCTCGATCTGTTTCTCGCGATATCGATTACATTGTCGATCCTGATCCTGATGACGGCGCTGTTCATCCAGGCGCCGCTGGAATTCTCCGCCTTCCCGACCATCCTCCTGATCTCGACGATGTTGCGGCTGTCGCTGAACCTGGCGTCGACGCGGCTGATCCTGACCCACGGTCACGAGGGCACCGCCGCCGCCGGCCACGTCATCGAGGCGTTCGGCAATTTCGTGATGGGCGGCAACTTCGTCATCGGCATCATCGTGTTCGCGATTCTGGTGATCGTGAACTTCGTGGTCATCACCAAGGGTTCCGGCCGCATCGCCGAAGTCGCGGCGCGCTTCCATTTGGACTCCATGCCCGGCAAGCAGATGGCAATCGACGCCGATCTCTCCGCCGGCCTGATCGACGAAAAGACCGCGAAGGAACGGCGCAAGGCGCTGGAAGACGAAAGCGGCTTCTTCGGCGCCATGGACGGTGCCTCGAAATTCGTGCGCGGCGACGCCATTGCCGGCCTTCTCGTGGTGTTCATCAACATCATCGGCGGCATCATCATCGGCGTCGCGCAGCAGGGACTCGGCTTCGCCGAAGCCGCGCGCTCCTACACGCTGCTCACCGTGGGCGACGGCCTGGTGACGCAGGTGCCGGCGCTGATCGTCTCCACCGCCGCGGGCCTCCTGGTGTCGAAAGCCGGCGTCTCGGGCGCGGCTGACAAGGCGCTGATGAAGCAACTGTCCGGTTACCCGCAGGCGCTCGGCATGTCGGCGGCGGTGATGCTGGTGCTGGCTGCCCTGCCCGGCATCCCGATGATCCCGTTCCTTGCGCTGGGCAGCGGCGCGGCCGCGCTGGCGTGGAAATCCCGCAAGCGCAATCAGGCCGCCGTCGCCGCCGAAGCCAGCGCGAGCGCCGAGCCGACGGCTGCCGCCGCTGCTGCGGCCGCGGCGGACGAGCCAATTTCCACCGCGCTCAAGATCGATGATCTCAAGATCGAACTCGGCTACGCGCTGCTGCCGCTGGTCAACGCGCCGGACGGCACCGACCGCCTCACCGAACAGATCAAGGCGCTGCGCCGTTCGCTCGCCATCGAGATGGGCTTCGTGATGCCGTCGGTGCGCATCCTCGACAATGTCCAGCTCGAGGCCAACAGCTACATCATCAAGATCAAGGAAGTGGATGCCGGCTCCGGCCGCGTCTGGCCGAACCAGTACATGGTGATGGACCCCGCCGGCGATCAGGTCGCGGTGCCGGGCATCCACACCACCGAACCCACCTTCGGGCTACCGGCTACCTGGGTCGATGCCGCCCTCAAGGAAGAGGCAACCCTGAAGGGTTACACCGTCGTGGACGCCGCGACGGTGCTCTCGACGCATCTCACCGAACTCTTGAAAAACAACATGTCGGACCTGTTGTCCTACGGCGAGGTGCAAAAACTCCTGAAGGAATTACCGAAGGAGCAAGGCGAACTGGTCAAGGATATCGTGCCGAGCCAGATCAACGTCTCCGGCATCCAGCGCGTGTTGCAACTCCTGCTCTCCGAACGCATCTCGATCCGCGATCTCTCGACCATCCTCGAAGGCATCGCCGATGCGCTGGCGTTCTCGCGCAATCCGGCGACCCTCGTCGAGCACGTGCGGGCGCGGCTGGCGCGGCAGATCTGCGCGCAGAACACCTCGCCGAACGGCTACCTGCCGCTGATCGCATTGTCGGCGAAGTGGGAGCAGGCCTTCGCGGAGTCGATCATCGGCCAGGGCGAAGAACGCAGTCTGGCGATGGCGCCGTCGAAACTCTCCGAGTTCATGACCGCGGTGCGCGACCGTTTCGAACAGGCCGCGCGCGAAGGCGAGGCGCCGGTGCTGGTAACGTCCGCCGCGATCCGCCCGTTCGTTCGCTCGCTGGTGGAACGCTTCCGCTCGCAAACCAGCGTGCTGTCACAAGCGGAAATCCATCCGCGCGCGCGGTTGAAAACCGTCGGCAGCATCTGAGACCTATTTCAGCGGATGTCCAGAACGGGAGTGCCGCCCCCGCTTCCCCTGCGACTTTTTGACAACAGGCAACCCTTTTGCGCCATGGTTGACGGGGCATGGAAATACCACCGCAAATTCGAGCTACCCCGGATTTCCAATTAACCAATTGATATTTATTGCGTAATTTTTGACCTCGGCGGCCGCTCGTTTCCGGATCGCGGGTGTTCAACAGTTATCACCGCTTTGTGATGCCCCCTTCGGAACGAAAGGCCCCGGTCTTACGTTCTTTTTGCGTGAAGTTCGAAGCAGGAGTTTGAACCTGCCGCGGCGATGGGGTGACCCACCGCATATGGCAGCGAGAACGGCAGGAGGCTTCCATGAACCATTCGATTTACAGCGCGGACCGCATGACCCACCTCAAGATCGTGGTGGTTGCGCTCGTGGCTGGCATCGCGGTGGCGGGCTTCGGCATTTCGGCGCGCATCGATGCGGATAGCGGCGTGCAGACCGCACGCGTGATCAAGGCTGGTGCGCCGATCGCGGTGTCAAGTTCGGATACGACGATGGTGGTTCGCTGAGAACGACGAGACGTAAGGCTCAATCAGCAGAAGAACCAGAGGAGACCGTCAAGTCGAGGATAACGAGATTCACGAGGCTCTTTACCTTGCCCCCCAAAGTCGCCGCGTGAGTATGTCGCATCAGTCAGTCCCCCCAAGCTGACCTGCGACAAGAGAGAAACGCCCGTCCCCCCGCGGGCGTTTTTCGTTTGTGGAGAAGGAAGTCTCGCCCACAGGATCAAACATCGGCGTCGTCCTCGCGCAGGCGAGGACCCAGATTCCCTGGCGTTGGTTATTATAAAGCACTTTGCCTCAGATGATTGAGCCGAACCGCTGCGGAGTCTGGGTCCCTGCCTTCGCAGGGACGACGATGATCGAGTTGTAAATCCGCATGCAAAATGAAGCTCTGGTTTGACGCCCGGCGCGATGTGGCGCGCGTCGATCCAGATCGATCATGCGTCAGCGCCTGCAAACCAACAGTCCACAACGAAAAGCCCGGGTCTCTCGACCCGGGTTTAAAGTAACTGCCGTTCGCAGAAGCCGCTCAGGCGACGGCGCCGATCCGCGACCGCATCAAACCAATGCTGTTCAAGTCGGCCTGTTCGCGCGCGTTTTCTTCCGCGCGCTCGCGGGCCTGGTCGCGCTCATCGAGCAGTTCGACCTTCTTCAATTCCTCGAAGGCTTCGCCGAGTTGCGCCTTGGCATCATCGAGTTGCACCCGCAATTCGTCGGCCGAACGGGTCAGGTTCTCGCGCCGCTGGATCGCCGCCTTGGCATAGGTCGGATAAGCGAAATGGGTGGGATCGTTGATTCCGGCACGCTCCTGCTCGGTCGCGATCTCATGCTCCAGATCGACCGACATCCGCTCGAAGTCCGCAATCATGGCCTCGATCTGGGCCACCCTGCGGCGCTTCTCGTCGACCTGAAACTTCTTCAGGCGAATGAGGGTTTCACGTGACTTCATCGACTCGTACTCCCCAGAAGTCCCGCGTCAGAACGGGACGACACCGGCTCCTCGTAAAAGGCCCCGCCGGCGAACAACAGACGCACGGATGATGGCCCGACAAAGTTAGCGTTCCGTTTCTAAAGTACCCAGGATTTGACCAAGTCGTTGATAACCCTCGGTCAGGCTGGTCACCTCGTCCTTGGCCTGACGCAGGAAGTTTTCCAGCGGCTCGTGCAGGCCGATCGCCTCGTCCACCTCCGGGCTGGAACCGGCGCGATAGGCACCGAGCCGGATCAACTCCTCCATATCGGCATAGGTCGCCATCACCTGACGGCCGCGGGTGATCACCGGCAGATAGGCCGGATCGGCGCTGCGCGGCATGGTGCGCGACACCGACTTCAGGATGTTGATGGCCGGGTAGCGCCCACGCTCGGCGATCGGACGCTCCATCACGATATGGCCGTCGAGGATGCCGCGTACCGCGTCCGCCACCGGTTCGTTATGATCGTCGCCGTCCACCAGCACCGTAAAGATACCGGTGATCGAGCCCTCGCCGGTGCCCGGCCCCGCGCGCTCCAGCAGCTTCGGCAGTTCGGTGAACACCGTCGGCGTATAGCCCTTGGCGGTCGGCGGCTCGCCGGCGGAGAGGCCGATCTCGCGCTGCGCCATGGCGAAGCGCGTTACCGAGTCCATCATGCACATCACCGAGCGGCCCTCGTCGCGGAAGTATTCCGCGATCGCCAAGGTGAGATAGGCCGCTTGCCGCCGCATCAGCGCCGGCTCATCGGAGGTCGCGACCACCACGACGGAACGCGCCAGCCCCTCGTCACCGAGGTCATCCTGCAAGAACTCCTGCACCTCGCGGCCGCGCTCGCCGACCAGCCCGATCACCGAGATGTCCGCATCGACGTTCCGCGCCAGCATCGACAGCAGCACCGACTTGCCGACGCCGGAGCCGGCGAAGATGCCCATGCGCTGACCTCGGCAGCAGGTCAGGAATGTATTGAGCGCCCGCACGCCGAGATCGAGCGGCACGCCGACCCGCTTGCGCGAATGCGCCGGCGGCGGCGCATTCCGATAAGGCATCGGCACCCCGCCCTGCTCCAACGGTCCCTTGCCGTCGATCGGCTCGCCCATGGCGTTGAGCACACGGCCGAGCCAGGACGGCGCCGGCCGCACCATGCTCGAGGCGTTCGCAATCACCGCGCGGCAGCCGCGCCGCACGCCGTCGAGACCGGCGAACGGCATCACCACGGCATTGTTGCCGGTGAAGCCGATCACCTCGCAGGGGATGAAGCGGTTGGTGCCGGTCTCGATCACGATCCGCGCGCCGACCGACATGGCGTGGATGGGTCCGGCGACCTCCACCATCAGCCCGCGCACCCCGACAACTCGGCCATAAATATTGACGCCGTCGATGTCGTCGATCTGGTTGGCGAGGGCTTTCATGGCGAAAACCTTAAGTTTCCGCGTATTGCGGGAATGGCTTTAACTTCGTGTTTACCCGCATCGTTAATCATTGCGTCACTGTCTTTGGTGACTGACGGGACCCGCACGTCCGAATGAGGTGCGAGTCCTAAGAGGCGGTTAGGCCCGTCTCTTGATGCGAAGCTTGAGTGAGAACGGAAGATAAAAGCTGCCTCTACGCGACGTTTTAGGGCGATTCGACAAAAATTGCACGATAGAGCTTGCGGAGAGGAATCAGGTTTTGTTAACCATATCCCGTCAGGATTCGAATCAGTTGTTCAAAGGCGTTTCCAGTGCCGCAAGTAGTGCGGACGACCTGACGCCCGGAGCGGCTACGATAGGGGACTGGCATGCGCGTATTGCTGATTGAGGATGACAGCGCCGTCGCGCAGTCGATTGAGCTGATGCTCAAATCCGAGAGTTTCAACGTCTACACGACGGATCTCGGCGAAGAGGGTGTCGACCTCGGCAAGCTCTACGATTACGACATTATCCTTCTCGACCTGAACCTGCCCGACATGTCCGGCTACGACGTGCTCAAGCAGTTGCGTGTGTCGAAGATCAAGACTCCCATTCTGATCCTCTCCGGCCTCGCCGGCATCGAGGACAAGGTCAAGGGTCTCGGCGTCGGCGCCGACGACTACATGACCAAACCCTTCCACAAGGACGAGCTGGTCGCCCGCATTCATGCGATCGTGCGCCGCTCGAAGGGCCACGCCCAGTCGGTGATCCAGACCGGCGACCTGATCGTCAATCTCGACACCAAAACCGTCGAGGTGGCGGGCCAGCGCGTGCATCTGACCGGCAAGGAATATCAGATGCTGGAGTTGCTCTCGCTGCGCAAGGGCACCACGCTGACCAAGGAAATGTTCCTGAACCACCTTTACGGCGGCATGGACGAGCCGGAACTGAAGATCATCGACGTCTTCATCTGCAAGCTGCGCAAGAAGCTCGCCAACGCCTCCGAAGGCCGCAACTTCATCGAAACCGTCTGGGGCCGCGGCTACGTGCTGCGCGAACCGCACGACGACGAAGTCCGCATCCCGGCCTGATCGCCATCTTCGAGAGTCACTACTTTTACCTGGCTCCTCCCCGACTATAGCCCCGCCTCACAGGCGGGGTTTTTATTTGCGCGCGCAAGTTCCGCCGGCTGAACCTGTTGTTGCCCGCTTTCGACAAAGCGTTACGGCTTCGCGCCGATAATGACCGGGGCACCCTTATGATCTTGCAATCGCTGGCGGGATTGCCGGCCTTTCTCGCGTATTTCTGCACGGCGTTGGTCGCCGTCACGCTGTATCTTTTCGTTTATACGCGCGTCACGCCGCACGACGAATTCCAGTTGATCCGCGATAACGTACCGGGCGCGGCGATTTCGCTCGGGCTCAGCCTGCTCGGCTTCGCCCTGCCAGTGGTCAGCGCCATGACCCACGCCGCCAACATCCTCGACTGCCTGATCTGGAGCGTGATCGCGCTGGTCGTGCAGATCGTCGTCTATTTCATCGTGAAAATCCCGGTGCCCGACCTGTCGAAACGCATCGCCGGCGGCGAACTCGCCCCGGCGATCTGGCTCGGCCTGTCCTCGCTGGCGGCGGGCGCACTGAACGCCGCCTCGATGATCTATTGATCATGTCTGCCGCTCCTAAAAAGCAATTCGGCAAGCGGCCGCCGCCGGTCGAGGAGGCTCCGCGTCCGGCCAAGCGTTCCGGCTACGTCGCATTGTTCCTGATGGGCACGGTGGCGGTGGGTACCGGCGCCTATGCCATGATGCCGAGCGAGAGATGCGAACCGGCGAAACCTCCCGCCGCCGGACAACCTTTGCCGCCGGGCGCTGCCGTAGCGGCGCAAAACCAGTCCTGTCGCACGTCGTCGCGCTCGAGCGGCTACAGCTATGGCGGCCGCTCCTCGCGCAGCAGTTTCTTCGACAGTTCGAGTTCGTCGTCATCGCATTCGTCGTCGGGCGGCTTGGCGATTCCGACAAAGAGCACCACGTCCCGCGGCGGCTTCGGCAGTTTCGGCCACGCAATTGCCTCGTCGTTCTCGCGCGGCGGCTGACAGCATGCAGCGTATCCCCTGCTCCGAGCGCGACGACTGGCAAGCCACGGCGGAGGCCGCAGGCTTCGACTTCCACACCTTGGACGGCGAACGCTACTGGGACGAGCGCGCCTATTACGCCTTCACGCTCGACGAGATCGAACGCCAGATCGAGGGCCCGAGCGGCGACGTCCATGCGATGTGTCTCGAACTGGTCAAGCGCGCCATGGCCGAGGAGAACGTTCTGCGCCGGCTGAAGATTCCGCCGGCGTGCTGGCCGATCATCCGCGAAAGCTGGCAGCGCGGCGACGCCACGCTCTACGGTCGCTTCGATTTCAGCTTCGACGGCAAAGGCCCGGCCAAGCTGCTCGAATACAACGCCGACACGCCGACCTCGCTGTTCGAGGCGGCGGTGTTTCAGTGGACCTGGCTGGAGCAGGCGATCGAACGCCAGATCACTCCGAAGCGCGCCGACCAGTTCAATTCCATCCACGACCACCTGATCGCGCGCTGGAAACAAATCGCGCCCGGCGGCCGCCTGCATCTCGCCGGCAGTTACGAGAACCCCGAGGACGCGACGACGCTGAATTACATCGAGGACACCGCGCATCAGGCCGGGCTCGCCACCACCGCGCTCGATATCGAGAGCATCGGGCTCAATAGCGGCCAATTCGTCGACCTCGACGATCAGCCGATCGACCTCGCCTTCAAGCTCTATCCCTGGGAGTGGATGCTGCGCGATGCCTTCGGCGCCAAGGTGCAGAGTGCGCCGACGCGCTGGATCGAGCCGCCGTGGAAAATCCTGCTCTCCAACAAGGGTATCCTGCCGCTGTTGTGGGAGATGTTTCCCAATCACCCCAATCTGCTGCCGGCCTTTTTCGAGGACGACGCGAAGGCGGCGCAACTCGGCACATCGTATGTCCGCAAGCCGATCTATTCGCGCGAGGGGGCCAACATCGAACTGGTCAGCGCCGGCACGCCGCTGGAGCAACAGCCGGGGCCTTACGGCAGCGAAGGCTTCATCCGCCAGGCCTTCGCGCCGCTGCCGAATTTTTCCGGTCAGTATCCGGTGATCGGAAGCTGGATCATCGGCGAGACGCCGTGCGGACTATCGATCCGCGAGGATGAGAACCCGATCACAGGCAACACATCGCGCTTCATTCCGCACGCGATTCTGTAAAGCATTTCTGCAGGACAAAGATTGTCATGCGCGGACTTGATCCGCATATCCATCTTCTTAAAATGATAGATTGCCGGGTCAAGCCCGGCAATGACGCGCCTCAAATCGTGTCAGCGCCCCAACGGCGAAATGCTGCGCGCGAAGGTCGGCGCATCGTCGGGAACGATGGACGGCGCGGCGCGCGCGACGTTGGGACTGTAAAGCCCGCGACGATCCACCACCGGCCGGAACGTGTCTGTCAGCCCGACCACGGTTTCCGCAGCGCCGAGCATCAGGTAGCCGTCGCTCGCGGTCACCTTGGCGAGACGTTTGAAGATCAACGACTTGGTGTCCTGATCGAAATAGATCAGCACGTTGCGGCAGAACACCACGTCGAACTGGCCGAGATGCGAGATGTCATGCAGCAGGTTCAATTGCCTGAACTGCACCATCGCGCGGATATCGGCGTTGATCTGCCACATGTCGCCGATCTGCTTGAAGTGCTTGACCAGCAATTGAATCGGTAACCCGCGCTGCACCTCGAACTGGCTGAAGATACCGGCCTTCGATTTCTCCAGCACGCCCTGCGACAGATCGGTGGCGACGATCTCGATGCGCCAACTGTTCAGGTCGACGCCGTATTCCCTCAGGCACATCGCAATCGAATAGGGCTCCTGCCCGGTCGAGCACGCCGCGCTCCAGATGCGCAATGAGCGGCGGCCGGCGCGTTCGCGCAGCATTGTCGGTAAAATCGTCTCGCGCAGATGATCGAACGGAATCTTGTCGCGGAAGAAGAACGTCTCGTTGGTGGTCATCGCCTCGACCACCTGCTTGGCGATGTCTTCGGCGCCGGCCTTGATCTTCTGCGTCAGTTCACTGATGCCGGGAAGACCGAGCTTGCGCGCGATCGGCAGCAAGCGGCTTTCAACCAGGTATTGCTTGTCGGCGGAGAGATCGAGACCCGAGCGGTCCTTGAGCAATTTTTGCAGGAATTGATAGTCCGCAGGCGTCACGATCTGTCCCCCGCAAACAGCTTGATGAGTTTCGGTGCGATCTGACCGAGCGGCAGAACGGCGGCGCAAATTCCGGCGTTGGCGGCGGCACCGGGCATGCCCCAGACCACGCTGGTCGCCTCATCCTGTGCGATGATGCTGCCACCGGCAGCAACGACCTGCTTGCCGCCGCGCATCCCGTCCGATCCCATGCCGGTGAGGATGACGGCCTGGATCGCGCCTTGCCAGACATCCACCGCCGAGGTGAACAACGGATCGACCGCCGGCTTGCAGAAATTAATCGGCGGCCCGTCGTCAAGCGCAATGACAGCACCACCGCCGTTGCGGCGCGCGACGCGCATGTGCTTGCCGCCCGGCGCGAGATAGATGCGTCCCGCCGTAATCGTTTCGCCGTCCACCGCTTCGGCGGCCGGGCGACGCCCGGTGCGCGCGAGATGCTCGGCGAGAATGGTGGTGAAGGTCGGCGGCATATGCTGCGTGATCAACACCGGCACGCGATCGATCACCGGCCCGATCTCGCCGATCAGGGACATCAGCGCCTGCGGACCGCCGGTCGAGGAGCCGATCAGCAGCACGCGCGGCGTCTGCATGCTGAACGGCACCAGCGTCGGCGCGACATGCGCAGTCGATGCCGACGCGAGAGGTCGACGGAGTGCTTCGCGGCCGGCATCCTGCGCTGGCGCCAGCGACGGGCTCGCGGTCGTGCTGACAAAGCGGCGGCGGCGCGAACCGAGATGACGGATTTTCTCGATGAGGTCGTGCCGAAAAATTTCCGCCGCGCCCTGCTCGCGCGTGCTCTCCGGCTTCGGAATGTAGTCCGCCGCACCCAGCGATAACGCCTTCAGGCTGATTTCGGCGTTCCGCAGCGTCAGTGTCGACGCCATGATGACGATGAGATTGCGCTTCTTCGCCAGCAGCAGCGGCAAGGCGGAAATGCCGTCGAGGTCCGGCATCTCGATATCGAGCACCGCCACGTCCGGATCGATCTTTTCGATCTGATTGACGGCGTCGCGCCCGGTGCGCAGCGAGCCGACCACTTCGATGTCGGCTTCCGCGTCAAGCCAGCGCGTGACCAGGCCGCGAATGACGGCGGAATCATCCACCACCATGACACGGAACGGCTCTGTCTTGATAATGTCGGCGGTCGACTTGGCGGCGACAACACTCATTCTCGATCCAATACAACCCGGAAACGTCGCAGCCGACAGCAAGGAATCATGCCGCCCGGACGGGCCGGACGGCGCAACATGATCAGATCAAACCGACTTCATGAAATTTCGCCGTGACGATGTCCTTGTCGAACGGCTTCATGATGTATTCGTTGGCGCCGGCATGCAGCGCGCGGGCGATGTGCGCGACGTCGTTCTCGGTAGTGCAGAACACCACCTTCGGTTCGTCACCGCCGTGCATCTGCCGCAGCGCACGGAGGAATTCGTATCCATCCATCACCGGCATGTTCCAGTCGAGCAGGATGCCGTCCGGCAAGCCGCGCTTGCAGACTTCGAGAGCCTTCTCGCCGTCCTCGGCTTCGACGATCTGGAAATCCAGACCTTCGAGAATACGGCGCGCGACCTTGCGGATGACGCTGGAATCGTCAACGACCAGACATGTTTTCATTTCAGCCTCTGCTCAATTGCTCTGTCCTGAGACACGCTCGGAGAAGAACCTGGGCTGCTTACGCAGCCCTCAGATCCGACGAAATTTCCAGAACACGGTCCACGTCGAGAACCACCATCAATTGTCCGTCGAGTCGATGCACGCCCGCCGCCATCTTGGCCATGCGCGGATCGAGGTTGACCGGATTCACCTCGCGACTGTCGTCGGCGAGCTTCAGCACCTCTCCGATCGAATCGATCAGAAGCCCATAGGATTCGCCGCGCAGATCGACACCCACTGCCATCGCCGGACGATCCGACGCCGCGTTCGGCAGACCGAGCCGCGCGCGCATGTCGATAGCGGTGACGATGCGGCCACGCAGATTGAGCACGCCCGCGACCTCGCGCGAGGCCAGCGGTACCCGCGTCAATCGCTCCGGCATGAACACGTCCTGCACACGCGCGATCGGAAGGCCGAACAACTGCTCGCCGATCATGATCGTCACGTATTCGGTCACGCCACCCGCGGAATTATCCTGGCTCACTGTCATCGTCTCATGCCGCCCGGTTGAGGTCAGAGGTTTGTTCCTTGAGCGCCGCGATCAGTCCCGGCCGATCGAACTTCGCGACATAGTCGTGGAAGCCGGCCTGGCGCCCGCGCTCGATCGCCGCCGGCGAGATCATCGACGACAGCGCGATGATCGGCACATCGTTGAGCTTCTGGTCGGCGCGGATCGTCTCGGCGAATTCGAAGCCGTTCATGTCCGGCATCTCGATATCGGTCAGCACCGCATCGAATTCCTCGCCGGAGCGCAACGCGATGAGACCTTCCTGGGCATTGGTGGCGACCCGCACGCGATAACCCGCGGCCTTGAGCACCGGCGCCAGCATGTTGCGGAAGAACGCGGAGTCGTCGACCAGCAGGATCGACTGCGCCGAAGCGGACGGCTTCATCTCGCGGCGATTGAACCAGTCGGCGAACGCCATCGGCAGGAAGTGGCCGACATCGATCACTTCAGTGGCGCGACCCTTGATCACCGCCGAGCCGAGAATGCCGTCGCGGCCGCTGGTGACTTCGATCGCCAACCTCTCCTCGACGATATCGACGATTTCGTCGACTACGAGCCCCATGGTGCGGCCGTCGTCGGCGAACACCAGGATCGGCTGCACGCCGGAGGTCGCGACCTCGACGCCGTCCATCTGCACCAGCGGCATCAACTGCTCGCGGTACTGCACCATGTAGCGACCGTTCGACAGTTCGATCTTGTCGCTGGAGATTTCCTCGAGCCGCGTGATCAGCGCCAACGGCACCGCCTTCGGCTGCGCCGAGCCGGCGCGGAACACCAGCAGCGACGTCAGTTGCTCCGCCGCACCGCCGCGGTTCGCGGCATTTTCGTCGACGATCTCGTGCTGCGAGGCGACGGACGTTCCGAGCGCCTGCGCGATGCCGTTGGGATCGACGATCATGATCACCGCGCCGTCACCGAGAATGGTGTTGCCGGAGAACATGTTGATGTGACGCAGCTTGGTCGACATCGGCTTGACGACGATTTCCTCGGTGTGGAACACGCCGTCGACCACGATGCCGAAGGTCTGGTTGCCGACCTGGGTGACGACGATGAAGCCGTTCTCCGGATCGATCGCACCGACGTCGTCGTCGAGCTTCAACAGCTTCTTGAGATGAATCAGCGGCAGCAGCTTGTTGCGCAGCCGCAGCACCGGCGTATCCTTGATACGTTCGATGCGATGATCCGAGTTGGCCCGCGCGCGCACCAGCTCGATCACCGAGAGCTGCGGGATCGCGAAACGTTCGCCGGCGGCTTCGACGATCAGCGCGGAGACGATCGCGAGCGTCAGCGGAATCTTCACGGTGACGCTGGCGCCCTCGCCCGCCACCGACTTGACGTCGATGGTGCCGCCGATCTGATCGATGTTGGTGCGCACCACGTCCATGCCGACACCGCGGCCGGACACGCTGGTCACTTCGGCAGCCGTCGAGAAGCCCGGCGCGAAGATGAACTTGTGGATCTGCGCCTCGGTCATGCGCTCGAGATCGGCCTCGGTGGCCAACCCGTTAGCGATGGCCTTCGCCTTGATGCGCTCGGTGTTGAGGCCGCGGCCGTTGTCGGCGATGCAGATGATGATGTGACCGCCTTCGTGATAGGCGGAGAGCCGAATGGTGCCCTGCTCCGGCTTGCCGGCGCGCGCGCGCTCCTCCGGTCCTTCCAGACCGTGATCGGCGGAGTTGCGCACCATGTGTGTCAGCGGATCCTTGATCAGATCAAGCACCTGCCGATCGAGTTCGGTATCCGCGCCGTGCATCTCCAGATCGATGCGCTTGCCAAGTTCGGCGGCGAGATCGCGCACCACGCGCGGCAGCTTCTGCCACGCATTGCCGATCGGCTGCATGCGCGTCTTCATGACGCCTTCCTGCAACTCGGCGGTGACGTTGGAGAGACGCTGCAACGGCACCTTGAATTCAGTATCCTCGTTGCGGCGGCTGATCTCGAGCAACTGATTGCGCGTCAGCACCAGCTCCGACACCATCGTCATCAGGTGTTCGAGCGTGTCGACATTGACGCGGATCGATTGGTTGGAGACGCGCTCGGCTTCGGCCGCATCGTTCTCCACCACGGTCTTTTTGACAGTCTTATTGGCAGCAGGCTTGTCCGCCGCCTTGACCGGCGCGGCCTGTTGCACCGGCGCGGGTGCCGGCTTCACTTCGGCCTCGGTTTCGCGGAATGCGCGTTCGAGTTCGTCGAGCGAGACTTCGCCGGGACGCAGTGGACGCTCCAGCACCTGATGCACCAGCGTGCCTTGCGTCGACGCCGGCGCTTCGGCGACCGGTGCTTGGACAACGGGAATTTCGGCAGCGGCGTGTTCGGCGTGCGCGCCTTCCGCCATGGTATGAAGGCGATCGATCAGATCTTCATCGGCGCCCTTAGGCTCGGCTTGCGTTGCCTCGAGCTGCGCCAGGATTTCCTTGATGCGATCGATGGTGGTGAGGATGAGCGTAACGGCTTCGCCGGTCGCCGGCATGCCGTCGCGGAATTTGCCCATCAGCGTTTCAGCGGCATGCGCCAGCGTTTCCAGCCGGGGCAGATCGAGAAATCCGCAGGTGCCTTTGATGGTATGAACGAGCCGGAAGATATTATCGAGAATCTTGGCGTTGTTCGGCTCCTGCTCGAACCGGACCAGTTGGTTGTCGACGACGTCGAGACTTTCGTTGGTCTCGGTCAGAAACTCTTTTAACAAGTCATCCATGAAAACCAGCCTTCACACGCGAAGGGCAGTACGCACACGCCACTTCAGAGTCCGGCCAGTTTCTCGGCAAAGCGTTTAATATTGGTTGAGCATACGGCTGTAGCGGTGCCCAAACACCAAATAAAAGTTGTCGCGGCCGTACTGCTTCAGTGCGGCGCGTTCAATTCGGCAAGATTTGATTAACTATGCGCGCGCGAGGGACGTCAGCCCGCCGTCACCACGACGGCGTCGCCGTCCATCGCGAGCGACACCTTCCAGCCGCAGGATTGCGCCAGCAGCCGCGTGTAGTAGGGCTGCACCGCGTGCGCATCGACCATCGCCGCCTGCTCCGACGCCAGCATCTCGACGATCGCCTGTGGTAACCGCGCGTTCATGCCGGTCGCGGTGACGCGGAACGTCATTGCCTCGCCCTCGCCCACCGGATCGACGCTAAGCATGCCGCCGCGCGGGATCGTCTGCTGCGCGATCACCAGCATGTTGAGCAACAGCTTCACGCGATTCTTCGCCAGCAGCAGGCGCGGCAGATTCCATGTCAGCTTGGTCTTGGCGTCTTCGAGGTGCCCCCGCGCCATGTTCTCGGCGTCGCCGAGATCGATCTGCGCGCCGGCCGATCCGGCTGCGCCAAACGCGAGGCGGCAGAACTGCAAGCGTGCCGATGCGGTCTTGGCGCTCTTGCGGATCAGGTCGAGTGCGAATTCGCGATCTTCCGGCGAGGGATTGTCGTCCATCACCTCGAGCCCGTTGACGATGGCGCCGACCGGGCTGATCAGATCGTGACACACCCGCGAGCAGAGCAGCGCGGCGAGTTCGAGCGTATCCGGCGCAGGATTGGCGGCAGCTTGCGTCGATGATGACAGCGTATCGGACATAGATGCTTCCTCGAAACCGTGCGACAGGTTTGGCGAATCAGACATGAGCTATGGCTTGATACACTGTGGACGCTTATGCTGCCAGCGCGGGCCGGGTTCGGAACGCGCGACGTCACGGACGCCGCCATCAGGTTCCTGAAGATCACGACACATCGCGACGCATGACCGCCCCAGACCATCCTCCCGGAACATCGTCATCGGCCGCAATCGATTCGCGCGCGGCCGCATTGCTGGAGCCGCTCACCGCTCTGGCGATCGAAGCCGGCGCGGCGATCCTCGCCATCCGCTGCGGTGCATTGGGAATCGTGGCGAAGGCCGACGGCTCGCCGGTGACGCAAGCCGATCTCGCGGCGGACCGCATCATCTCCGACGGTCTCGCTCGGCTTGCACCCGACATTCCATCGCTGTCCGAGGAGCGCGCCGGTGATGCGAAACCGCCGTTCGCGGACCTGTTCTTCGTGGTCGATCCGCTCGACGGCACCAAGGAATTCATCGCCGGCCGCGACGAGTTCACCGTCAACATCGCGCTGGTGGCGCACGGCACGCCGATCCTCGGCGTGGTCGGCGCGCCGGCGCTGGGCTTCACCTGGCGCGGCCATGTCGGCCACGGCGCCGCACGCGTGATTTGCAATGCATCCGGCGGTACGGCGGTCGAACCGATCCATACGCGGCCGATGCAGTCGCATGGCGCACCGTGGATCGCCGCTGTCACCCGCCCCCACGGCGATGCCCGAACCGACGCCTTCATCGCGGCCCGCGCGAACGCGACGCGAAAGACGCTTGGGTCTGCGGTGAAGTTCGGCCGCGTCGCGGACGGCGGCGTCGATATCTATCCGCGGCTGTCGCCGACCAGCGAGTGGGATGTCGCGGCGGGCCACGCCGTCGTCGTCGCCGCCGGCGGCAAGGTCACCGACGCGCAGGGCCGACCGCTGCGCTACGGCACGGGACGGCCCGGCTTCATCCTGCCGGACTTCATTGCCTGGGGAGATCCGACGGCCGCGCCATAAACTCTATTGCGCCAGCGCGTCGCGCAGATGGGGCCAGCGCGCGCGAGCTTCTTGCAGAATGGCGGCCGGATCGGCTGCGAAGGCATCGCGGCTTTCGATGCGGGCGAACAGATAGAGCCGCTGCCCCGCGACCAGCCACACCTGCGGCCGCCCCGCGACAGTGACGCCGCGCGCGACATCCACCGGATCGTAGCCGCCGAACTGTGGTCCGTAGATTTCCGGATGCGCTAGGAAAAACGCGCGATTGTCGTCATTGCGGAAGCGCCAGACCGCGCCCGCCAGCGAGGCCTCGATATCGGCCTGCCCTGGGACTGCGCGGCTTTCGGTAAAATAGGCCACCGGGTCCATGCCGCCGACCGCAAGTCCCGTAAAACGGTCCACCACCACGCGCTCGGTGGTCGCGGCCCGCGCCCGATTGCCCGTCGCCGCGCCGGCAGCCACCGCCGCCAACAGGCCGATCATCATTTCGCGACGGCAAAACCCGTCTCTTTCCTGCCGCCGTGCCGTCATAGTTGATGTAAATAAGATTGTGAGTCGGGGAACGATGGGCGCAACCTAGGCCGATGCCTCTGTGCATCTGGTTAAAGTCGCGGCCGGGTTTTTACACTTCAGGGGTCCTACCATGACATTCGCTTCACGCTTGGCCGCGATGTTGCTCGCCGCGGTAACGCTCTGGGCGGTGCCGGCCGCGGCACAACAGGGTCAGGGCCGCCACACCTACTCATCCGACGAATTGGTCGGCGCGGGGCACAAGTTCTTCGGCAACGTCTCGCGCGGGCTCGCCTCGGTGATCGAGCGCGCGGTGAGTCAATGGGGCCTGCCCAACGGCTACATCCTCGGCGAGGAAGGCTCGGGCGCGTTCGTCGCCGGGCTGCGCTACGGCGAAGGCACCCTCTACACCAAGAACGCCGGCGACCTGAAGGTCTACTGGCAGGGCCCATCGGTCGGCTTCGACTGGGGCGGCGACGGCGCCCGCACCATGACGCTGGTGTATAACCTCCCGGCCACCAACGCGATCTATCAGCGTTTCGCCGGCATCGACGGCTCGGCCTATATCATCGGTGGGTTCGGCATGACGGCCTTGACCGCCAACGATATCGTGCTGGTGCCGATCCGTTCCGGGCTCGGGCTGCGGCTCGGGGCCAACATCGGTTATCTCAAGTTCACCCCGCAGGCGACCTGGAACCCATTCTGATCGCGGCCGGCGGCCCCGACGGATTCACGTTGTTGCAGCATCCCGCTGGCGTATAGTGGGCGGCCCGTGGCATGGTCGCCGCGGTTTTTCCCCGCGGAGGCGCATTCATGGTTGAGCCGATCATTTACATGGCGATCGGTTTCCTGCTCTCGGCCCTGCTGGGCCTGATGCTGCTGCCGCTGGTCCACAACCGTGCCGTCCGCCTCACCACCAAGCGGCTGGAAGCCTCCGCGCCGGTGTCGATGACCGAGGTTCAGGCCGACAAGGACCAGTTGCGCGCCGAATTTGCGATCACCGCCCGCAAGCTCGAAATGACCATCGACCAGCTCAAGGGCAAGGCCACCAGCCAGGCGGCGGAACTCGGCAAGAAAACCGACGCCGTCAACCGCCTGAAAGTCGAGATCAGCGCGCGGAACGCCGAACTCCTCGCCTTGCAGGCCCGCGAACAATCGCTGACCAACCTGCTCCGCTCCGCCACCGACGATCTGACCGCGACCACCGGCACGCTGCACGCCACCCAACAGAGCTTGAGCGAACGGCAGGCCGAGGCGGTGCGGCTCAACACCGATCTTGCCGAGCGATCGCAGACCGCCGAAACCCGTCAGGCCGAACTCGCCGCTGTGCATCAGCAGATCGACCAGCTCAAGCAGCGGGTCGACGAAGCCGAACGGGAATTCGCCGCCACCCAGCAACGGCTCGATCAGCAACGCATCGAATCGGCGACCGCGGCGAGCGAACTGGCAGACGCGCGCGGTCAGGTCGAAAGCCTGAGCCGGCGCGTCGGCGACCTCGACGGCCAACTGGTCGCGCAGGTCAAGGAAACCGAAACGCTCGGCAAGGAGGCCGACGCGCTGCGGGAACGCGTGGCGGCGCAGGCAGCGATGCTGACCGAACGCGACGCGGAAGCCGCGCGGCTGCGGCAGGCGCGCGAGGAAGCCGAAACCGCCGTCAAGCAATTGCGCGACGAGGTGTTTGCGCTCAGCAACAACAGATCGTCACCCGCGCTCTCGGCCTTGCAGGCCGAGCATGCCGGCGCCACAGCCAAATTGCAGGCGTTGCGCGAGGAGCGCGACGCGTTCCAACGCGAACAGGCCGACAACGCGCTGTTGCGGGAACGAATCAACGACATCGCCGCCGAAGTGGCGCACCTGACGATGACGCTGGAAGGCCCGGATTCGCCGATTCACGCCATTCTGGAGGCCGAACCGGCGCATTCCTCCTCCAACGGCAGCCCCGCAGTGGCGCTCCAGCAGACGCTGGCGGACCGGATTCGGGCGCTGCAAGCGCAGACAACCCGGCACCAGGGCTAGTTTTCATCCCGCCGCGCTTGACACCGGAGCCCCGCACTTCGTAAATCGCGGCGTCGAACCGGCCCCGCCACCTTGAGGCGGCCCCGCCGCCGATATCCCGGGCGCATAGCTCAGCGGGAGAGCGTTCCCTTCACACGGGAGAGGTCCAAGGTTCGATCCCTTGTGCGCCCACCATCATTTTATTTCAGCACCTTCGAAATGCCGGAATGCATCCGAGCGCTGGCGTAACGAGCCACAAGTCACCCAAGGAAACTTGTGACGAGCCAGGATGCCGCTATATATCGGCGGTGCGACGCACTGTTCTCCGGATGCGTCCGAGCGAAGAGGATACAGGCACCGATGGATATCAACCCGACAGCACTGCCAGTCTGCTTTGCCATCGGGAGAATCCGTATCCGTGCCTGCTTCGATCACCCTCTCCAAATGCTCATGGTCCACGCCTGACGGCAGGGCTCTTCTTTCCGATCTTGAACTGACGTTCGGTCCCGAGCGAGCGGGTCTTGTCGGCCGCAACGGCATCGGCAAAACCACGCTCCTCAAGCTAATGTCAGGCGAGCTGCGCCCTCACACCGGGTCGGTCACCGTCAATGGCGTTCTGGGCATCCTGCGCCAAACGATTCAGGCCCCACCTCACGAAACTGTTGCGAGTTTGTTCGGCATCGCCGACGCGCTGGCCTTGCTGCGCCGCGCCGAGAACGGCGAAGCCTCTGCCGACGAACTTGCCGATGCCGATTGGACGCTGGAGGCCAGAGTTGCGTCCGCGCTCGCCCGCGTCGGATTGGATACGCATCCCGAAACGCATCTCGCGACACTGTCGGGCGGACAGAGCACGCGAGCGCGCCTCGCCGCGCTCATCTTCACGGAGCCCGACTTCCTGCTGCTCGACGAACCGACAAACAACCTCGATCGCGAGGGACGCGCGGCAGTGATCGATTTCCTCGCCGGATGGCGCGGCGGAGCGATCATCGTCAGCCATGACCGAGAGCTGCTTGAGACAATGGATGCCATCATCGAGATGACGTCACTCGGAGCCACGCGTTACGGCGGCAATTGGAGCCAATATCGCGAGCGCAAAACCGTCGAGCTTGCCGCCGCACGGCACGATCTGGCGGATGCCGAAAAGCGCGTGACGGAGATCGACCGAAAGGCGCAAGAAGCCACCGAGAGGAAAGCCCGCAAGGATCGCGCCGGGCAAAGAAAGCGGGCAAAAGGCGACCTGCCACGCATCCTCACAGGAATGCGCAAGGACCGGAGCGAGGACACGGGCGGCGCGACTGCTCGCCTCGCGGATCGACAGCGCGCGCAAGCGTTCGAGGCGGCTGCCTCCGCGCGCCAACGCATCGAAATCCTTCAACCGCTTTCCGTCACGCTGCCGCCGACACATTTGTCGGCTAGCAAGTCGGTCCTGACGATCGATGCCGTGAGCGCCGGTTACGAACCGGATCGGCCGATCATCAAGAAGCTTTCCTTCGCGATGACCGGCCCGGAGCGCATTGCGGTTGTCGGACCGAACGGTTCCGGCAAGACGACGTTTCTGGCGCTCGTCGCCGGGCGGTTGCGCCCGTGGAGCGGGACCGTGCGGGTCATGACCGACTTCGCCATGTTCGACCAACAGGTCAGTCTTCTCGATCCGTCGGTCTCGGTTCGAGACAATTTCCGACGCATTAATCCGACAACCGATGAGAACGCCTGCCGGGCCGCGCTGGCGCGCTTCATGTTCCGAGCCGATGCCGCGCTTCGACGCGTCTCCAGCCTCAGCGGCGGGCAGTTGTTGCGCGCCGGTCTGGCTTGCGTGCTCGGCGGACCGACCCCGCCTTCGCTCCTGATTCTCGACGAGCCGACCAATCATCTGGACATCGATTCGATCGAAGCCGTCGAGGCAGGATTGTGCGCCTATGACGGCGCGCTGTTGATCGTCAGCCACGATGAAGCATTCCTCGAATCCATCGCGGTCTCAGGCAGACTTGATCTCTCACGCGTATCTGATTGATGCTCTCTCACTGAAAAGCAAAAAGGAGCCAGCCCCTGGGGCCGGCTCCTTTCGCTGTTCGCCTTTGATCGTCGTCCCAGAATTTCCAGGCGATCGATTCAGAAGTGATGGCTCTACGCTGCGCGGACGCAGCTGAGGAACTTTTGCACTTCGACCTTGAGGCGGGTGCTGTCGCTCGACAGCATCTGCGCAGCAGAGAGAACCTGACCTGATGCTGCACCGGTCTCACCCGCGCCACGGCTGACGTCGCTGATGCTTTGGGCGACTTCGCCGGAGCGCTGTGCTGCGAGCTGGACGTTGCGCGCGATCTCCTGCGTCGCCGCGCCCTGCTCTTCCACGGCGGCGGCGATGGTCGAGGAGATTTCCGACATCAGGTTGATCGTCGCGTTGATTTCCTGAATGGTCGCAACGGAATCCTGCGTCGCCGCCTGCATGCCGACGATCTGCGCGCCGATCTCGTCGGTCGCCTTCGCGGTTTGCGATGCCAGCGCCTTGACCTCGGACGCGACCACCGCGAATCCGCGACCGGCTTCACCGGCACGCGCGGCTTCGATGGTGGCGTTGAGCGCCAGCAGGTTCGTCTGCTCGGCAACGGCGGTGATCAGCTTGACGACATCGCCGATGCGCGCCGCCGCCTGCGACAGTTGCTGAATGCTGGCGTCGGTCTTCTGCGCCTGCGCCACCGCGGTCTGCGCGACACGGCTGGCTTCCTGCACCTGACGGCTGATCTCGTTGACCGACGAGGTGATTTCCTCCGTCGCCGCGGCGGTCGACTGCACGTTGTTGGAAACATCCTGCGATGCGCCGGCGGCGACCGCCGAAGTCTTGCCGGTGTTCTCGGCGGTGAATGTCAGCGTGTTGGCGGACGCCTCAAGCTCGGTCGAGGACGACGACAGCGAGCCGACCAGTTCGCCGATCAGTTGCTCGAACTCGCGGATCAGGCGATCGACTTCCTGCTGGCGGCGCTCGCGCTCCGCTTGCGACTGGCTGCGCTCCGCCTGCATCCGCTCGTTGGCAATGCCGTTTTCCTTGAAGACGAGAACGGCGCGCGCCATGTCACCGATTTCATCCTGGCGCTGGCGATGCGGGATCTCGATACCGTATTCCGCATTGGCAAGCCGCGTGACCACGCCCTGCATTTCGACGATCGGGGCCACGGTGCGCCGGTTGAAAACGAAATAGAGGATAGACATGAAGATCGCCGCGGTCAGCAGCAGGATGACATCTACCAGCATCGACATCGTCGAAGCCGCGTTGCGTGCCGCGGTGACTTCGGCAGTGGTGCGACCGTTCATCTTGTTCTGGAAAGACTGAAGCAGGCTCGTAATCTTGGCTTTGCCGCTGACATAATCTTTGCCGTAGACGAAACCGCGTGCCTCATCGAATTTGCCGTCGGCAACCGCCTTCATGGCCTGTTCCTCGAGCTTGATCAGCGCATCGGAGCTGTTCTTCGCCTGGTCGACCAGGCCGAGTTCATCTGCCGTCGCTCCAAGCTCCTTCAACCGAACCAGAACACGATCACGGCTCTTGGTTTCCTTCACCTCGCGCCAGTAATTATCAAGATAGGTCTTTTCGCCGGTCACCGTATAAAAGCGCACTTCGTCGGTGAGATAATCGGAAGCGTTCGCGAGGTCAGAACCGAGCTGTTTGAATTCAGCGGCCCTTGTGGTGGCCGCACGCTCCGCCGCGATATTGGCCTGCCATTGCCAGATGAGGATGCCTGTCAAAAAAGTGAGAACAGCTGTAGCGCCGAGGGATAGCTTGGTGATCGTCGCGAGACGCATGTGGAAGTGCCTTTCTGGCATTCAGGATGTGGCAGAGACGCATCGTCCGCCTGATCGGACGCGGTAAGTAACTGTGCGGAGGCCTACCGTCCTGTATTTAATTAAAATTGAAGAACGCAACCGCGCGCAAAGAAAAAGGGCCAACCTTGCGGCTGGCCCTTGCAGTTTGCTCTTGGTGTAGACGTTATCAGTAACGCGCGACCGGTCCGCCCCAGCCGAAGTGATAGTTCACGCCGACCTTGACGGTGTGCACCGACGCGCCGAGATCCAGAATGCCGGCGTAACGCGCCTTGCTGAAGTCGGCGTACATGTACTCGGCCTTGGCCGACCACGCCGGCGCGAACATCCACTCGACGCCGCCGCCCACGGTCCAGCCGGAATGGGCCTTCGATACCGAACCCGAAAGCCCGCCGGCGGTAGCCGAGAGCTTGTTGTTCGCCCAGGCATAGCCGCCCTTGGCATAGACCAGCACGTTGTCGAACGCGACGCCGGCGCGACCGGTGACGCTGCCCATCGCATTGATACGGTCACGCACGGTTCCACCGGGGCCGGTCGCCGTGGCACCGATGCTGCCACCGGCCGCATCCACTTCGAGACCCCAGACGAACTGGCTGCCGGGCATCTGCCAGTTGTAGCCGATGGTGCCGCCGCCGAAGCCGCCCTTCAGCGCGTCGGTGTTGATCGTGCCGCCGCCGACACCCGGGACGCTCGCGCTGACCGAATTCGACCAGCCATAACCGCCCATGGCGCCGACATAGAAGCCGGACCAGTTGGTCGCCGGGCTCATCACCGGGGCCGGTGCCTTGGTGTAGTGCCGCGCCGCGAGATCGGCCGCGAAGGAAGGTGCGCTCATCGCCACAACCGCGACGGAAGCGAGCAAAATTTTCTTCATGATTTAAGTCCCCAGAGATTTGAAGTTCCGGGGAACTCGATAGGTGATGGAACTCACCCCTACAACCTTAATTTGCATTAACTATTGCATTCGCGCCACAACGTTGCATTATTGCAACGCAACAGTCTCTTAACCTTTTCATTTCGTTAATAATTTCGCCTTCAAGGCAAGGCGGGATGTTCGCCTTCCCCGGCTTCTGTCGGTCGCCTTAAAAGCGCGGAGCGAACTTGTAGGACGCCTGCACGAACAGGCCGTAGCGCTCCTGTCGCATCGGCAGGGTCGGACACGGGCACGCCATGCCGAACGCATTGGTATAGGCCTCGTCGATCGCCCAGGTTGCCCAGTAGCGGCCGCCCACGCCGATATCGAGGTTCGGCGTCAGCGCATAGGACAGGATCGCCTCCAGTTGCACGCCGCGGCCATTGGCAAATTCAGGCGACCAGATGTTTGCCGTATCGGTCCGCAGCAGATGCCCGTCGAGGCCGGTCAGCCGCACATAGGGCAGATAGGCCGCTTCCGCGCTCAGCTTGAGACCCGGTGCCAGCGCCACCTGCCCGGCGACGCCGAGGCGCACCGCATGGAGCGTATTGTCTTCGCTGATGACATTGGTGGACAACGATGCGGAGAACGGCTCGGCGCAGGCGCCATGCGGATGCGCGAGCTGGATGCAGCCACGCGCCATCTTCTCATCGCGATTGTAGTGATAGCCGACAAAGCCGCCGAGCCGATAGCGATCGGTGCGCAGCACGTCGTAGCCGACATCGAGCGTGGCGTAACCGATGCGACCGGGCACATAACCGGACAGCGTATTCGAGTACGGGACGTTGTCCTTGTGGCGCGAGAGCCAGTCCTCGTCGTGCATCTTGCCGCCGCCGAGCACGCCGCCGCCGGCAAAGCCTTTGGCGAACACACGGCTCGGGCTGTCGATGCGGCCAAAAATTTCGCCGGAATGCCCGGTCGTGTCGTAGGTCAGGCGCGACACCAGCACGTTCTGCTGCGCGGGGTTGGTGGTGATGCCGAGATCTTTCTGGAAGCGGCCACTGGAATACCAGTAGCGGCCCCCGACCTCGACCTCCCAGCCCGGCGCCAACGCCGGTGCTTTCGCCGCGAGGCGCGGCTCCGGCCAATTCGCGCGCGTGTCGGAGCCGAAGCGATAGTTAAGACCGAGACGTACCAGATTGAGGCTGTGATCGACGCCGGTCCGTCCGCCAGGGACACCCATATAGTCGCGCGCGCCCGGCACGGGTTGCAGAAACGCGGGCGGTGACATCACGCTGCCGCCGCCGAAGCGCGCGTGGCTATATTCGAAGCGCAGCGACCATGCCGGCGTCAGCGCCTGCTCGAAGCCGACACCGGCGGTCCAGCCCCATTGCGTGCCGTAGGTTTCCGCCGGCGCGATTTCAGGGAACGCGTTCAGCGCCACGTCGGAGCGCGACGTCAGCCATGCCGCGCCGCCTTTCAGATAAACCAGCGAACGTCCATCGACACCGTCGACGACACCGATCCGGCCGGTGATGCTGCCGA
Source organism: Hyphomicrobiales bacterium (assembly GCA_017305595.1). Taxonomy (GTDB): domain Bacteria; phylum Pseudomonadota; class Alphaproteobacteria; order Rhizobiales; family Xanthobacteraceae; genus 62-47. Next base: position 3,478 of record JAFKKL010000026.1, on the reverse strand, counting down.
ACGCATCGTGACGCGCACGGCAATTGAACGACGTGAGCGCGCCCGACGGCGCGAGGCAAGTGTCGGCGCCGTTGGCATCCATCACGCTGACGTCGGCTTCCACACCGAGCACGAGGTTACGCGAGGTCTGCCAGTTGTAGCCGGCCTGCGCACCCGCGAACACCGCCGGCGTGCGGATGGAATCGCCGTACATCGACGGACCGAACGGGCCTGCAATCGACGTGGTGCCGAGCCCGCCACCGAGATGACCGCCGATGTAGAAACCGCTCCAGTCGAACGCCGCAGGCACGGCCCGCGCCTTCACCGGAATATCCGCTGCAAAAGCGGAACCAACCGCACTCCCGATCAACGCCGCAACAACAGCAACCGCACGCGTCGACAACGCCATCATGCCCTCTCACCCACACATTCGCCCGGGGTAAGAAAACACCGACACGCTTGAAGGAATTGTTAAGGCTAATGAAACGTAACCACGCGCGCGCACCATCGCGCGCTTATGTCGCAATACGGGTTGGGCGTGCTGGGTCGGTTGCGCGATCTAAACCGAAATGCAAACGAAAATCGTCGTCCCCGCGAAGGCGGGGACCCAGAACCCCTGGCGGTCATGGTTAGAACGATGGTCCGCCAAAAATGAGCGCCACCCACATCATGAGCGACACGGCGTATGGATCCCGCCTTCGCAGGGACGACACGGGGATGCATCGTGTTCCTTACATCCGCACTTCGATCAGCCTCGGCCCCTTCTCCGCGTTGGCTTCCGCAAGCGCCTTGTTGAACTCGTCGGCAGTCTCCACCGCGCGGCCGGGCACGCCCATGCCTTTCGCGAGCGACACCCAATCCAAGGTCGGGCGATCGATGCTCAGCATGTCCTGCGCACGACGGCCGGGTTCGCCGGCGCCGACACCGTCGAACTCGCCGCGCAGGATTTGATACATGCGATTGGCGAACACGATGGTGACGACGTCGAGGTTCTCGCGCGCCTGCGTCCACAGCGATTGCAGCGTGTACATCGCGCTGCCATCGCCGACCATGCAGATCACCTTGCGATCGGGACAGGCGACCGCCGCACCGGTCGCCACCGGAGTCGAGAAGCCGATCGAGCCGCCCATGTTTTGCAGCCAGTCGTGCGGCGCGGCCGCCGCTGTCGGCGGAAAGAAGCCGCGCCCGGTGGTGATCGATTCATCGACCACGATAGCGTTTTCCGGAATCGCCGTCGCGATGGCCATCGCGATCGCCTCATGCGTGAGCGCACCGGTCGGCTTCACCAGTTCGACGCTGCGCTGCGACTTGGCATCCGCCGGCTTCGCGCCGACCGCTGACGCTAAGGCCTCCAGCGCTGCGACGGAATTGTTACCGCCTTCGGTCATGCGATGCACTTCGCAGCCTTCGGGCTTGAGCAGGCTCGGCTTGTCCGGATAGGCGAAGAACGCCACCGGATCGTTGGCCTCGACCAGAACGATGTGACGAAACTCTTTCAACACCGGCAGCGCCTGCGCCACCACGTAAGGCACGCGCTCGATGGCGAAGCGGCCCTGCCCGCGCGCCATTCGCGAATTGTAGGTTTGCCCCATCACCGCACAACCGGTCTTGCCGGCGATCTGCTGGGCCAGCGCCAGCCCTTTTTCGGTGAGCGCATTGCCGGTCATCAGCAACAGCGTGCGCTCGCCGCCCCGCAGCACGCGCGCGGCGGCGTCGACGGCTTCGGTGGAATAGCCGGCGCGCTGCGACGACGCCGGCACTTCCGCAATGCCGTCGGCTTCGTTCCATGCGGTATCGGCAGGCAGGATCAGCGTTGCGATCTGCGGCGGCGCGCCGCTCGCCGCGGCAATCGCGGCGGCGCCGTCCCGCGCCACCGATTTCGCATCCGGCGAGGTGCGCACCCAGTTCGACATCGGCCGCGCCAGTCCCTCGATATCGGAGGTCAGCGGCGCATTGTATTCGATGTGATAGCCGGCATGCTGGCCAACGATGTTAACGATACCCGACGCTGCCTTTTTGGCGTTGTGCAGATTGGCGAGGCCGTTGGCGAGCCCCGGCCCGAGATGCAGCAAGGTCGAAGCCGGCGTTCCCTTCATGCGGAAGTAACCATCGGCCGCGCCGGTCACGACGCCTTCGAACAGGCCGAGCACGCAACGCATGCCCTCGACCCGATCGAGCGCCGCGACGAAGTGCATTTCCGAAGTGCCCGGATTGGTGAAGCAAACGTTGACCCCGCCCGCGACCAGCGTTCGCACCAGGCTTTCCGCACCATTCATCGTCACACTCCCTTCATGCACGTTGTTTCCTTCAAGATGAACCATTGTTGGCGGGTTGCGTCAAAGGATTAAGGGCGGCTGCAATGCAGCCATCCGGGAGGGCATCGCCGGTGCGGCTTTGACATTGGCAATACGCGGCTTTTCGGTCACGCCGGATTTGGAAATCCCGTTTTCACACGGCTGTGGGTTGCGAAGCACCGCGAATTATGCCCTTTTCCTGACAATCAATTGAGCTTTGAAGGGGCGAAAATGAAGCGAGGGTTTGCTGTCCTGCTGGCTGCAGCGACGTTGGGACTGATGATGACCGGAAGCGCCTCTGCGCAAATGGATACGCGGACCTTCATGGACCCGAACTTCCGCCTGCCGTTCGGCGGATCGAACCCGGTCCCGCGCACCACGGTCAACTTCAGCGGAAACTACGCCCCCGGCACCATCGTCATCAACACCCGCGAGCGCCGCCTCTATCTGGTGCAGTCGAACGGCACCGCGCTGCGCTACGGCATCGGCGTCGGCCGCGACGGCTTCCGCTGGTCCGGCACCCACCGCATCACCGCCAAGAAGGAATGGCCGTCCTGGACCCCACCCGCGCAGATGCTGCGGCGGCGTCCCGACCTGCCACGCCACATGAAGGGCGGCATTGAAAATCCGCTCGGCGCACGCGCGATGTATCTCGGCTCGACGCTGTATCGCATCCACGGCTCCAACGAGCCGGAGACGATCGGCCAGGCGGTCTCGTCCGGCTGCTTCCGAATGACCAACGACGACGTCACCGATCTCTACAGCCGCGTCCCGGTCGGTACCACGGTGGTGGTGAAGAACTGACTTGAATTGAATGCCGTTGTCCTGAGCCTTGAATTGAAATGCAGCTCATAGGATCAAACGGCCTCAGTCATCGTCCCCGCCAACGGGTCGGCGCAAAGCGCCGCCCGATGACAGGCTCAGGCGGGGACTCATATGCCGTGTCGCTCATGATGCGGAGAGCGACTGTAGCCTTTAACTGATATTCCCGCTAACTATGCAGTCAGGGGTTATGGGTCCCCGCCTGCACGGGGACGACGGTTTTGGTATGGCACGCTCGTCAAGCATTCGCGCTGCATTGATCGTTCTGGCAGTGCTGATTGCGTTGCCCGCCCCTGCATCCGCCGCCGACAGCGCCACCATTGTTGCGCGGCAGCGTCAGCAGCGCACCACCTTCTCCGACAAGGACATCATCGACGGCTTCC
>JAFKKL010000025.1 GCA_017305595.1 Hyphomicrobiales bacterium | reverse complement strand
TTCCTGGCCTGGACGCGAGCCGAACCGATGCGATCGTCCCAGACCTGCGCGGCGCGCTGATACGGCGTTTCGGGTTCGGGCGATTTCCCATAGTGGGCGGCGGGTCGTTTGAAGAGGCTCATGAGCGGTTACTTTCGGAGAGGTTGACGGAAGAGCCGCCGCCGTGGCTGTCGCCGGATTTGACGGCGTGCGCTGAGAGAGTGGCTCCGTGGCTGCGGGACTGATGGCGCCTCATGCGCTTGGCCCAGTCGGGCGGACCGTCGCGGGGCGCTGCGGCGCCGGCTTCGCCTGTGGAGCCTGAGCCGGGTATCGTGCCCATGGTCGAGGAGCCGCCCGTTGCGCCGAAGCCTGCCTTCGCACCTGCGGAGAAGCTGGACTTGACGCCTTCGGCGGCGCGCGCCGTCGCGCGTTTCAGGGGTGACACGGTGGCCGCTCCGGCCGCGCGGGCGACACCGCCGAGACCAGAGGCGACACCGGCTGCGCCGGACTGGCCGAGCGAGCCGACACTGTAGGCCGCGGCGGCTCCGCCTGCCGCTGCCGCACCGCCCCGCACGGCGGCAGCGCCGCCAGACATCGCAGCCGCTCCTCCCTTCAGGGCAAGGCCTGCCGCGCCACCAGCTGCGAGCCCGGCACCGCCGACGGCAAGCCCGGTGCCAACCGCCGCACCGGCGCCGAGTTGTGGTCCGCCGCTGACCAGGCCGGCAGCAATGCCGGGGCCGAAGATGCCGAGCCCGAGCAGCGATAGCGCGGCAAGAACAATCGCCATGGCGTCGTCGATTGTGGGCGTTGCGCCGCCGAAGCCGGCCGTAAACTGGCTGAACAGCGTTGAGCCGATGCCGATGATGACGGCGAGCACCAGCACCTTGATGCCGGATGAGACGACATTGCCCAGCACGCGCTCGGCCATGAAGGCGGTCTTGCCGAACAGGCCGAACGGGATGAGGACGAAGCCCGCCAGCGTCGTCAACTTGAATTCGATCAGGGTAACGAAGAGCTGGATCGCGAGGATGAAGAAGGCGAGCAGCACCAGCGCCCAGGCGAACAGCAGGCAGGCGATCTGGATGAAGTTCTCGAAGAACGCGATCCAGCCCATCAGGTCGGAGATGGATTCGAGCAAGGGGCGCGCGGCGTCGAGCCCGGTCTGCGCGACCTTGCCGGGTCGCATCAGATCCTGCGCGGTGAAGCTGGTGCCGGAAGCCTTGAGGCCGAGGCCCGCGAACGAGTCGAAGACGATCTTGGCGAGGTTGTTCCAGTTGCCGATGAGATAGGCGAAGACGCCGACGAAGAGCGTCTTTTTCACCAGCCGGGCGATGATGTCGTCTTCCGCGCCCCAGCTCCAGAACAGGGCGGCAAGCGTCACATCGATGACGATCAGCGTTGTGGCGATGAACGCGACCTCGCCGCCGAGCAGTCCGAACCCGCTGTTGATGTAGGAGGTGAAGACCCCGAGGAAATTGTCGATGACACCTGCGCCGCCCATGGTTCACCGTCCTTCTGTTGTCGGGACGGCAGGCGCCGGGGGGCGGCCGAGGAAGCGATCGCGGCTCTCGGCCCAGATACGCATGCAGTCGGTATCGCTCGCCGCTGCCTGGCCAAGCTGCTGGCACCGGCGCTGCCCTTCGCGGAGCGCATCGCGCTTGGGTTCGACAGCGTGGACGCGCTCCGTTTCAGGGGCCGCGTCCTTCCGGGCCATCTCGATCGCCGTCGCCGTGATGGCGAACGATACGAAAACGATGGCGCCCAGCCGGGCCAGCATCTTGCCGTCCATGGCCGCGACCTCAGTTGCCGTTGCCGAACATCTGCGCGTTGCCGGGCTGATAGCCCGCGCCCGGCGTGAGGAAGCGGCGGCGCTGCTCCCGGCCTTGATCAGCCGCCGCCGCGCGCTCCGCGTCAGTCAGCGCCGTGGCCCGGCCGTTGGCGGAGATCAGCGCAATCAGGTCGGAGAGCTGCTGCGATTGCAGCGCGAGAAGCTGATTGCCGGCCTGTGTCGCCTGCAACGCACCCTGCGAGCCTTGACTCTGGCTGACGAGGTTCGACATCTGCGTGCGATTGCTGTCGATATTGCCGACGACACCGGCCTGAATGCGCATGGCGTCCTGCAAGCCGCCGACGGTGTTCTGCCAGCGCGAGCGAGCGTCGGTGATGAGCTTGGCGTCCGACGACGACAGTGAGACGCTGCCATATTGCTGCTGGAACATCCGATCGACGTTCTGGACGTCGAAGGCGATGTTCTGCGCCTGGCCGAGGAGCTGCTGGGTGCGCTGGACGTTCTGTTGAATCTGCTGGAGCGCCGAGTACGGCAGGTTCGCCAGATTCTTGGCTTGGTTGATGAGGCTCTGCGCCTCGTTCTGAAGCGAGCGGATCTGGTTGTTGATCTGCTCGAGGGACCGCGCCGCCGTCAGGACGTTCTGGGCGTAGTTGGTAGGGTCATAGACGATACCGCCGAAGCCGAATTGCGCGTGCGCTGGCGCGGTCAGCACCGGCGATGCGGCGAGCGGTATCGCCAGGATGAAGGCCGCGAGCGACATCGCGCGCGGGCGTGAACGAAGCGTATTCATGGTCATTACTCCTTCTCGGACTGCTGAGGGGTGAGGTTCGTGAGGTCAGGGATGAGGTCTGCGGCCCACTCGGCGCCGCGCAGGCGCAGCCAGGCGGCGAGAAAGCCCTCGCGGCCATGCTCGGCGACTGTGCGCGCGATCTCGGACTGGTCGGTCTTGGAGGAGGTGGCGGCGAGCGCGAGGCCGACTTCGGAAAGGCCCAGCTCGAACAGGCGATTGCCGCGCCGCGACTGGCAGTAATAGTCGCGCTTGGGCGTGGCCCGCGCGAGGATTTCGATCTGGCGGTCGTTGAGACCGAAGCGCCGATAGATCTCCGTGATCTGCGGCTCGATCGCGCGTTCGTTCGGCAGGAGCAGCCTTGTCGGGCAGCTCTCGATGATGGCCGGGGCGATGTTGCTGTTGTCGATGTCGGACAGCGACTGCGTGGCGAAGATGACGCTGGCGTTTTTCTTGCGCAGCGTCTTCAGCCATTCGCGCAATTGCCCGGAAAAGGCATCGTCATCGAGTGCGAGCCAGCCCTCGTCGATGATGAGCAGCGTCGGCGAGCCGTCGAGACGGTCGCCGATGCGATGGAAGAGATAGGCGAGGACGGCGGGTGCCGCGCCAGTCCCGACCAGTCCCTCGATCTCGAACGCCTGCACCGATGCCGAGCCGAGATGTTCGGCCTCGGCGTCGAGTAGCCGCCCATAGGGGCCGCCCACGCAATACGGTCGCAGCGCCTGCTTCAGGTCGTTCGATTGGAGCAACACCGTGAGGCCGGTGATCGTGCGTTCCTCGACCGGCGCCGATGCCAGCGAGGTCAGCGCCGACCAAAGGTGCTCCTTCACCTCGGGAGTGATCGCGATGCCTTCGCGGATCAGGATGGCGACGATCCAGTCGGCCGCCCAGGCGCGTTCGGGCGTGTCGTGAATGCGCGCGAGCGGTTGCAGCGCGACCGAGGAGTCCACGCCCTCGGTGAGATCGCCGCCGAGATCGTGCCAATCACCGCCCATGGCGAGCGCGGCGGCGCGGATCGAACCGCCGAAGTCGAAGGCGAAGATCTGGGCACCGGCGTAGCGCCGGAACTGCAAGGCCATGACGGCGAGGAGCACCGATTTGCCGGCGCCGGTCGGGCCGACGACGAGCGTGTGACCGACATCGCCGACATGGAGAGAAAACCGAAACGGGGTCGAGCCCTCGGTCTTGCCGAACAGCAAGGGGGGCGCTCCGAAATGCTCGTCCCGTTCCGGCCCCGCCCACACCGCCGAGAGCGGGATCATGTGGGCGAGATTCAGCGTGGAGATCGGGGGCTGGCGCACGTTGGCGTAAACATGTCCCGGCAATGAGCCCAGCCAGGCATCGACGGCATTGATCGTTTCAGTCATGGCCGTGAAGTCGCGGCCCTGGATGACTTTCTCGGCGAGGCGAAGCTTCTCGTCGGCAATTCGGGGATCGTTGTCCCATACCGCGATCGTCGCGGTGACATAGGATTGGCCGGCGTAGTCAGCGCCGAGTTCCTGAAGGGCGAGATCGGCGTCCGCCGCCTTGTTCGAGGCGTCGGTATCGACCAGCGCGGACGCCTCGTTGGTCAGCACCTCTTTCAGGATCGCGGCGATGCTTTTGCGCTTCGCGAACCATTGGCGGCGGATTTTGGTCAGCAGCTTGGTCGCGTCGGTCTTGTCGAGCAGGATGGCGCGCGTCGACCAGCGATAGGGGAAGGCGAGCCGATTGAGATCGTCGAGGATGCCGGGTGTGGTCGCGGTTGGGAAACCGACAATGGTGAGAACGCGCAGATGCGCCGTTCCGAGACGCGGCTCCAGGCCGCCGGTGAGCGGTTGGTCGGCGAGCAGCGCGTCGAGATAGACCGGCGTTTCGGGCACACGGACGCGGTGCCGTTTGGTCGAGACGGTCGAATGGAGATAGGTCAGCGTCTCGTTGCTATCGAGCCACTGGCATTCCGGCATAAAGCCGTCGAGCAGCGCCAGCACGCGATCGGTGCGGTCGACAAAGGTGTTCAGGATTTCCTTCGGATCGATGCCAGCGCGTTCGCGGCCCTCATAGAGCCAGGCTTCAGTGCGCGCGGCGTCCTCGGCCGGCGGCAGATAGGTGATGGTGAGATAGTAGCCGGAGACGTAATGCGCGCCGGCTTCCTCGAAATCGGCTTTGCGCTCGGCATCGAGGAGCGCTGCGGCTGCGTCGGGAAACAGGTCTGCCGGATAGATCGACGCCTCGTGCCGCTGCGCCTCGACGAAGATGGCCCAACCCGATCCGAGACGGCGGAAAGCGTTGTTGAGCCGCCCGGCGACGGCGACCAGTTCGGCAGCGACCGCGGAGTCCAGATCAGGGCCGCGGAAACGGGCCGTGCGCTGAAAGCTGCCATCCTTGTTGAGCACGACGCCCTCGGCGACGAGCGCGACCCAGGGCAGATAGTCAGCGAGGCGGGTTGCGGTGCGGCGATATTCGGCAAGATTCATCATGACGATGCGCCTCCTCAGACGGACAGATGAGCGGGGATGCGCATGTGGCGGCGGCCGACCTCGACGAAGAGCGGATCGCGCTTTGCAGCCCACACGGCAGCGATATGGCCAACGGCCCAGATCAGCAGACCGACGAGCCAGAGGCGCAGGCCGAGGCCCACGGCTCCGGCCAGCGTGCCGTTTAGGATGGCGAGCGCGCGCGGTGCGCCGCCGAGCAGAATGTGCTCGGTCAGCGCCCGGTGAACCGGGACGGTGAAACCCGGCACCGCGTCGAGTTGTTCGAACGCCGCCGCCATCAGACGAGCGCCCCGCCGCCGAATGAGAAGAACGACAGGAAGAAGCTCGACGCCGCAAACGCGATGCTGAGGCCGAAGACGATCTGGATCAGCTTCCGGAAGCCGCCGGACGTGTCACCGAACGCCAGCGCCAGGCCAGTGGCGATAATGATGATGACGGCGACGATCTTGGCGACCGGCCCTTCGATGGATTCGAGGATTTTCTGGAGCGGTGCTTCCCACGGCATGGACGAGCCGGAGGCATGGGCGGCGGGAACGAGGACGAGGTTGATGTAGGTGAAGGCGGCGGCCGTCGCGGCATAGCGGCGAACGCGCATCGTGGTGCGGATCATGTTGGCGCTCCTGTGCGGTCAAGGGTTGCGGGGGTGATGGCGTAGTCGCCGTCCGGGCCGAGCCCTTCGACACGGGCGAGTTCGGCGAGCCGGCGCGCGGAGCCGCGGCCGGAGAGGACGGCAACGAGATCGATGGTCTCTGCGATCAGGGCGCGCGGGACCGTGACGACGGCCTCCTGGATGAGTTGCTCAAGGCGGCGCAGCGCGCCGATGCCGCTCCCGGCGTGGATCGTGCCGATGCCGCCGGGGTGGCCGGTTCCCCATGCTTTCAGGAGATCGAGAGCCTCGGAACCGCGCACCTCGCCGATCGGAATGCGATCGGGGCGCAGGCGTAGCGAAGAGCGGACCAGCTCCGAGAGCGTCGCCACCCCATCCTTGGTCCGCATGGCGACAAGATTGGGCGCGGCGCACTGAAGCTCGCGGGTGTCCTCGATGATGACGACGCGATCCGCCGTCTTGGCGACCTCGGCCAGAAGCGCATTGGTCAGCGTGGTTTTGCCGGTGGAGGTGCCGCCCGCGACAAGGATATTGGCGCGCGCCATCACCGCAGCGCGTAGCGTCGCGGCCTGGTCGGCGACCATGATGCCGGCGGCCACGTAATCGTCGAGCGTGAAGATTGCGACGGCGGGCTTGCGGATGGCGAAGGCCGGTGCGGCGACAACTGGCGGCAGCAAGCCCTCGAACCGCTCTCCCGTCTCAGGAAGCTCGGCGGAGACTCGCGGGCTGCGTGGATGCACCTCAACACCGACATGGTGAGCGACCAGCCGCACAATGCGTTCGCCATCGGCGGGCGACAGCGTCTCACCCGTATCGGCCAGCCCTTCGGAGAGGCGATCTACCCAGAGACGGCCGTCCGGGTTCAGCATGATTTCGACGACGGCCGGGTCTTCGAGAAGATGGGTGATGGTCGAGCCGAGCGCGGTGCGAAGCATGCGCGCACCGCGCGCGAACGCCTCCGGCTTCTGGCTGATATTGGTCATTTTTGCCCCGCTTCCTGACGGGGCAAAACAGATGATCCCCGGATCGGGGTGATTAAAAGAGCCGCGAATTGAGCCGATTCAACAAGTATCGACCGTCGTAGCAGCGTGGCGTGCAAATACAGGAGAACGGCGGTCGGGCGATGCTATTGATCCACGCGCGCTGACGCCTATGGATCGCTCTCTGTCGCGTTCGGCGGCGACTCGCCGACATCTTCAACGATCTCCTGCCGAAGTTTCGGTCCCTGGGCCAAGCGCCGTCCAAGGGCCGCGATGAACGCCTCGTAGCGCTTCCCGACCATGGCGCGCGCGGCCTGGGCTGCGGGCTCGGGGAGCGCCGGCGTCGTGTTGAGCCAGAACCGGATGAATACGGCCATGGTCTCGACGGAGATCCCGATGTCGCGCTCCATGCGGTTGAGACGGCGATCGATCTGGTCGAGGCGTTTGGCGACCACGGCTTCACGCCGCTCCGCGTCGTCCGGCGACAGGAATGACGCGATGGCGGCCTCGGCGATCAGGGAGAGCGGCTGTTCGCGTCGGCCTGCATAGTCCGATAGCGTCGCCATGATGTCGGGGTCGAGATAGACGGAAATCGGCACCTTCTTCTTGCGTCCGGGCATGGTGCTACAGCTCCATGCCGTCATTGGGATCGAGCGAGACCTGGCGGGCAACGCCGCGCATGACGCGGGTCAGCCGCTGGTTGCGCGCGGCGTCGTCCTCTGTGTCGTCAGGCAAATCGATCTCAAACTCATTGTCGATCGGCGCCTTCTTTTCGATGGGGTTCACCCGGTTGAGTTCGGGCTGATGCCGACGCTCGGACTCGGTGGAATCCTCTTCGTTGTCACCGCTCGTCATTGGTGCAGCGTTTTCGGCCGTCTCCGGGCGCGCGGGGATCGGCAGCTTGCTCCAATCGTCGGGCCGACCTTCAGCAGGCCGCGCCAGCCCGGGTGGTGACATGATGCGTTCCTTGAAGCGGGCATCTTCATAGTAGCGCGCCTTCTTCGCCCGGATCGGCGGTGTCCCGGCGACCATGACGATCTCGTCGGTCGGCGGGAGCTGCATGATCTCGCCTGGTGTCAGGAGCTGTCGCGCAGTCTCCGAGCGCGAGACCATCAAATGGCCGAGCCAGGGCGAGAGCCGATGCCCGGCGTAGTTCTTCATCGCCTTCATCTCGGTCGCGGTTCCGAGCGCGTCGCTGACCCGCTTCGCGGTCCTTTCGTCGTTCGTCGCAAAGGAAACGCGCACATGGCAGTTGTCGAGGATCGAATTGTTCGGGCCGTAAGCCTTCTCGATCTGGTTCAGCGATTGAGCGATCAGAAAGCTCTTGAGGCCGTAGCCCGCCATGAAGGCCAGCGCGGACTCGAAGAAATCGAGGCGGCCGAGGGCGGGAAACTCGTCGAGCATGAGCAGCAGGCGATGCCGCCCGGCCTTTGCTTGCAGATCCTCAGTGAGACGGCGGCCGACCTGATTGAGGATCAGGCGTATCAGCGGCTTGGTGCGGTTGATGTCGGACGGCGGCACGACGAGGTAGAGCGTGGTCGGGAGCTTGCCGCCCACCATGTCGCTGATCCGCCAGTCGCAGCGCCGCGTCACCTCGGCCACGACAGGATCGCGGTAGAGGCCGAGAAACGACATGGCGGTGGAGAGCACGCCCGAGCGTTCGTTGTCCGATTTGTTGAGTAGTTCGCGCGCTGCGCTGGCGATGACGGGGTGCGGCCCTGCCTCGCCGAGGTGGCTGGTCTTCATCATTGCGGCAAGCGTCGACTCGATCGGGCGCTTTGGATCGGACAGGAAAGCGGCGACGCCGGCCAATGTCTTGTCGTCTTCGGCGTAGAGGACATGCAGGATGGCGCCGACCAGCAGGGCATGACTGGTCTTCTCCCAATGGTTCCGCTTTTCGAGCGAGCCTTCGGGATCGACCAGGATGTCGGCGATGTTCTGGACGTCGCGGACTTCCCATTCGCCGCGGCGCACCTCGAGCAGCGGATTGTAGGCCGACGATTTGGGGTTGGTCGGGTCGAACAGCAGAACGCGGCCATGCCGGGCGCGAAAACCGGCGGTGAGCTGCCAGTTTTCGCCTTTGATGTCGTGGACGATGGCCGAGCCCGGCCAGGTCAACAGGGACGGCACAACCAGGCCGACGCCCTTGCCCGATCGGGTCGGGGCGAAGCAAAGCACATGTTCGGGGCCGTCGTGACGGAGATAGTCGCGATCATAGCGGCCGAGCACGACACCGTCGGGACTGAGCAGGCCCGCAGCTTTCACCTCGTCCTTTTCGGCCCAGCGGGCGGAGCCGTAGGTCGCTGCGCTTTTTGCTTCGCGGGCGCGCCAGACCGACATGCCGATGGCGACGGCGATGGCGATGAAGCCGCCCGACGCCGAGATCATCCCGCCCTTGGCGAAGACCTCCGGCGCGTAGGCGTCATAGAAATACCACCACCAGAAGAAGGCTGGTGGATAGTAGATCGGCACACCCAGAAGGACGAACCAGGGCGAGCCCAACTGCGCCTGAAAGCCGAGACTCCATGCGACATATTGCGTCGCCGCCCAGGTGGTGAGCAGCACGATGAGGAAGACGACGGCGATCTGGCCCCACAGGATTTTGGTCGCGGACATTGCTGCGGTCCTTTCTTCTTAGGTGATTAGAGGCCGAGTCCCCGCTTGCGGCCGAAGCTCCAGTCAACACCCCCGTCGCCGCGGGCGACCCCGGAGACGTGCTTGCCGAGCTGGCTCTCGAGGGACGGCGACCAGGGCACGAGCTGGAAGCCGAGGCCGTCATCGATCATCGCGAAGCGGCCGGATGCGAGCGTCATGCGCTGGCGATAGGTGCCGGCGACATATTCGCCACTACCGGCCGCTTTGAACGGCTGGCCTGTTTCCTTCGCGAGCCGGTCGGCAACGGCGCCCACCTCGCGGCGTCGAAGGGTATCGATCAGGTTGCGGTTGAAGATCACACGCCGGCCCTGCCGCTCGGCGAGACCTTCGCCGACCAGATGGTTCACGCGTTGCTGCATCGCCTGCCGCACCTCGGCGCCGAAGCCGCCCTCGGACATGGCGACGGGTTCGCGGGCGATGGATTGCCGGTCGAGCCAGGTCGCGCCAGAGGCGTTCACCTGATGCTGGAGATCGAGATCGGAGCGGACGGCGAGCGCGGCGCGGCGCTCGCCCCGCGCATCCTCGAAAGTGCGCAACTCGACGATCGATCCCGGCGCGCTATCGCCGGCCGCGTCGAGATGCGGCAGACGAATATGATGGGTCCGGCCATCGACGCCGTCGACCACGGCGTAGGCCGTTCCCTTCAGCTCGTCATCGAGGCCGCGTTCGACCAGACGGCCGATGACCGGCGCATCGAGGCTTTCCCCAGCCAGTACGTAGTTGCCCGAGCCGCGGTCGATACCGCGTTCGGTGAGTGCGCGGTGCATGCGTTTGATGATGTCGCCGCGTTCGCCGAGCTGGCGCAGCGTCACCTCAGCCTGATCGTCGATCATCCACTGGCCAGGTCCGATTTCACTGGCGAGGCCGAGGGCTGCGAGTTTGCGCAGGCGGCCCACCTTCTCGACGGCGTAGGCGTCGGGCTGGCGGCCGACCTCCGGAGCAACATCGATGACGCCGGTCTTTCCAGCGTCGCGGACAAGCTGCCGATCAAGCTGCGTCCAGCGCTCCGCCCCGATCTGGCGTTCGAGCGTGCGGCGAATATCGAGATCCGTGCGCGGGCCAAGCTCCTGTGTGATGAGGTCACGCGCGCGATCGCGCATGCCCTCCTTGATGTAGTCGCGCGAGATCACGAGGTCCTGGCCGTCGTCGCGGACACCGCGCACGATCAGATGGACGTGAGGATGCTCGGTGTTCCAGTGATCGACCGCGACCCAATCGAGCCGCGTGTCCAGATCCTTTTCCATCTGGCCGACAAGATCGCGGGTGAAGGACTTGAGGTCCGACATCTCCACGGCGTCGTCCGGTGAAACGATGAAGCGGAAATGGTGGCGATCATCCTCGCATCGCCCGGCGAAGGCGCGGCCATCAGCTTCCTCCGTTCCCGGCCCAAACAGCCGGGCCTTTTCTCCATCACGGGTCACGCCGTCGCGGCGGAGATAGTCGAGATGCGTGCCGAGCGGCGCGGTGCGGCCGGAGTGCCGCACGACGCGGGCCTTGATGACTGCGCCGCGCGTGCGCGCGGTGATGAGGCGGTTCGCCTGGATGCTGGCGCGCTGGCCGCGGCCGAAGCTCGAGCGATTGGCGGCAAAGACGCGCCCGGAGCGCGAGACGCCGCCGCCCGCCTTCTTCGCCGCCGCCAGCGCCTGCGCGATGAAGGGCCGAGCTGACTGCGCGCGGGTCGATCGGATGCGCCCAGGGCGAACACGAAACTCGTGGTCATCGGCCATGACGCGAGCCCGCAATGTGCGAAAAATCGCGCTGATACAGATAGGTGGGCGTCAGGCGCACATTGCCGATGAGCACGGCAATGTGCGGAGCGCGCCAAAATATCCTGCAAATACAACCGCCCGACCGACGCGCAATGTGCGGCCTTTTATCCTGCCATCGTGCGGTTGTTGTGCCTGCCTCTCCCCCTTGTGCCCTCCATGTCACGCCAGAATGCGACAGAGTGCGAAGGATACTTCCGCAGCTCATCGGGGCGCTCCACCGTCAGAGCGAGCGACCACGATAGGGGCGTTCGAGTCTTCGGCGGTATCGGGAACGCGCGCCGCGACGGAGGAGCGGCTGTCGTTCGACCGCGCGCTTTCCGATGTCGATGTTGCCGAACGAGCGTCGGCGGAACGCACGACGAAGAGCGGCGCTTCCCGCCAATCCGGCGGCGGTGGCGGCGCAACCGATGGCGCGCTCGACGGCGATGGTGCGCCTAGCTGCGGAGCCAGCAGCGCGATGTAGGCCCGAGTTTCGGCGGGCAGGGCGCGGCCGGTCTGGACGTATTCGTCGTAGCGGCCAGGCCCCGCATTGTAGGCGCCGAGCATTGCGGGGATCGTGCGATAGCGGTCGAACATTTCGCGCAGGTAAGCAGCGCCTGCGAGGATGTTGTCGCGCGGGTCGTAGGGGTCACGCCCGAGCCCATAGCGAATGCGAAGCGCGGCCCAGGTATCGGGCATGACCTGCATCAGCCCCAGCGCGCCGGCCGACGATATGGCGCGCACATCGCCGGCGCTTTCGGCGCGTTTGACGGCGACGATCCAGTGTTCGGGAATGCCGAAGCGCTGCGAGGCTTCGGTGACGAAGGTGGCGTGTGGATCGCCAGCGACCGTGCGCGCAGCCGACGCGGACTGGGCAAGAGCGGTGTCCGTTGCGCCTGCTGCGAGGGCCAGGCCGGAAAGGAGAAGGAAGGCCATGCTCCGGACGGCGTGATGCCGCCCGCGCGCATCACGATGGCTCATCGTTGGACGGGGACCGGACATCGGTCAGTCTTTCACGGCGCGGTCGCGCGGGCGCGACCAATGCAGCGACCAGGCGTTCCCGGCGTCATCGTCGCGGAACAGATTGGCGCGGATTGGCTGCGACAGCGCAGGGTCGTCGATCAGTACGGCAACGTATTCGCCCGCGCGCTCGCCGGTGCGTTTCCAGCCCGCGCCGATTTCCGGACCGGCTTCGGCTTTGCCATCGTCGCTGGCGTGAACGCGGTAATCCGGCGCGTTCTCGGCATCGGAGGGCTCTGCCGGCACGATGACGACGTCGCGGAAGAGCGTGAACGTCTCCAGCTTGCCGGCGAAGCCCGTGTCCTGGCGCGTGAATTGACCAATCTGAGGCATGATGACTTCCTTTGCGGCAGCGTTGGGAAAGCCATCGGTGGGCGCCGCCCCCGCCGATGGCGAGGTGTTCATCGCGTCGGTGCGCGCCATTCGAAGCGGCCCGTTCCGTCCTCGTCGGTCCACAGGGGGACGGCGCGGCCGATGATCTGGTCAGTGGATGTCAGGCCGAAATAGCGACCGTCCAGGCTGTCGCGGACCTGCCAGTTCATGAGGAAGACTTCGCCGGTCGGGATACGGCGGCAGCCCTGCCAGACCGGCAGGTCGCGCCCGGCGCGATCACGCGGCAGCGCATCGCCCATCTCGACGCCGTCGATCGTGACGGAGAGGTTCGAGCGGCAAACGGTCTGCCCGGAAACGCCGAGAATGCGCTTCAGCAGCGGGACGCCTTTGGGAAGATAGCCGCGTTCGGCCATGAAGGTCGCGAGCGGCTCGGGCGCATCGACGGCAACGAGATCGGTGACGTCGAACGGGCCGTCGATGTCGATCGTGTAGAAGCCGATGGGGGCGCTGGCCGATGCGTTCCACAGGAGCTTGATCGGCATCGGGGTGAGCGCCGGATAGCTGATGCCCGTGGTCGCGAGAGCCACGACGAGGAAGAGACCGGCGCGCATCACGACTGTGTCCTCCGGCGCAGGAGGAAGGCGCGATGCTGGTCGAGCGTATAGGCGCGGGGCTGATGTCCAGCCGCCATCCGGTTGTGGACGTGCCGCCAGTGTTCCGGCGAAACGGCGTCCGCCTCGATGCCGATCGCTTCAATGGCATCGACGTGGCGCAGCACGTCTTCGACCTTCGGCCATCCGTCGATCCTGAGCAGGATTTCACCGCCCGGCCGGACAAAGGGCAGCGTCTGGTAGGGCTCTCCGGGCTCGACCGCGCGCACGATGTCGATGCGCGAGATGATCGTGCCGAAATCGTTGGCCGCCCATCGCACGAACGCGAATACGGTGTCCGGACGGAAGGAGACGACACGCCGGCGGCGGTCGAGGATCTGTTCATGCGCCTCACGGCCGAACCTGATCCAGTATTCGATCTTCTTCTCGATCCACGTCAGTTCGACGTGGGTCATGCTGCCATGGGGGAGCGCTGACGGCAGCGGGCCGCCGCGCATGCGGGGAGCCGCAGTGCCGGTCATGTAGGGTCTCCTGGTGTCGAGGGGAATTCACGCGCGAGCAGCTCACGCAGCATGTCGGCGACGGTGACGCCGCGCCCGAACGCGGCGATCTTGATCCGGCCGCGCAGTTCGGGGGTCACATCGATGGTGAGCCTGGCGGTGAACGCGGCAACGTCAGCGGCGCGTGGTGCGTTGTCCGCAGCCTTGATCCATTGGTCGGGATCGGCGGGGCGCGAGGCGAAGCCACGACGGGGGGATCGTTCGTTCATTGTGCGCCCCCGTCGATCCGCAGACGCAGGAGTTCATCGGCGAAGGCCGCGATCTCGCGCGCGGCCGATGTCGCATCGGCGAGTTCGGCGACCAGGCGGCCGGTCTGCGCGGCGGCGGCGAAGGCGACACGTTGGCCGATGGTGGTGGCGAGCAACGGTGGATCGTGATCGGCCAGGGTCTCGGCTGTCTCGCGGGCCAGGATGGTGCGCGCACCGCAACGATTGAGCACGAAGCGGGCGACCAGTTCCGGGCGATAGACGCGGGCTTCGCGGAGCAGCGCCAGCATCTCGGCCGATGCCCAGCCGTCGAGCGGCGACGGCTGCACCGGGATCAGCACGAGGTCGGCGGCGAGCAGCGCCGAGCGCATGAGCGCTGCGACACGCGGCGGGCCGTCGATGACGACGTGGTCGACATCGCGGGCCAGCGCCGGCGCTTCGCGGTGGAGCGTGTCGCGCGCCAGGCCGACGACGCCGAACCGGCGCGGCAGGCCCTCATGGCTGCGCTGCTCAGACCAGTCGAGGGCCGATCCCTGTGGGTCCGCATCGATCAGGGTGACGCGCTGACCGCGCCCAGCGAGTTCGCCCGCGAGGTTGAGCGCCAGCGTCGTCTTGCCGACACCGCCTTTCTGGTTGAGGAACGCGACGATCATCGCGCACCTCCAGGCCGATCGAGGAGCGGAAGCTGATCGGGGGAAGCCGGTTCGCTCTCTTTCCGGCCCCTCTGAGCGGCTGGAGCACCCTTGCGCGGTGATTTGCCGGCGGCGCGGAGGCTCGCTGCGGCGGTGCGGATGAGGTTTTCCACATCGCGCGCGCGCTCTTCAAAGTTAGATTCTTGGTTAGACTCTAAGTTAAGGGCGCGAATCCGCCCACGATTTCCAGACGTTAAGGCCGGCTTGGGTTCCTGATGGCACGAGCCTCGGGTTCCCGATGGCACGATAGGTCGGGTTCCCGATAGCACGAGGCCGTCCACAGGTTTTCCACAGGCGGCCAGTGGCTCGAAAGCCAGCAGCGTGCGCCCGCCGATTTCCACTTCGAGCGACAGGAGGTAGCCGGGCAGTGGTTGGCGTCGCACGATGTCGCGCAGTTCGAAGGCGAAGCGCTTGAACGGCGACAGGCTGCCGGATTTGAGGTGGAGGTGGCGTAGGTCGAAACGCCAGCCGCCGCGCTGACGGCCTCCGTGTTTGCGCACGATGCGGTAGAGCCAGCGATCGAGGCCGCCGGTGAGATCGAAATAGGCCGGATCGATGGTGAGGATGAGCGCGTCATCGAGGACGGCCTTGTAGAACCAGTCGGGGACGATCAGCTCGATGCCATCCGGTCGTCCTTGACGATCCGTGCGCTCCTGCCACTCGTTGATCCACGAGAAGCGGTGACGGCGGCCTTCGGCGGGTTGGCGGATCGACGTCGAGATGGTGGTCGATTGCAGCCGGTCGAGCGCGGCCTTGAGCCGCTGATAATCGCGCTTGGATGTGCCGCGCCCGACATAGGTGAGGATCTCATAGGGTGTCGCCGCCATCAGACGCGAGGTGCGCAGGCCCGCGTCGCGGGCCTCGACGATCTGGCTGGCGGCCCAGATCAGGATGTCGGCGTCCCAGATCGTGGCCATGCCATGATCGGGAACGGCCTCTACCCGGATGGAGACACCGCCCGCCGAAAAGTCGATCGGCGCTATGCGGTGCGATTTCGAGAGGGAGAAGAAGGGATAGGCCATGAGATCCTGCGCGTCTCGTGGCGCGAAGTCGCCGGGAAGCGCGCGAAACAGGTCGAGCTGCCCACGCTCCGAAGGGTCACGACGACGCACCACCATGAAAGAGACCGGCCACAATCAGCGTGCGTATCGGCCGGCGATCTGGCCGGTCGGCAGCGTCTGGCGCTTTGCGGGAAGCACGGAGCCGCGCGGATCGGACGTCGAGGTTACGGCGCCGCGCTCGGCCCAGGTCTCCAGATCGTCGACCGAATAGACGACGCGCCCGCCGAGTTTGTGATAGGCCGGACCAGTTCCGTAGGTGCGGTGTTTTTCGAGGGTGCGCGCAGACAGGCTGAGAAATTCAGCGGCTTCCTTGGTCCGCAGGTAGCGTGGCGGGAGCGCGGCGGTATCGGGTCGCATGGGGCGGGCCTCCGTGGGGTTACTGGGGGCCGCTGGCGATCAGCGGCTGACAGCGACAACGGTGGCGGAGAACCTCCGGCGGGACGGATGGGGGACTTGGGATGGCTAAATTCCCCACCCCTGTCGGTGGCGCAGGCTAGGTGCGCCGACGATGCCGAAGCAGGTGCAGATAGCCGCCATCGATGAGGGCCAATCCGGCTTCGGCGAAGGCGATCACGGCATCCCGCAGCGGCGAGGTCTTCCACGGGTCGGCATCGATGCGCACCGCGCCATAGATTGCGATGGCGATGTCGCGATAGGTCGCGCCGTTCATGCGGCCGTCAGCAGCACGAAGTTTGAGGCGAAAGCGGCGGCGCTGCTCGGCGGTCATGCGCGTGTCGCGCAATGGCGGACGTTGGAGCCAGGCGCGCGCGAGGCGTGTCAGCGCATCGATGCGATCGAGGATGTCGTCATCGATGGGGACGACCGCTGCAAGCTGGTCGTGTGCGGATATGCCGGGTTGGAAGAGTAGCTGGAGGTCGTGCTCGGGAAGACCGGTATAGGCTCCTTCAGGACCATCACGTCCCGCACCGAACCTGTCGGCGAGGCGGTTTGAGCTGGACGGCAGAAAGTTCGGCCGCGCTGTCAGAAAGAGGACGGCGGGATCGCTCTGCGGCGACCACACCACCTGTTGCTGTAGGGCAGAACGACCTGGTCTTGCAGGGAAATCGCAACCCCCAGCGCTGCTGCCTGTCGTCCGGCAGCGGCTGAGTCTCGTCGCCAGCATCGACCAGTCTGGCGTAATCGTCCTGATAAGGGCGGTATCTGCGAAGGCACTCCCAGGCGAGACCTTCGATCGGCAGTGTATCGAAGAAATCGTAGCTGCGGTCGTCTCGCCAGTTCGATGTATCGGGCCTCATCGCATCAACTCTCCCGCGTGGTGCGCGTAAGTCGAGCGTGTGATTTTTCGGGGCGCCACGAGGGTGTTGGAAGCCCGGAGGAGGGCATTGCGTGATGTCGAAAGGGCATCACGCAGGTTCGCAAGCCTCTCAGCGGTGAGCCTGTCGCAGGAGATGCCGATAGCCGGTGTGTGTCATCCAGCGGGCGCGTTCGAGATGGCTGTCATGGATGCGTCGGCAGCGTTCGGGTTCACGGGCGGGATCAAGGTCGAACAGTACCCGCACGGCTTCCTCCCAATGCGCGCCGTCAGCGGCCGCATCCAGCAAGCGCATGTATAGTTTGGCGTGCGACTTGTCGTAATCGGTGAGATCTTGCCTCGATGGCGCGAGGTCCTGGAATGGTGCGGTCATGGTGCAGACTCGGCGAATATGCGGTGCCCGTCTATTAACCATGTTTGATCCGAAATAGAGGCAGTGCGAGTGATGAGGAAGCTGGCTGCCCACAGGTCAGCGTAAGCCTGTAGATCGGTTCGGCTTGTTTCCGCGATCATCGACCAGCAGCACTCCTTGCCCTCGGTCGGTCGACAGGAAGACGATGCCGGCAGCTTCCAAGGCCCTGCGTGCCTGATCGCGCGTCGTCTCGTACACATCGAGCCCGCTTTCGGATTCGAGGCGCTTGAGCGCGGTCAGCGATAGGCGGGCCTTGTCAGCGAGCGTCTCCTGTGTCCAACCCAGCAACGCGCGTGCGGCCCGTGATTGTCGGGCGGTGATCATGCATGATCACCTCCCATCGCAACCGGCGCGCGCTCCAGAACTACGGCTATTTTAGTCGTATTGGCCCGCTTCTGCCAGCTCAAAGCGGTTGCCGAAGGGCCGTGTCGTGCTGGCGCCGATTTGCTGATTCGGGCAAACGAGGCGCTGTCGTCAGTGAAGCGAAGGTTCTGCGGGCTGGCTTTTGCAGCAAAGCTGGAGCGCGCGCCTTCGGTGTGACCCGACTATTTGGGGCACGCATCTGCGATCGGGTGCGATTTGAGCAGGAAGGCGGCCCCGGCCTTTCGGCCGGGGCCTCGTGACGCCGCCTCAGTCTGCGCGGCGGCCGTTGGGGCGGGACCAGATCAGTGAGTAACCTTCGCCGTCTTCGTCATCGAAGAGGTTGGCGTAGATCGGAGCGTTGAAGCTCGGATCGTCGAGCTTGAGGCCCAGATAGTCGCGGCCCTCGTTGGAGCGCTTGGACCAGGCGGCGCCGATCTCGGCGCGGCCGACCAGGACCCGGTGGCTGGGGGCGTTCTCGCCGCTGGCGCGCAGGTCGGGGACGATGCGCACGCCCTTGGCCTGGACGCTGAGGGTGACGATTTCGCCGCCGAATTCGTTCGAGCCGGTCTTCTTGAAGGTGCCGATGGTCGCCATTGTAAGTCTCCGTTTTCCGTTTCGAGCCCGCACCATTGCGGCCTCGATGGCGATCGACCGGACGGAGGCGAGCGACGACACATCGCTTGCGACCGCAGCAAAGCGGAGGATGGCGCAGGCGCGACTTTGTTGTTTCGCGAGGAATGACGGCGCAGCCGGCAGGGGGAGAAAGTCGGGGCCAGCCGTTGTGGCTTAGGCGCTCGAGGCAAAGCCGTCCTTCGGCCAGATCAGGCCATTGAAGAGGCCGTTCTGGCGCGGGTGCTGGACGGATCGACGGCGGAGACGGCGGCGACCTTCGCATTGGCCCGGGAAGTCCGACCGGCGATCACAGGCGTAAACCTTCCTCGAACAGGCCTGCGCTGCGCATTTCGCCATTCCGCCAGCTCTGACGAAGCACCTCGACGCTGAGGATCTGCCGGCCACGATGTCGTTGCCGCCCCGACGCGCTCCATCGTTCCGTGACAGGTGGGCGCAGCCGATGCTTCGCGATGCCGCTTCCCCATCGGGCGGCCAGATGACGTGGGGGACAAAGGCTATGTGCCGCTGGATCCCGCCGCGATGGGCGCGGCGGGTTTAGGCGTGGGACACATGCCCGCCAGACGGGCCGGAGGCCGCCATTCCAGTGATGCGCACGAAGGCGGCGATGCCGACCGCGATCGCTCCGATGACCGAGAACACGGTCTGCCATGTATCCGACGGCATGGTGTGTTTCACGATGCCATGGGTGGCATGGAATCCCGCGACGACGGCCGGGGCGACGAAGGCTGCGGCGATGAGCAGGCGTGCCCAGGTCGGACGGACGGTGGCGAGCAGGAATTGGCCGATGCCGAAGGTCAGGCCCGCGGCGACAAAGCCGACGACAATCGCGCCGAGCCAGCCCGCGCCGGTGCCGTAGGCCCATGTGCCGGCAGTCACGCCCGCGAAGAACGGAAGAGCGAACACCGCAAGCGTGAAGAGGAGCCAGCAGAGGAAGCCGATGGCGGCGATGCTGAGGAAAATGCCGATGAAGATCATGGTGGTGTCTTTCGTCAAATGTCAGACGGACGCGCCTCCACCACCACCACGGCGCACATGCGAGGTTAGCAGAATTCGAGCCGCGGGGGGAGCAGAAGCGTGAAGCGTCCGCCGACGGCGCGACCCGGTTCGCCCCATCAGGCGAAGGGGTCGATTTCGCCGACGATGGCGTTTTCATCGCCATCATATTCCGAGGCCGGGGTGACGGAGAGCGTGCCGTCTCCGGCGCGATAGATGACGATGGCCGCCATCAGGGTGGTAGCGAGGCTGAAGGCGAAGGCGTGAGCGGTTTGGAAGGACATCGACCTGGCTCCTGTTTGAGCGGAGGTCCATCCCCCGCTGACAGGCGCCCGAAGAGTTCGGCCGGTGGCCGCAATCACGGCGTAGGCGAAGCCGGAGCGGCGGCACGCTATGCGTAGTCCGACCCTTTACGGGTTGATGGCGTCAGGCCATCGGCTGAACCCAAGGATCAGCGTCTTGAAGCGGGGGTGGTCGTCCGATCAGGAGACCGGATTGTCTGCATGCCGCGACAACTGTTGCCGCCGGCTCGGCTGACCTCTCCTGCGCTGCCGGTGGCCGGATGTCAGCGCCCGGCCTTCCAGGGATCGATCACCGTGACATTCGCGGCCTCGAATGCGCTGCTGTCGCGCGTGGCGACGGCAAACCCCTTGGCGGCTGCGATCGCCGCGATGTAGCCGTCGGGAGTAGGGAAGCCTTTCCCGGCCGCTCGGGCTTTGACGGCGAGATCCGCATAGCGGCGCGCAGCATCGACATCGAACGGGAGGACGCGGTCTGCGAACAGTTCCATCACCCCATCCAGGGCTTCGGTGAGACGCTCCTTGCGCTTGCCGGCGGGGAGCGCGCCGATGCCGAACATCAGTTCGGCGATGGTGACGCTGGAGAGAAAGAGTGTTTCCGCCGCCTGCTCGTCGAGCCATGCGCGCACGGCCTCGTCGGGAGCGGGCTTCATCGCCTCCGATACGACATTGGTGTCGAGGAGGATCATTCGAAGCTCATCGGCTTGGCGGGCGCCTTGTCACGAGCCTGGTCGAGGGCCTCGACATCCTCATTGGTCAAGCCGAGGCGGCGGCTGCGTTCCGCGAGCGCCGTGCCGAGCCGGAGGCGCGTATCGGGGCGGACAGCCATTTCGAGAATGTCGCGCATTTCCGCTTCGGCGCTGCGGCCGTGCTGCGCCGCCCGCACCTTGAGGGCGCGATGCGTCGCGTCGGACAGATTCCTGATCGTAACTGCGGGCATGATAGCGCCTCCTGCAAGTTTGATAGCGGTGATAGCATAATATAAAAATTGCCATCATTTTCAAGGCGGCCGGTCCCGGCGGCGCTTACGCGCCGCCCGAGCCGAACCGATAGACCGGGATGCCCATCTTGCGGGCCTTGTCGGCCAGGTTGTCCTGAATGCCCGTGCCGGGGAAGATCACGACCCCGATCGGCACGATGCTGAGCATCTGGTCATTGCGTTTGAACGGTGCGGCCTTGGCGTGCTTCGTCCAGTCCGGCTTGAAGGCGACCTGCGGCACCTTGCGGCTGTCGGCCCAGCGGGAAGCGATCTTTTCGGCGCCTTTCGGCGAGCCGCCATGCAGCAGCACCATGTCGGGGTGCTTGGTATGGATCTGATCGAGCTTGGCCCAGATCTGCTTGTGGTCGGCGGTGTCGCCGCCCGAGAAGGCGATCTTCGGGCCGGCGGGTACGAGTACATCGGTATCCGCACGCCTCCTGGCGGCGAGGAAATCCCGGCTGTCGATCAGCGACGCGGTGAGGTGGCGATGGTTGACCCGTGATCCGGTGCGTTGCGACCAGGGTGAGCCGGTGGCGACGAGGTAGCGGCCAGCGGCGGCTTCGCGGAAGGTTTCCATGCCGTCGCGGCGGTCGATCAGGTTCATGCCGATGTCTATGAGGCGCTCGAGCTGAAGGGACTTCACCTCGGAGCCATCCTGTTCGCGCTGAAGCTGCCTTTGCGCCTGCTCGTTGTCGTCGAGCTTCTGTTCGATGCGGTCCACGGCGCGGTGGAACATATTGACGGTCGACCAGAGGAGATCGGGGAGATCGAAGTCGAGGCTGGTGTCGGTGATCGTGGCGACCAGGGCGTCGAAGATATCGGCGACGGCGCCTTCGATGATGCGGTCTTCCGGTGGCGGGCGCTGGTCCAACTCGTCTTCGGAGGGACGGTAGCCGTGGAGCTGCAAGTCCTGGATAAGATGGTCGGTCGGGGATGACTCGTGGTGTGGTTCGTAGTCGTCGTGTTCGCTCATGGGATGCTCCGTCGGCAAGGACCGCGACCGTCGCGGCCTTCATGGCGACGAAGCCGTCGGGCGGGACGGACCTGCACCCGGAGCGAAGCGTAGGGCCGAAGCGCCAGCGGAGGATGGCGAAGGCCGCCGATTTTGTTTCGCGATGGAAAGGCGCGGGTTCGGGGTCCCCGCGCGGCCTGCCGCGTGGGGTGGACGTGCGCCGCCGGAAAATCGTCGGCCGCAGCCATTGCTGATCCGGCCCGGCTGATGGCCGATCGCCCTCTCGAAGGCCGAGGCGCGGTCCTTTTGCCGTCACTGGCGCATTCGTTGCGGGCATGGGGGCTGCGCGCCACCTGTCAGCCCCTGCCGGCTAAGTGGCCAGGTCCATGAAGCGCGCGACGTCCTCTGGAGCGAGCTGCACTCGAACGCCTGCCCGAAGCGCATCGATACCGAGCCGCCGGAGATCCTCGTTGAAGTCCCCGAATGCCGGCGACAATGGGATGGCCTCGATTCCCTCGGCGTTCGCCCGTTCGATCAGTATGTCCCACGCGCCGTCACCGGCCGGATCGTCGTCTCGGACGATATAGAGCCGCCGCAAAGTCGCGGGGAACAGGATGGCGGCCAGATGCGCTGCCGAAAGCGCCGGCGCCATCGCCATATCGGGCAGGACCTGCCGGAGCGACAGCATGGTCTCGATACCTTCGCCTGCCGCCATCACGCTGCCGGGCGCACCGATGCGGACGGCATTGCCGAGGAGATCGCCCATCGCCTTGCGCGGTGTGTCGATGGGGGCTTTGTCGGAGCCGTCAGGCGCAAGCCAGGTGCGGTGCGCGCCGGTGATCTTGCCAGCGAGGTCGGTGACGGCGGCGATCATGGCGGGCCAGGTCTCGGTCGGGCCATCGTCGGGCTTGTAGTAGCAGCGAGGGTGGAAGCGCAGGTTTCCGGTTCCGTGCAAATGCGTAATGCCGCGTCTGCGCAGATAGGTCTGCACAATGGTCCCGGTGATCGGTTGCGTCATGGCGATGAGACGGCGTGCCGCCTCGGGCGACCCCGATGGCGCTGGCGCCAGTCCGCGGCGTGATGCCGGCTCGGGTTCGGGATGCGGCAGGCTGAGGAAGGTACGCGCCTCTTGAGCAACGTCTGCGAAGTCGATGAGGCCGAGCGATTCCCGGATGATGTCGAGAAGGTCGCCATGTTCGCCGGTGGCGGCGTCGGTCCATTTGCCTGCCGGCCCCTTCGGGGTATCGCGCAGGCGCACGAACATGGAGCGGCCTGCGGCATTGCGAGCATCGCCAACCTGCCAGTAGTTGCCCTGCCGGTGGCCGTTGGAGAGATAGTGGCGGCAGACCGCCTCGGCCTGTCGGCCGAGACTGTGTGCCAGTTCAGAAGCGTCCTGCCGAGCCATCACGCTGCCTCACGCTCGCTGATCCGCTCGACCGGATAGGTGGCGAGCAGCTTGCCGATGATGGCGGGACCAGAGGCATCGACCGGAACGAAGAAGCGCAGCTTCCACGAGATGATCTCGCTGAAGAGGCCATAGGCGCGCAGGCGATCCCGCATGGTGTCGGTGAAGCCGGACAGTTCGATCCGGTTCGCGCCCATGACGCGCGCGCGGCGAAGCTGGAGCCCGCTGGCCAGGTCGAAGATGGTGCGACCATCCACCAGAGCGGCGTAGGCATCATCGCTGCTGAGGTTGGCCGTTCCCGTCGAGGCGGCATTCATGGCCCAGGCTGGCGAAACCCGCCGCCCGATGATGCGTTCGCCATCATCGGTCTGGAGCCGATAGACGCGCGTCGACTCGTTCGGCAGGCGTTTCCACACCGGCAGGAGCAAACCGCTGACCATGTGGATGGCACCGTCGGTATAGGCTGGCACTTCGGCGACTTCACGTTGCCAGACCGCTGCAAAGCTGTCGCGAGCGGCTTCCTGCCAATGGCTGTCTTCCATCATGGCGAGGCTTGCGTGGTGCTGCTCCATCGGCCGGATCAGGCGGACGCGACGTTCGATCTCGCCGTCGTCGAGCATGATGGACGGCGCCGGCACCTGGACAGCAGCGCGTCCCGACCGCGCGTTGATGAGCAGCCGGGCATGCGGATCGTCGAGCCAGTCGAGCGCCGTATCGAGCGTGGTTGGCTGGTTTCGGCGGCGCTCGGTGATGGTGAGCAGCCGCGTCTGTGCGCCCGTTGCCGGATGGGTGTAGATGGTCGTGCGCTCAGCGACGACGAAACTCTCCGCCGTCAGCGTTTCCAGCCCGACATCATAAACGCCGCTGGCGATGGCTCCGGCCACCTTGGCGTCGAGCAATTGCTCGAAGGCGGTGAAGAGGACGCCCTGAAGCTCGATGGTCAGCGCCAGCAGGCGATTGAGGAACGTGGTGATCGGCGGCAACTCGTCCTTGATGCCGTTGTCATCGGTCAATTTCAGGCCGGTCGCGGACTCGAAGCGACCCAGCGAGCAACCCTCGACCTTGCCGCGCACGATCAGGAGATAGAGCTGCCGCAGCGCATCGCGGGCGTAGCTCGATTCCAGATTGTCCTCGGGCCGGAACAGACCCTGGCCGCCGGTCTGGCGCTGACCGCGCGTGATCGCGCCCAGCGTATCGAGCCGACGTGCGATCGTGGACAGGAAGCGTTTCTCGGCTTTGACGTTCGTGGCGATCGGGCGGAACAGCGGCGGTTGCGCCTGGTTGGTGCGGTTGGTGCGACCCAGACCCTGGATGGCGGCGTCGGCCTTCCATCCGGGTTCGAGCAGATAATGCACGCGCAGACGCTGGTTCTTCGATGACAGTTCGGCGTGATAGCTGCGGCCGGTGCCGCCGGCGTCGCTGAACACGAGAATGCGCTTCAGGTCGTCCATGAACGCAGCCGTCTCGGCAAGGTTGGCGGATGGCGCGCGGTTTTCGACGGTGAAGCGTTCGCCTTTGCGGACGATGCGCCGGGAGCGGCCCGTCACCTCGGAGACCATATCTGTGCCGAAGCGCTGCACGATCTGGTCGAGCGCCCCCGGAACGGGTGGCAAAGACGCAAGACGTTCGATCAGCTCGTCACGGCGCGCGACAGCTTCGCGGCTCTCGACGGGGTGGCCGTCGCGATAGACCGGGCGCGAGGACAGATTGCCCTCGCCATCCGTGAACGGCTCGTAGAGCTGGACCGGAAAGGAATGGGTCAGATAGTCCAGAACATATTCGCGCGGCGTGATGTCGACGCGAATATCGTTCCATTCCTCGGTTGGGACTTCCGCCAGCCGGCGCTCCATCAGCGCTTCGCCGGTCGATACGATCTGGACGACAGCGGCGTGGCCATCATTCAGGTCACGTTCGATGGACCGGATTAGCGTGGGTGTTTTCATCGACGTTAGCAGATGGCCGAAGAATCGCTGCTTGGCGGACTCGAACGCCGAGCGGGCGGCGGACTTGGCCTGGCGGTTTAGTGTGGCTCCCCCGCTATCTGGGCTGCCGGTGATGTTGGCCGCCTGCATCGCAGCGTCGAGATGATTGTGGATGACGGCGAAGGCGCTGGCGTAGGCATCGTAGATACGCCGCTGCTCGTCGGTCAGAGCGTGCTCGATCAGCTCATATTCGACGCCATCGTAGGAGAGCGAGCGGGCGGTATAGAGGCCCAGCGCACGCAGATCGCGGGCGAGCACTTCCATGGCCGCGACACCGCCGTCCTCGATCGCCTCGACAAATTCGGCGCGGGTGGCGAAGGGGAAATCCTCACCGCCCCACAAGCCGAGCCGCTGGGCATAGGCGAGATTGTGGACGGTGGTCGCGCCGGTAGCCGACACATAGACGACGCGCGCGTTGGCCAGGGCGTGTTGAAGCCGAAGGCCCGCGCGTCCCTGCTGTGAGGCGGCAACGTCGCCGCGTTCTCCCTTGCCGCCTGCGGCATTGGCCATGGCGTGGCTCTCGTCGAAAATGATCACTCCATCAAAATCGGAGCCCAACCATTCGACGATCTGCCGGACGCGGGAAACCTTCTCACCACGGTCGTCGGACCGTAGCGTGGCATAGGTTGCAAACAGGACGCCTTCCGACAGCGTGATCGGCCGCCCTTGCGGGAAGCGCGACAGCGGCGTGACCAGCAGGCGCTCCATGCCGAGCGCGGACCAATCGCGCTGCGCGTCCTCTATCAGCTTGTCGGATTTGGAGATCCAGACCGCCTTGCGGCGACCGCGCAGCCAGTTGTCGAGGATGATGCCGGCAGATTGACGACCTTTGCCGGCCCCGGTGCCGTCGCCGAGCATGAAGCCGCGCCGGAAGCGCACGGCGTTTTCGGCATCGGGCTTGGCCGCCTGCACGAGATCGCAGGTCGCATCGACGGTCCAGGAGCCGGCGAGAAAGTCCGAATGGGCTTCGCCGGCATAGATGACGGTTTCGAGTTGGGCGTCCGACAGGAGATCGGTGATGTTCGCGGGCAGCATCGGCCGATAGGCGGGCTTGGGCGGTGCAACGCTCGCCATGGCCGCCGACTGCACGAGCTTGGTGGGGTGCGCCTGAGAACTGGCAATACGGATCGACTGCAATCCGTATTCTTCATAGATCGCGTCCGTGAGATGGGCGCCTTCCGGCGGCGTCCAGTCCATCGTGTCGTAGGCGAGTTCAACGCCCTGCGGGTCCATGGTGGAGCGTGCGGCCGGACGCTCCGTGGCGGTGCGCGCGAGATAACCCCGCACGGTGCGGGGTACCGAACCCGACACGGGCGGCGCGATGTCGGGCAGTGCGACCGGCAGGCGCGGTGGAATCTGCGCTTCGATCCATGCGAGCAGCGTAGCGACGTCGGGCGCAAGGCCGGCGGAACCAGGGAACGCTGCCGGGTCTTCGGCCGGCAGCTTGTCGATGACGGTGAGCCGCGTTTCGATGCTCGTGCCATGCTTGGCATAGACCGAGCCGTGGATCGCCGCGGTGAAGACGACGCAGCCACGCTCCTGAAGCCGAACGAAGGTGTCGCGCCAGGCCGGTTGCTCGGGGCCGAAGTTCGCGCCGGTGATCGTCACCAGACGCCCACCATCGGCAAGCCGCGCCAGGGCCGAAGCAACATGACGCGCAGCGGCGTCGGCGACCCGACCGGAGACGTTCGCCATCACCGAGAAGGGCGGATTCATGACGATGACGGAAGGGACGGCGCACGCCGGAAGGTGGTCGTCGATCTGGGCGGCGTCACACCGCGTGACGGCAAGGGCTGGAAAGAGCTGGCCAAGTAGATCGGCGCGGGTTTCCGCCAGTTCGTTGACGAGCAGCGAGCCGCCGCTGATCTCGGCGAGGATGGCGAGAAGACCAGTGCCTGCCGACGGCTCCAGCACGATGTCGTGCGGTGTGATCGCGGCGGCCGCGATAGCGGCGAGGCCGAGCGGGACCGGCGTCGAGAATTGCTGAAGCGCCTGGGCTTCCTCGGAGCGACGGGTGTGCGTCGGCAGAAGGCCGGTGATTTTCGACAGGGCGGCAAGCCGTGCAGCCGGAGTGCCGGCTTTACGGAAAAGCGCACGTCCGTATTTGCGCAGGAACAGGACGGTCGCGCCTTCACAGGCTTCGTAGGCCGTCTTCCAGTCCCAGGCGCCGCTCGTGTCGGAAGCGTCGAAGGCCGTTTCCATGGCGATGCGGAGATTGGCGTTACCGATCCGCTGGCCGCGTTCGAGCAGGGTGAGAAGCTGATGGGCGGCAGCGATGATGGCGGACGCGCGGGCACCGGGCGCAGCCGGACCGGCTACGAGGGACATGATGTTCATGGATAGGAACCTCGGGAGAGCGAGAACGGAAGCCCGGACGGCGCTCTCTCTCTCGGCCGCACGGACTCAAACCCGTCCCGGCTGCCCTCTCACTCTCGAACACGTCGCTGCCGACATGAAAAAAGCGCCTCGGCCGAGCAGCAGAGGCGCTTTGAGGGGGTCAGGCCCAGTGTCCGTCGGTGATCTCGCGGGCGACGAGCCTGCGCGCCTTGCGGATCAGGTCATCGCCGCTGGTGTCGATGTGCCCGAAGAACCGGGCGCGCGCGCCGTTCGCGGTCCAATCGGCATAGGCGCAATATTCGCGAGCCTCGGCCCGGAAGGCCCGCATGTCGCTGGCCCAATGGGGCTTGGGTTCCACGACGACGGTGATGCCGTCTCTGGTTTCCAGCCAGGGGAGAGACCGCTCGGCGGGCGGACGCTCGTAATCGGCGGCGAAGATGGCGTCGATGTCCATCATGACGCTTCTCCGGGCGCGCCCGGATGCATGAAGCCGCCAGGATCGCCTGGGTCGGGCGGCAGGTAGGCGTCATAGGGATTGCCGTCGGCGAGGTGGCCGAAGGGCGTGAAGACGAAATCACCATCGTCTCGTCCCACCGCGCAGATGACGTAACGCGGAGCGCCGGTCACGGCATCGAGGCATTCCATGAGCGCAAGGTTGCCGTCACCGGCAGCGCGCAGCAGCGTCTGAAAATTGCTCCGGGCATGGGACGGAATGCTCATAGCGGGCCTCCCTCGTCGGAGAGGGTCTGGTCGAGCCAGCCATCGGTGTAGATCCAGTCCAGAGTCTCCCCGGTGGCGAGATCGAGGACATGCGCACCGCCGCCGAAGCCGTCGAGCCGGGGCTTCGAGCAGGTGTTGGCATATTGGAAACCCCAGCGGCCGCTCAGGCGGAATTCTGCGGCGCAGCGCTTCA
This sequence comes from Hyphomicrobiales bacterium, assembly GCA_017305595.1. Taxonomy (GTDB): domain Bacteria; phylum Pseudomonadota; class Alphaproteobacteria; order Rhizobiales; family Xanthobacteraceae; genus 62-47. The sequence continues at coordinate 2,927 of JAFKKL010000025.1, read as the reverse complement.
CGAACTGAATGAGGCGCTCGGGATCGCCGGTGACGTCCTCGCGCATCCAGAGCTGCGTGCCGCCATGCTCGGGCTGGATCGAGAGAAGGAAGCCCTCGGAAGGCGGTTCTTCCGATGCGCTAGCTTTGGAGAGGCGGTTGTAGAGGTCGAGCGCGCGAGCGGCGTTCTCGGGCGTGCCGACATCAAGCAGGCACGAGAAATGGGTGAAATAGTCGGCCATGACAGGCTCCTGAGACGAGAATGCCCGGCCCGCGCGGTACAGCCGCGCAGGCTGTCGAGCGTGGGACCGGGCAGTGTGGAAGATCGAGGTGAGATGCGCGGGACGAACGGCGCCGCCCCGCGCGATCCGCGCTATTCGGCGGCGACGGCGTGCTGGACTTCGTCCTCGTCGGTGTCTTCGTCCTCGCCGTCCTCGGTGAGGAAGTCCGGCAAGGCGGTGTCTTCGCCGGTATCGGCCTGATCGTCGGGAGCAGACTGATCGCCATCGATGGACGCCAGGCGCAGCGGCTCGGGCAGCCAGCCGCTGTCGGTCAGAAGGCGTTCGGCTTCCTTGGCCATGTCGCCCTTCTTCATGTGGTCGATGAGCTGCGCGGCCCGCTCGCCGGCGCCTTCGCGGACGGCCTCGAGAATGCGGGGCTTGGTCACGCGGCCGAGATAGTTGCCGACCGTGGGCTTCCAGCCTGCGGCCACCATGTCCATGCCGGTCGCCCGCGCGAGCCGGTCGGCCTGCGCCAGACGCACGTCGAGGCCATGCTGGCTGACGCCCGAGCCGGAATAGGGGTTCGGACGCTCGAACAGCGCATTGACGCCGTAGCTGATGCAAAGCGCCAGAAGCTCCAGGCGCGTGCCGTCATCGAGATCGGTCAGCCAGGCCCAGAGCGCCTCATCGTCAGCGGGGATATGATCCCCCCAGCGTTCGTGGCGATCGTTGACCGCCTGCGCCGATGGGCTGTCCTTCAATTCCTCGGACTGGGCCGAGAAGAAGATGTGGCGGACATTGGCCTCGAGGCAACCGGACGGGTTGGTGTGGATGAAGATGTCGCTCAGAAGCTTGTGCAGCAACATGGTCATGGCGACGTGCGGATGTTCCGCCAGCGCGTTGCGCAGCGCCAGGGTGCGATGGGCGGTCAGCTCGATCACGAGACGCTCGGGCAACGGCTTGATGCCGTCTTCCTCATCCTCCTCGGGCTCGGCGGGCTTGCCACCGATGGTGATGACCGCGCGTTGGACGGCCGGCGTATCGGGCTGATCGCTCCCGGACGCCTCGCCATCGGGCTCGGCCTGGGGCTCATCCTCGGCGCGGACATAACCGCGGTCGATCGACAGCGAGCCGTCGATGTCGAGGCTGACGAAGGCGCCGGCGATTGCGATGTCGGCTTGATCGTAGCTGACCGAACGGTTCTCGAAGGCCTCCAGGGCCTGCTCGATCTCGCCGAGACGTTGATCGATCGCGTCGGGCAGCTCGTCGGCCTCGGAATATTCCGCTTCGATCCGGTCATATTCCTCGCGCAGCGCTTCGCGGGTCGCACGCTCCTCGTCGGTCAGATCGACCGTGGTGCCGGAAAGCTCACGCAAGCCGTGGTCGTGGCCATAGGGGAAGCTCACCGCGACCTCGATCCACTTCCAGCCTTCTTCGGCGATCTGATCGGCGGTGGCTTTCAGCTTCTCTGCCACCATACGGTCGAGCAGGACGGGGTCTTGCAGCCAACCGCCGTCGTCGGACTGGAACAGATCGCGCAGCATGATGCCGCCTGCGGCCTCGTAGGCGTCGACACCGACGAAGACTGCCCGCTTGTCCGAGGCGCGAACCGCGGTCTCGGTCAGCATCCGCCGAATCTGATAGGGCTCCTTCTGCCAGCTATCCTTGATCGCGTCCCAGACCTGCTCCTGACGGGCATTGTCGGGGCTGACGGTGAAGGCCATGAGCTGTTCGAGGGTCATGCCGTCATCGGCATAGGTTTCGAGCAGGGTCGGCGAGACGGAGGTGAGGCGCAGGCGCTGCTTCACCACGGTGACGTTGACGAAGAAGGCAGCGGCGATGGCCTCCTCGGTCATGCCCTTGTCGCGCATGGCCTGAAAGGCGCGGAACTGGTCGAGCGGATGGAGTGGTGCGCGTTCCATGTTCTCGACCAGCGACACTTCGTCGACGAGGATGTCGCTGTTGGCGTCGCCGATGACGCAGGGCACCGTCGCTGTCTTGGCCAAACGCTTCTGCTTCACGAGCAGTTCGAGTGCGCGATAGCGGCGGCCGCCGGCCGGCACTTCGAACATGCCGGTCTCTGCGCCATCACCATCAAGGACCGGGCGGACATGGAGGCTCTGGATGAGACCGCGCCGGGCGATGGACTCGGCCATTTCCTCGATCGAGACGCCGGCCTTGACGCGGCGGACGTTGGACTGGCTCAGCACCAGCTTGTTGAAGGGGATGTCGCGCGCCGACGACAGGGTGATCTTCTGGATGGCAGTCGCCATGTTCGTTACTCCGCGACGGGCGGCCGGGAGACTCTCTCTCGACCTCCAACCCGTCACGAAGCGAAGCGCCGCCCTCTCACTCTAAGAAGGGCAGCGCCGCAGATGCGAAAAGACGTGAAGCCGGAGACTCGCTTTCCCGCCTTTCCGGTGTTCATATTCGATCACGCCGCCTGCCGTTCGTCGCCGGCCATGATGTCGTCCGGACTGAGATCGGCACCCGGCAGGAACCCGAGCAGCCAGTCGGCCGCCTTGCTCGCCTGGGAGGCAGCGCGGACGATGGCGCGATTGTCCTCGCGCAGCACCTCGAGTAATCAGCAGCAGATCATAATGCGAAGGAAGATTTTTAGCGCGGCCGGCTTGTGGAGATCGGCTAAAAAGGCTTGCGGTCTGCTGCGCATTATTTCCGGCATGAGACCCTCGGCTGTTGATCAAACACAGTTGAGGAAACCTTCATG
>JAFKKL010000107.1 GCA_017305595.1 Hyphomicrobiales bacterium | reverse complement strand
GTAGCTGGCGGTGAGGACGCCGTCCTCGAACCACTTGATCGAAATGTTGCCGGGCGCGAACGACCAGTTGCCTGCCTTGGTGGGAGCTTTGGTCCAGTCGAGGGTTTTGGTCTGTTCCAGCCAGAAACCGTCCGGGTCCTTGACCGAGCGGGCGTACATTTCATTGTACTTGGCTTCGTCGACATAGGCTCGTTTGGCCCAGTCTGCGGGAACGTCGTAAACCTTCTCGGACATCATTTCCTCCACGCTATGCCGCCCGCGCCCTGCTTCGACGCGGCGCTGGCGGCCAATTCGATTTTCGCTGTTGTACCAATTATGCGTCCGCGCGCGCGATGGCTACAAGCCGAAAGACATAGGACTTTCGGTGGTCCTCATGGCGCTACCTTCATGGACATCCTACCATCTCGTATTTGGGCGCTGCGAACCTCCTTAAGCCGCTGAAAAAGAATAAGGTTTCACGCTGCTTGGTTGGTTTGAGGATCAATCCCGCCAAAGGTCCAGACCGATGTCCGCTTGATCGTGTTGTCTTCCAGTTCGCGCGTGACCTCGACCCGGTACTCAGCGAGCTTCGCCAGATGTGCCGTGGGTAAATAGGCACGACCAGGATCCCCGATGAATATCGTCGCTCCCCGCTCTGCATGCCAAGACAGAAACGCAAAAACACGTTCGGCCGTATCGCGCTCGTAGAAAATATCGCCGGCGAGAATAACGTCCCAATTGCCATGATCCGGTGCGGCGAGCAGGTCGTCGGTCGTCACCGACAATGTAGCTGCGTTGACCTGCGCATTGATACCGATCGCCACAGACGCGAAGCTGTCGATGTCGGCAGCGCAAACAGACTGCGCACCCGCCATCTTTGCAGCAATTCCAACCAAACCCGACCCCGACGCTAAATCCAGAACATCCTTGCCGTGCACGATCTCGGCGTGGTCGAGCACATAGCGCGCCAACGCTTGACCGCCGGCCCATGCAAAAGCCCAGAACGGCGGCGGCAAACCCATCTTGCCGAGATCTTCTTCGGTTTTCTGCCAAAGCGGGACCGCTTCGTCTGCGATATGCAGCGAGATTTCCGGCACCAGCGGCACCGGTCGCAGCCGCGTATTGGCGAGAATAAAAGCGGTGCGATCTGAGATGAGCGCGGAATCCATTCACACGCGCCTCAAAGTCCGCCCATCTTGCAGACGATCTTCCATTCCGCCGCCGTGACCGGCTGCACCGACAGCCGCGACAGTTTGATCAATGCCATCTCGGCGAGGTGTTTCTCTTTCTTGACGTCTTCCAGCGATACCGGCGTTTTCAGCGGCTTGTCTGCGGCGATATCGACGCAGACAAATTTACCGGTCTTGTCGGTGGGATCGGGATAGTGCTCGCGGACGATCTCGGCGATGCCGACGATCTCCTTGCCTTCGTTGGAATGATAGAAGAAAGCGCGGTCGCCCTTCTTCATCGCCATCATATTCAGCTTGGCGCTGTGATTGCGCACGCCGGTCCAGGCTTCGCCCTTGGCGCCCTTCGCCACCTGCTGGTCCCACGACCACACCGACGGCTCCGATTTCACCAGCCAGTAATTCATGACGCTCACGTTTCTTTCTCGTCATCGCCAGACTTGTTCCGGCCATCCACGCCTTCATCCCTATCAAGACGGGGATGCCCGCGACAAGCGCGGCACGACGAAAGAGAGATTATCCTTCCGCGCGGAATGGTCGCGCCAGCAGTTGCTGGATCGCCGTGTCGATCGTCACCGTCCCGGCGAGAATCGCGGCGACCGCGTTCGCAACCGGCATATCGACATCGCGTGCGGCGGCCAGCTCGGCAAGCACCGGAGCGGTGAATTCACCTTCGCTGAGTTTTTCGCTCGCCGGCTGCTCGCCGCGTCCGAGCGCAATGCCCAGCGAAAAATTGCGCGATTGCGGACTGGAGCAGCTCAGAATCAGATCGCCCAGCCCCGACAGGCCGGAGACGGTCTCGGCCCGTGCGCCGCAAGCGAGCCCGAGCCGCATCAGTTCGGCGAAGGCGCGCGTGGTCAGCGCCGCCAGCGCCGAGGCCCCGAGTTTCCGCCCCGTCACAATGCCTGCCGCGATCGCCAACACGTTCTTGGCCGCGCCGCCAATCTCGACGCCGCGAATGTCGGTGGTGTGATAGGGGCGGAACGTCGCCGAGCCAAGCGCATGGACCAGAGCCTGCGCCAGCGCATCGTTTTCGGCCGCGAGCGTCACCGCCGTCGGCAGACCACGCGCGACATCGTCGGCGAAACCCGGACCTGAGAGGATCGCGGGCGTTGCCTGCGGCAGGGCTTCCACGATCACCTCGGTCATAAACTTGTGAGTGCCGCGCTCGATGCCCTTGGCGCAGGCGACCACCGGCGTGCCTTCGCGCAGATACGGCATCAGTGTCATCGCGGCTTCACGTGTGGCCTGCGCCGGTGCCGCTAGCAGCACGATATCGGCGCGCGCGGCGCGCGCGATATCGCTGGTGATGTCGATCGCGGCATCGATCACCATGCCCGGCAATCGCTTGTTCTCATGCGCGGCCTGAATCGCCTGCGCCTGTGCCGGATCGCGCGCGTAAAGCATCACATCACGTCTCGCGCGCGTGGCGGCGCTGGCGAGCGCCGTACCCCACGCGCCGGCGCCGATCACCGCGACGGACCGATATGATGCGGCACTGGCCATAGGTTCAGCTATTGGCGCGTGTGTTGGCGAATTGCGGCGGCACCACCGCATTCTCATCGAGCCGCCAGCGAGCGCGCGGCGGCGCACCGAGCGCATCGGTGAGCCCGAGCGCCAGTCGCTCCGCGCCGGCCCACGCGATCATCGCGCCATTGTCCGTGCAAAGCGCCGGCGGCGGCATCACCAGTTGAGTCTCCGCCTGCGTAGCGACTTCCTGCAACGCCGCACGCAATGCCTGATTGGCAGCGACGCCGCCGGCCGCGACCAGCGCTGTCGGCGCGCCGAACTGCTCCGCGAACAAGCGGAGCCCGACCCGCAGCCGGTCCGCCATCGAGTCCAGCACCGCGGCCTGAAATCCGGCGCAGAGATCGTCGATGTCCTGTTGCTGCAGCGGCGTCATACGGCTCGCCTCGTTACGTACAGCCGTCTTCAATCCCGACAGCGAGAAGTTGGCGTCGGGGCGCCCCATCATCGGCCGGGGAAACTGGAATCGCGTCGCATCGCCCTGCCGCGCCGCGCGCTCGACCTGCGGGCCGCCGGGATAGGGCAACCCCAACATCTTCGCGACCTTGTCGAAGGCCTCGCCGATGGCGTCGTCCACCGTGGTCCCGATCCGCACATAGTTGCCGACGCCGAGCACGGCGACGATCTGGGTGTGACCGCCGGAGGCGAGAAACAGGCAATAGGGAAACGCCAGCGCATCGGTCAGGCGCGGCGTCAACGCGTGCGCCTCCAGATGATTGACCGCGATCAGCGGCGCGCCGCTCACCAGCGCAATCGCCTTTGCGGTGGTGAGGCCGACGATCACGCCACCAATCAGTCCCGGCCCGGCGGCGGCAGCGACAGCGGAGAGCTTGTCGAAACCGATTCCGGCCTCTTTCATGGCACTGGCGATAATGCCGTCCAGCAGGTCGACGTGAGCGCGAGCCGCGATTTCGGGAACCACGCCGCCAAACGGCGCATGTTCCGCGATCTGCGAGCGCACGACGTTGGACAACATGCGGCCGGAGCCGTCGCCACGACGTTCGACCACCGCGGCGGCAGTTTCGTCGCAGGTGGTCTCAATGCCCAGAACCAGCGTCGCGATGTCGTCAGCCAATGCAAGCCCTTGCGTTTGCGGTCAAACCGGCGTTTGTCTGCCCCTTCTTCATTTGCGTAGCATTGCGAGGCCACAGGGTGCAATCTTCCGGCGAACAATCCAGAACCGAGGGTGACATTCTGGCGACCATCGGCACGCGCGGCAGCCCGTTGGCGCTGGCGCAGGCCCATGATGTGCGCGCCCGGCTGGCGCGCGCCCATGGCGTCGATCCGGAGCGGATCGCCATTCGCGTGATCCGCACGTCGGGCGACGCGATCCAGGATCGCACCTTGGCGGAATCCGGCGGCAAGGGCCTGTTCACCAAGGAGATCGAGGAGGCGCTGCTCGCGGGCAGCATCGATCTCGCCGTGCATTCCTCCAAGGACGTGCCGACCTTCCTCCCGGACGCCACCTGGCTATCCGCATTTTTGC
>JAFKKL010000024.1:31487-40282 GCA_017305595.1 Hyphomicrobiales bacterium | reverse complement strand
TTGGGCCGGCGCGCAAAGGCGATGCGTCGCCGTCCGCTTCAACCGAAGCGGCGATGTAAGCATCGACCGACGGTGACGAACCAAAGCGGATGAATCGCTGCCGGGGAGAGCACGAAGCAAGCCGGAAGCCCACCGCGCGCGGAACGCCGGACGATGTCCGGTGCGACCGTGGTGACTAACTCGTGCGCTTTCTACACTTTGCGCATGAGGCTGCGGACGCATGGTGCGTCCGGCGTTCCGCGCGCCCTCTTCTCAAGAGGGCGAAGCGTTCCTCGCAAAACTCGGGCGCAGCGCGCTGCGAGATCGCGAAGCCGTATCCGGCTCGATCGAAACTTGCGTTTAGGCGCTACCGCTCATCACGGCTGCGTTTTGCCGTCGCGGGACGCTGGCAAATCTCGCGAGAGCATAGTTAGATGCGCGGATTCCAATAAAAAACTTCCAAGGAGAAAACGCGAATGATCCGACTACCATCTCGTCTGGCGGCCATCTCGGCTGCTGCGTTGCTGCTCTCGGCCGGCAGCGCGCTGGCCCAGAAGAAATACGACACCGGCGCCAGCGATACTGAAATCAAGATCGGCAACATCGAGGCTTACAGCGGCCCGGCATCGGCCTACGGCATCATCGGCAAGACCGAGGAAGCCTATTTCAAGATGATCAACGACCAGGGCGGTATCAAAGGTCGCAAGATCAAGTTCATTACTTACGACGACGGCTACAGCCCGCCGAAGACCGTCGAGCAGACCCGCAAGCTGGTCGAGAGCGACGAGGTGCTGTTCATCTTCAATCCGCTCGGCACGCCGACCCAGTCGGCCGTGCACAAGTACATGAACGCCAAGAAGGTGCCGCAGCTTTTCATCGCCTCCGGCTCCAGCAAGTGGGACGACGCGAAGAACTTCCCGTGGACCATGGGTTATCAGCCGAGCTACCGCTCCGAGGCGCGCATTTTCGCCAAGTACATCCTCACCACCAAGCCGGACGCCAAGGTCGCTGTGCTCTACGCCAACGATGATTTCGGCAAGGACTATCTGCTCGGTCTCAAGGACGTCTTCGGCGATAAAGCCTCGAAGCTCATCGTTGCCGAGGAAAGCTACGAGAACAGCGAGCCGACCATCGACTCCCACATCGTCAAGCTGAAGGGCACCGGCGCCGACGTCTTCGTCAACATCTCGACGCCGAAGTTCGCCGCCCAAGCCATCAAGAAGATGCACGAGATCGGCTGGAAGCCGATGCACCTGATGACCGACGTGTCGATCTCGATCGGCGCGGTGATGAAGCCGGCGGGTCTCGATGCTTCCGAAGGCGTGCTGTCGGCAGGCTATCTCAAGGACGCCGCCGATCCGCAGTGGAAGGACGACGCCGGCATGAAGAAGTTCATGGCCTTCGTCGACAAGTACATGCCGGGTGCCAACGTCACTGACGCCAACATGGTCTACGGCTACTCGGCCGCGCAGACCATGGTGCATGTGCTGGAGAAGTGCGGTGACGATCTTACCCGCGCCAACGTCATGAAACAGGCGGCGAGCATCGACAAGTTCGTGCCGGATACGCTGCTTCCGGGCGTCCACGTCAAGACCAGCGCCGCCGACTTCGCGCCGATCGAGCAGCTCAAGATGATGAAGTTCTCGAACGGCAAGTGGGACCTGTTCGGCGAGGTGCTCAGCGCCGAAACCGAGCGCTGATCGTCTCGCGATATTCCAACAAGAACGGGCGGCATCGATGCTGATGCCGCCCGTTACGTTTCACGCCGAGTGCTGTCGGCTCGGCAGGTTATTCCGGCTGGCCGATCGTGATTTTCAATGTGCCGATGCCGTCGACGCCGCATTCGACCTGATCGCCCGGCACAAGCGCGCCGACGCCGGCCGGCGTCCCGGTCAGGATGATGTCGCCGGCGTCAAGCGTGACCTGCTCGGACAGTTTCGCGATGATCTCCGGCACGCTCCAGATCAGTTCGGTGAGATCGCCCTTCTGCTTCTCGGTGCCGTTGACCGAGAGCCATATCCTGCCCTTCGTAGGATGACCGATCTTCGCGGCCGGCTGCACCGCACCGCACGGCGCGGACAGCTCGAACGACTTGCCGATCTCCCACGGCCGCTCCTTCTTCTTGGCGGCGCCTTGCAGGTCGCGACGGGTCAGATCGATACCCACGGCATAACCGTAGACATGATCGAGCGCCTTGTCGGCGGGAATATTGCGGCCGCCACTTTTGAGCGCCACCACCAGTTCGACTTCGTGATGAAAGTCTTTGGTCAGCGATGGGTAGGGGATCGTTGCGCCGTCGGCGACGACCATGTCGGCGTGCTTGGCGAAGAAGAACGGCGGGGCGCGCTCGTCGTTGCCCATCTCACGAATGTGCTCGAGGTAATTGCGCCCAACGCACCAGATACGGCGTACCGGAAAACTGCCACTCTCGCCAACAACAGCGATGGCGGCTTGGGGCGGCGCGGGAATGACGAACGATGCAGACGTGCTCATGAACGATCTCGGATTGACGAGGACGGGAAGCGAAGGAAGGCTGGCACTCTAGGCCGATGCCGTGACGGCCGCCAGCGTGGGCGTCTCACGATGTTGCAGGCGGAAGAACGAGGCGTAACGGCCATTGCGGCGCAGCAGATCGTCGTGGCGTCCGCGCTCGACGATCTCGCCACCCTCGACGACCAGGATCGCATCCGAGTTCATGATGGTATGCAGTCGATGGGCGATGACGATGGTGGTGCGGTTCTGGCAGAGATGGGTGATTGCCTCCTGCACCTGCTTCTCGGATTCCGAATCCAGTGCAGCGGTGGCTTCATCGAGCAGGATGATCGGCGCGTTTTTTACCAACGCGCGGGCGATGGCGACGCGCTGGCGCTGGCCGCCGGAGAGTTGCGTGCCGTGCTCACCGACCGGCGTATCATAGCCTTTCGGGAAATTCATGATGAAGTCGTGAGCGCAAGCCGCCTTGGCTGCTGCGACGATCTCGTCGTCGGTCGCGCCGGGTTTGCCGAACGCGATATTGTCACGAATGGTGGCGCGGAACAGATAAACGTCCTGCCCCACATAGGCGGTCTGCTGCCGCAGCGAATGACGCGACACAGCGGAGATGTTCTGGCCATCAATCAATATTTCGCCGCTGTCGATCTCGTAGAGCCGCAGCAACAGTGCCAGTACCGTGGATTTGCCACCACCGGATGGCCCGACCAGCGCGGTTGCTTTGCCCGGTTCGGCCATGAAACTCATCCGGTTCAGCACCGGTTCGCCCGATCGATAGGCAAAGGCCACATCACGCAGCTGGACTCGCGCCTCGGTCAGCTTCAGCGCAGGCTTGTTGCTGTCGTCGGGCTCGGTGGCCGGGCTGTCGATGATCTCGATCAGCTTGCGCGCGCCGATCAGGCTGGAGTTGAGGTCGATATTCAGCCGCGCCAACCGCTTCGCCGGCTCATAGGCCAGCAGGAACGCGGTGAGGAACGAGAAGAACTGTCCCGGCGTCGCGCCCATCGCCACCACGCGGTAGCCGCCATACATCAGGCCGCCGGCAATGGCGAAACCGCCGAGCGTTTCCATCAGCGGGCTGGAGCGATTGGAGATCCGCGCCATCTTGTTGGAGTCGCGCTCCACCGCATCGATGCTGACGCCGATGCGCTCGCGCATGGTGTCTTCAAGTGTGAACGCCTTGACGGTGCGGATGCCTTGCAGCGATTCCTGCATCGTCTCCATGATGTCGGCGGTGCCGTGGAACTGGCTGTGCGCCAATCCCTTGATGCGCTTCACCAGCTTGCGAAGCACGATCATCGCCGGCGGCGCCACCAGCGCACCAAGCAGCGACATATACGGATCCTGCATCACCATCACGGCGACCAGTGCGATCAGCGACAGCAGATCGCGGCCGACCGCATTGATGAGCAGGGTGAGCACCTGCGTCACCGAGGTCGCGCCAGCGGTGAGCCGCGCCAGGAACTCGGACGAATGGCGCTGCGAGAAAAAGCCGATGCTCTCGCTCATCAGCTTGGCGAACAGCCGGCGCTGGTTGTTAGCGAGAATGGCGTTGCTGATCTGCGACAGGATCACCGAATGGCCATAGGTGGCCGCGCCCTTGACGATGAAGATGACCAGCACCACGCCCGACAGCATGAAGATGCCGCGCACGTTGCGCTCGACATAAGCCTGGTTGATGACTTCGCCCAGCAGATAGGCGGCGGCCGCGGTGGTGGCTGCGGCAACGCCCATCAGGATGAAGGCGAGCAGATAGCGCCGCCAATAAATTGCGGCCTGCTCGCTGATCAGGCGGCGAATCAGGATCGCTGCGCCGTAGGGATCGTCGGTAATCTTGCGTGGGGCGTCGGTCATCCGCGTTCCATTGACGAGTGCGGCGAGTTGGCGGTACGCGTCAGGGTTGTGTGCGAGAATGTCCGCCTCAATTGCCCGCTATGCGCGGCTTTTTCAAGCCGGAAACGGAGTTTTTACCATCCCTTTAAGCCGATTCCGCCCGCCGCCATTGGTCGCCGTCACGGCTTTGTGCGAGCTTGGCTTCCCAGGTCAGCGCGTGCGCGGCGATGGTGGGCAGGTCGTCGTATTGCGGCGTCCAGTCCAGCGTTGCGCGGATACGGCCGGTATCGGCGATCATGGTCATGATATCGCCGGGCCGGCGCGGCGCGTATTGAACCGCGAAGTTATGGCCCGAAGCGCGCCGCACCGCCTCGATGGTGTCCAGCACGGAATAGCCGCGGCCATAGCCGCAGTTCAGCGTGGTCGATGTTCCACCTTGCCGCAAGTAGGCCAGCGCGGCGCGGTGGGCCTGCGCCAGGTCGCTGACATGGATGAAGTCGCGGATGCAACTGCCGTCCGGCGTCGGATAGTCGGTGCCGTAAACGTCGATCTTGGCGCGCTGGCCGGTGGCGGCTTCCACGGCGATCTTCAGCAGATGCGTAGCGCCGACGGTGGCGAGACCGATACGGGCGAGGGGATCGGCGCCCGCGACATTGAAATAGCGCAGCACCACGAATTGGAAATCGTGCGCGGCGGCGAGGTCGTGCATCATGATCTCGCTCATCAGCTTCGAGGCGCCGTAGGGCGATAGCGGCCGCGTCGGCGCATCTTCGGTCACCGGCATCTGGTCCGGATTGCCGTAGACGGCGGCGGTGGAGGAGAAGATGAAACGCCGGACGTTGCCTTGCACCGCAGCCGCGAGCAGGTTGCGCGTGGTGATGGTGTTGTTGCGATAATAGCCGAGCGGATCGCGCATCGAATCCGGGACAACTACGGAGCCGGCGAAGTGAATGATCGCCTCAATGCCATGATTGGCAATGACGCCTGTGACCAGGTTTTCATCGCCGGCGTCACCGATATAGAGCGGAACGCCTTCAGGCAGCGCGGAGGAAAAGCCGGTCGACAGATTGTCGATCACCACCACGCTCTCGCCGGCTTCCACCAGTGCGAGAACCATATGGCTGCCGATATAGCCTGCTCCGCCGGTCACGAGTACGGTCATGAGGCCCTTCCGTTATCTACCGCGCCCCGCAGCGCGCCAAGAAGCAGGCAAGCCTACGGCCGCAGCGGTGCAGACAAGGTAAAACTGGGCTAATGAACCGCAGATTCGGTGTGATCTCGGCTTTGAAACGTGCTTATGGTTGCCAAAACCTCACCGGGTTTCGAACAATGCGAGCTTTTGCCGACGATGGATTCTCTCCTGTTTGTTAAAACCTCGTCGCTTGGCGATGTCGTGCACAATATGCCGGCAGTCACCGAGGCGCGTCGGCGCTGGCCGAAGGCGCATATCGGCTGGGCGGTGGAGGAAGCATTCGCGCCGCTGGCGCGACTGCATCCCGGCGTCAACGAGGTGACTGCGGTAGCGACACGGCGCTGGCGTGGTGGATTGCTAATGCCTTCGACGTGGCGAGACGTCGCGACGTTCCGAAGCGTCTTGCAAGCACGCCGATATGATCGCGTGGTCGATACACAGGGGCTGCTGCGATCCGCGCTGATCGCGGCGCAGGCACGCGGCGAGCGTCATGGTTATGACCGCTATAGTATTCGTGAGCCGATGGCATCGTGGTTCTACGATGTTCGTCATACGGTGGCTAAGGATCAGCATGCGGTGCTGCGCAATCGCGCGCTCGCGGGGCTGTCGCTGAATTTCGTTCCTTCTGACGTCATCGATTACGGATTGCCGCGCCACGCGGATGCATCTTCGACGCCTTACGCGGTGCTGCTGCACGGCACATCGCGCGCGGATAAGGAGTGGCGTGAATCAAACTGGATCGGGCTCGGGCAGGCGCTGCGGCGAAAGGGGATGGGCGTTCTGTTGCCGTGGGGTACCGAAGCCGAGCGCGTGCGTAGCGAGCGACTGGCAGGTGCGATCAAGGGCGCTGAAGTGCTGCAGCGACGGCCGCTCGATGAAACTGCGCAGGTGATCGCGAATGCTTCGTTAGTGGTCGGCGTCGATACCGGGTTGCTGCACCTCGCCGCTGCATACGCTGTACCGCTGATCGGAGTATTCATTACCACAGATCCGAAACTCACTGGGCCAATCGGACCGGGGCCGATCGAGATCATCGGTGGCAAGGGTGACTATCCCGGTTATGCGCGCGCCGTCGATGCCGCAGAGCGGTTGTTAGCGACGTAACTTGACGATGGCTCTTCGTGAGGACGCATCGCCGGATGCATCCCTCAGCCGCCGTTTTTCTCGGTCTGATCGTAAACGGCACGCGCGACTTGTTCGAGGCGATTCTTGTTATCGTCAGGACCCGACAGCACGTATCCGACGCCGCGATCCGACCAGTACAACGCGCCGTCGCTGGCGCGCGTCACGTAGCGCATCTGCGTGGTCGGCGCGGTGGCACGCGAGGTATAGAGCGTGAAGCGTTCGCCGGTCGGGCTCTCATACATCAGGAAGGCTGCCGGCGCTTGCGGGCCGGGCAGCAGCCTACCGCCGACCAGTTTTAATCCGGAGCCATCCAGTTCCGGCGCCTTGATGGTATAGCCCACGCGTCGCGACAGCCACTGCTGCAAATGCGCGCGCTCGGAGCCTGCGACTTCGACTGGGTGACGCACTTCCACGACATACAGCCGATGCGCCTCAAGTGCATCGAGCGTGAAGGCTTGCAGCGACGATGGCGCGGCGCTGACGCCATGCGCCAGCCATCCCGTCGCACCGCCGATGACGAATGCGGCAAGCGTGGCGGCGATCGCGCCATACAGCACGCGCCGCTGCGGCCGCGCCAGCCGTTCGATCTCGAGCCGTTGCGGCACCGGTTCGTCCACGACCGCGTCGTAACGTGCGTGCAACTCCTCCGCCATCGCGCGCCATGATCGGACGCGCTCGGCATCATCCGGGTGCGTGGCGAGCCAGGCTTCGACGGCGCCACGGCGCTCCACCGGCAATTCGTTGTCGATGTAGGCGTGCAACTCGTCTTCGGTGACGGAAATGTTGGGTTCGGTCATGGTCGTCTCTTCTCGTCTGGCTCGAATTACTTCACGCGGCGCAGCGCCGGGCGCTCGCCTTCAAGTGCGGCTTTCATATGGGCACGGGCGCGGGCGAGGCGGGACATCACGGTGCCGATCGGCACGCCCTGAATGTCGGCGATCTCGCGATAGCTCAGGCCTTCCAACGTCACCAGCAGCAGCACGGTGCGCTGGTCGTCCACCAGTGTCGCCAACGCACGGGCGATGTCGCGACCCTCGGCCTCGGTGCCGCTGGCACCGGCCGCAGCGTCTTGCAGCGGCGCGAAGGAAGGCTTGCGCGCCAGCGAGCGGCGACGGTTGCGGTTGAGATTGGTGAGGATGGTGTAGAGCCAGCTCCGGATATCGCCGCCCAGGAACAGCCGCTCCGAGCGTAGCGCGCGCACCAGCGTATCCTGCACCAGATCGTCGGCAACATCGGCGTCACGTGTCAGTGCTCGCGCGTAGCGGCGCAAGGCGGGAATCATGGCTTCGACGCTGTCGCGAAATGTGTTCATCACTCGGCTGTCATCTCATCGGATCGGAGGCCGGGGCCGGAGAGGGCGTTGATCGTTATCCGGCTCTAGCAGGCCCCATGCCCATGCTTATAGAACACCGCTCCCATGCGGCTATTCCGGTCGTTAACTTTTCCGCCCCAAAACAGCGCGTTTTCGGGTCATTTTAGGCTTTGCCAAGCGTTGGCGGTGGTGTACCCGGAAGGGCTGGCGATCGGCCGGCATTGGATCGATGGGACATGGAATGGGACAGAATTCAGGCCTGATGCAGGGCAAGCGCGGGATCATTCTCGGCGTCGCCAACAACCGCTCGATCGCCTGGGGCATCGCCAAGGCCTGCCGGGCGCAGGGGGCCGAGATCGCGCTTACCTGGCAGGGGGATGCGCTGAAAAAGCGGGTCGAGCCGCTGGCGGCGGAACTCGGCGGCATCCTGCTCGGCCATTGCGACGTCACCGATCCCGCGACCATCGACGCGGTGTTCGACGAGGCGAAGAAGCAGTGGGGCAAGATCGATTTTGTGGTCCACGCCATCGCATTTTCCGACAAAGACGAACTCGACGGCCGCTACATCGAGACCACCGCCGACAACTTCAGCAAGACCATGCTGATCTCCTGCTATTCACTCACCGCCGTCGCGCAACGCGCTGAGAAACTGATGACCGAGGGCGGCTCGATCCTGACGCTGACCTACTACGGTGCCGAGAAGTGGATGCCGCACTACAACGTCATGGGCGTGGCGAAAGCGGCGCTGGAAGCGAGCGTGCGTTATCTAGCCGCCGACCTCGGCGAGAAGAACATTCGCGTCAATGCGCTGTCGGCGGGGCCGATCAAGACGCTGGCCGCGTCCGGCATCGGCGATTTCCGTTA
>JAFKKL010000024.1:0-31377 GCA_017305595.1 Hyphomicrobiales bacterium | reverse complement strand
GAATACAACGCGCCGATGCGCCGCACCGTCACCATCGAGGAAGTCGGCGATAGCGCGATGTATTTCCTTTCTAGCTTGTCGCGCGGCGTCACCGGCGAGGTGCATCACGTCGATTCCGGCTATCACGTCGTCGGCATGAAGCGCCCCGATGCGCCGGACATCTCGCGGGCGAAGGATTGATCCGCACCGGTGTGAACCGTACCTATCCGTGAACAGTAACGATCGTCATTGCGGGCGAAGCGAAGCAATCCAGAAGCCACAAGAGAGAGACTGGATTGCTTCGTCGCTACGCTCCTCGCAACGACGGTAGGAAATACCAAGAAACCTTCGACGATGTCCCTACCGACCATCTACTTCATCCGCCATGGCGAGACGGCGTGGAACGCGGCCGGCCGTTTCCAGGGCTCCAAGGACATTCCGCTGAATGATCTCGGCCGCGTGCAAGCGACCCATGCCGGCGATGTCCTCGGCGATCTGGTGGCACGGAATGGTCATGCGCTGGATGATCTTGCGTTTGTCGCAAGCCCGTTAATGCGCGCGCGCGTCACCATGGAACTGGTGAGGACGGAGCTGGGGCTGCCGCCGGAGGGTTTCGCGCTCGATGACCGTCTTCGCGAAATTGCCTATGGGGAATGGGAGGGCTCGACCTTGCCGGAGATGCGTGCGTCCCATCCTGATCTGTTCGCGGAGCGCGAGCGGGACAAGTGGCACGTCTCGCCACCAGGCGGCGAAAGCTATGTATCGGTCACGCAGCGCATGCGTGAGTGGTACGACTCGCTGCCCGGTGACACCGTCGCGGTGTCTCACGGCGGCACGGCGCGGGCGCTGATGGTGGCGATCGGGGTTGCGTTGCCGGAGAAGGCGGCCGATCTCTTCATCGAACAGGGCGCGGTCTACGTCTTCAGGGACGGGACGCTGGCGAAGTATAGCTGAGGCTGGTCCGCAAAATTTGCGATTTTCGCAACAAGTCGCTACGAGGTGTAGCGAAATTCGCTACTTAAAGGCGGGTGCATGTCCCACAACACCTTCGGTCACCTGTTCCGCGTCACCACCTTCGGCGAGAGCCATGGGGTGGCGATTGGCTGCGTGGTCGACGGCTGCCCGCCGCTGATCCCACTCGCGGCCGAGGATATCCAGCAGGACCTCGACCGCCGCCGTCCCGGCCAATCGCGTTTCACCACGCAGCGGCAGGAGCCGGACCAGGTGAAAATCCTGTCCGGCGTGATGGCACATCCGGAGAGCGGAGTGCAGGTCACCACCGGCGCACCGATCGCGCTGCTGATCGAGAATACCGACCAGCGCTCGAAGGACTATTCCGACATCAAGGACAAGTATCGTCCGGGCCACGCCGACTTCACCTACGAGGCGAAGTACGGCATCCGCGATTATCGCGGCGGTGGTCGCTCCTCGGCGCGCGAGACCGCGAGCCGTGTTGCCGCCGGCGCGGTGGCCCGCAAGGTCATTCCCGGCATGACGGTGCGTGCCGCGCTGGTGCAGATGGGCCCGCATAAGATCGACCGCGAAAAGTGGGATTGGGACGAGGTGGCGCGCAATCCGTTCTTCTGTCCCGACAAGGGCAAAGCTGCGTTTTTCGAAGGCTATCTCGACGGCATCCGCAAGAGCGGCTCGTCCATCGGCGCGGTGATCGAGGTGGTGGCCGAAGGTGTGCCGGCGGGGCTCGGCGCGCCGATCTACGCCAAGCTCGACAGCGATCTCGCCACCGCGATGATGAGCATCAATGCGGTGAAGGGCGTTGAAATCGGCGAGGGGTTCAATGCCGCGGCGCTGTCGGGCGAGGAGAACGCCGACGAGATGCGGATGGGCAACAACGGCCCGGCGTTTCTTTCCAATCACGCCGGCGGCATTCTCGGCGGAATCTCCACCGGTCAGCCGGTGGTCGTGCGGTTCGCGGTGAAGCCGACATCATCCATCCTGTCGTCGCGTCGGACCATCGACCGCAGCGGCGCCGATACCGATATCTTGACCAAGGGCCGCCACGATCCCTGCGTCGGCATCCGTGCGGTGCCGGTCGGCGAAGCGATGATGGCCTGCGTGCTGGCGGATCATCTGCTGCGCCATCGCGGGCAGGTGGGCTAGGGCGATCGCTGATGCAAGCCGGTCGTCTCCAAAGCGTGGTAGACTGGCTGATCGACGGGGCGCAATCCGCGCCGCAGGTTGGCTCGTTCGTCACCGAGAGTTGCGAACGCATCGTGGCCAGCGGCATTCCGATCTGGCGGGTCGGTGTGTTCGTCAGCACCCTACATCCGACGATGTCGGGTCGCGGCTTTATTTGGCGCGCGGAAAGCGGTGTGTCGATGACCGCAGCGTCTTATGGGGTTGAAGAATCCGACGATTATCTCTCAAGTCCGATCGCGATCGTGTACGATACGGGCCATGAAGTGCGGCGGCGCCTGCGTGACACTGATGACGTCGGCAATTCCTCCTTTCTGGCTTCGATGCAAGCTGAGGGCGTCACCGACTACTTCGCGCTACCGATCACATTTTCCGACGGCCAGCGTGAGGCCTTGAGTTGGTCAACGCGGCGAGAGGGCGGATTCACCGACACCGATCTCGATGAGCTGCGCGCCATCCATGCGCCACTGTCTCGGATGATCGAGATTTTCCTATTGCGGCGGACCGCGGCCGGACTGCTGGACAACTATGTCGGGCCGCGCGCCGGCCAGCGCATCCTTGCAGGGCAGATTCGTCGTGGCCACACCGAGACCATGCGCGCGGTGATCTGGCTATCGGATTTGCGCGGCTTCACGCCGCTGTCGGACCGCCTGCCGCCGGATGCCATCGTCGAATTGCTCAATCAATATTTCGATTGTCAGGTCGCGCCGATTCTCGATCACGGCGGCGAGATCCTGAAGTTCATGGGTGACGGGTTGCTTGCCGTTTTCCCGGTTGCCGAGGATGGCAGCGATATGTGGGCGGTATGTCAGGCCGTCCTGCAAGCGGCGAGGGCCAGTCGCGCCAATGTCGCAAGCCTAGTATATGCCATCGGCGACGAACGTCTTGGCGCATTTCGGTTCGGGCTCGCGCTGCATGTCGGACAAGTGCTCTATGGCAATATCGGCGGGGGCGATCGTCTCGATTTCACCTGCATCGGTCCCGCCGTCAATCTCGCGGCGCGGCTGGAAAAGATCGCCGGCGCGCTTAATCGGACGGTGGTGGCGTCGACAACGTTTGTCGAAGCTTGCTCCGATGGCTGGACTGATCTTGGTGAATTTCCGATCGCGGGTTTTCGTCGCGCCGAGCATGTCTATGGTTTGATCGACGAAACGCTGATGGAGCAAAGTTGAGGACTGGGAGCGGATTCGCGGGACTATCGATAGACACGCCACCGGATTGATGAAATGCAGATCGAGAATCTGAGAGACATTGCCACCTGGGTATCGGCCGGCGAGCGCAACGGCGTGACGCCGGAAGTGATGATGCAGCAATTATGCGAGCGTCTTGTCGAGGCGGGTGTCGCGCTATGGCGCGTCGGCGTCTTTGTCCGCACGCTGCATCCGCAGATGTTCGGCCAGAGTTTTACGTGGCGGCGTGGTGAGGGTGTGACGGTCTACGCCGCACCGTATGGCATCGAAGAGGATGAGAACTTCCTCAACAGCCCGCTCGCGGTTGTTCACGCTGAGGGCCGCGAGATGCGTTACCGCGAGGCCGATATCCTGGCTGATACGCGGTCGAGTTTTTTTATTGATGCGCGCGCCGAGAGAATGACCGATTACATCGCGATGCCGCTGCGTTTTCTTAGCGGCGAGATTCATGCGGTGAGTTGGACCACGACGGCGCCGGGCGGCTTTTCCGAGGGAGAGGTCGAGGCTTTGCGCGCGTTGATGGCGCCGGTCGCGCGTGTCATCGAGATTATTCGTCTGGAGCGCACCGCGACGGCTCTGCTCGATACCTATGTCGGCAATCGTGCCGGCCAGCGCATTCTCGCCGGCCAGATCCGGCGCGGTCACACCGAAACCATGCCAGCAGCGATCTGGCTGTCGGATCTGCGCGGCTTTACGCGGCTGTCGGACATGCTGCCGCCGAGCGCGGTGGTCGAGGTGCTCAATCTCTACTTCGACTGTCAGGTCGAACCTATCGTTGAGCATGGCGGCGAGGTGCTGAAGTTCATGGGCGACGGCTTGCTTGCGGTATTTCCCATCGCGGAAGGCGGCGCCGACACGGCGGAGGTTTGCGGCCGTGTGCTGGCGGCGGCGCGTGCCAGCCGGGAACGCGTCGCGGCGATGGCATTTCGTCATGGTGGCGTCAACTTCGACAAGTTCCGCTTTGGGCTAGCGCTGCATGTCGGCGAAGTCCTGTACGGCAACATCGGCGGCGGCCACCGGCTCGACTTCACCTGCATCGGTCCCGCCGTCAATCTTGCAGCGCGGCTCGAGAAGATCGCCAGCGACCTCAATCGCACCATCGTTGCATCGGAAGGCTTCGCAGCCGCCGCCCCGGAGAGTTGGCTCAACCTTGGCGAATTTCCCATCGCCGGTTTCCGCCGCGCCGAGCGCGTCTATGGCCTCACTGACGAGGCGCTGCCGCCGCGCGGATGATTTCGCCCCAGCGGCCGAACGCAGCACTATTCCTCGGGCTCGGTGGTGAACAGCAGCGGATAGCCCTTGGCGCGGCCGGCATCGGTCGCGCGCGTCGCTTTTGTCTCCGCCACATCTTTGGTGAATACCGCAACCACGCAAACGCCGCGCTGATGCGCCGTGAGCATCACCTTGTAAGCCTGATCCTCTGTCATGCGGAACTCGGCCTTGAGCACGCTCACGACGAAATCGCGCGGCGTGTAGTCGTCGTTAACAAGGATCACCTTGTGCAGGCGCGGCCGCTCGGTTTTCGGCGCGGTCTTGGTCCGCGTCTTGGTGCGTGGCTTGATGACGGTATCGCTCATGCGCGTCGCCATATGACCGGGAACCTGAAGACTATCGTGTTTTTCGGGCGAGGCGATGGCGGATTTTGCGTAGTTCCATCGCCCAAACACAAGCCGGCGAGTTCACTCGCCGGCTTGTGTCATCTCTTTCCGGCGTGGCCTACGCCGCGCGGATCGTCTCGAGGAAGTTATGTACCTCGGTCTGCAAGCGGTGGCTTTCCATCGACAGCGACTGCGCCGCAGCAAGCACCTGCGATGACGCCGCGCCCGCTTCGCCGGCACTGCGATCGACCTCAGTGATGTTGCTGGCGACGTTGCCGCAGAGATCGGCGGCCTGCTGCACATTGCGGGCAATTTCCTGCGTCGCGGCGCCCTGTTCCTCGACGGCGGCGGCGATGGTCGAGGAGATTTCCGACATCAGGTTGATGGTGGTGCTGATCTCCTGGATGGTGGCCACGGAATCCTGCGTCGCGGCCTGCATCCCGGCGATGTGTGTGCCGATTTCATCGGTTGCCTTGGCGGTCTGCGATGCCAGGGCCTTCACTTCGGAGGCGACCACCGCGAAACCGCGTCCAGCTTCACCCGCGCGCGCCGCTTCGATTGTCGCGTTGAGGGCGAGTAGGTTGGTCTGCTCGGCGACGGCGGTGATCAGCTTGACGACATCGCCGATGCGGGCGGCGGCCTGCGACAGTTGTTGGATGCTGGAATTGGTCTTCTGGGCTTGTGCCACCGCTGTCTGCGCCACGCGGCTCGATTCTTGCACCTGACGGCTGATCTCGTTGACCGAGGAGGTGATCTCCTCGGTGGCGGCGGCAGTGGACTGGATGCTCTCGGAGACCTCGTGGGAGGCGCTGGCGGTGGAGTTGGACAGCCGACGCGTGGTGTCGGCGGTTCCGGTCAACGCCGTGGCGGTGGCCTCCATTTCGTTCGAGGCCGAGGACAGTGAGCCTATCATCTCGCCGACCATGGTTTCGAAGTTTCGAGTCACCTTGTCCATGGTTTCGGCGCGACGCAGCTTGGCGCCGGCTTCACCGGCGGCAGCCTCGTCGGTTTCTTTCTTGGCGATCAGCGCCGTCTTGAAATGTTGCAGGGTGTCGGCGATCTGACCGATCTCGGTATGCTCGCCGCGATGGGGAATTTCGACGTCGAGATTTCCTACGGACAACGCGTGCATCGGCGTCAGCACCGAGCCGATGCCGCGCGAGATGTCCCGGACCACCAGCACGGCGGCGGCGAGCCCGAGCAGAACCATGCAGGACAATACGGCGATCAGTACGCCGAAGGCGGTCGCGTAGGCGGTTTCTGCATTCTGGCCGGAGGCGGTGGCGCCGTTGTCGTTGAGCGCCACGATCTTGGTCATTACGGCGTCCATCTTGCGGCCTGCCGGCGTCGCGCGAGTGGCGTTAACGGTGCGCGCTTGCGCAACTTCATGCTTGCGGGCGTGGGCCACCACCTCGTCGGCGGCGGCGCGGAAAGTTGTCCAAGTCTGCGACAGTTCCTGATACAGCGCGGCTTCCTCCGGCGAGGAGATGCGCGGCGCATAGGCCTTGTTGGCGGTCTCATAATCCCTGGCACGGGCATCGAGGTTCCGCTGGATGTCGGCCATGAAGGCCTCGTCCGGTTCGGTCAGGTAATCGCGCAGCACGGCCCGATAGCGTGCCGACTGAGTGCGTAGTTCGCTGACGAGGCGGATGCTCGGCAGCCAATTGGTTTTGATGTCTTGCGCCGCGGTGTTGATCGCGCGCATCTCGATCACGGCGAAGGTTCCGGTTGCAATCAATGCAAGCAGCAAAACCGCAACGAGGGAAATCAACTTGACCCTGATGGAAAGTCGCGAAAGCATTTTGTCATCCTTCTGGGTGACCGCGGAGAAAATTCCACGATGATCGAAATCGGCGCATGGCGGTGTGTCGCCAGAACGCATGGCGTTAGAACCGGCTTGGCGCTGTTGGGCTTTTTTCCAGTCGGGGACCGATCCCTCTCAAATAGGGACGGGTTTATCCTTGGTTGTAGAATATCGCGGTAAAGCCTAGGTAAATGGGTTCCGAGCGGAAGCGAAAGGCACTGATCGCATTTGCTTCGCGCCTTGCCACGACTCCCAATCGGGCCTTGCGGAATTACCGCGCTGTGTCACCATTGCCGAGGGGCGACGGGAGGCCGCGATGCGCTGGTACGTCTCGATCGGAGTGCTGTTGACCGCCGGCGCCATGGCCGGCGACGTTGCCGTTAACGCCGCGCCGCAAGCGCCGCCTCTCGCGGTTCAAGCCAAACCCGCCGACATCACCGTCGATGTCGAACTGGTGCTGGCGGTGGATGTCTCTTATTCGATGGATATCGACGAACTCACGGTGCAGCGTGAGGGGTACGCGCAAGCCATCGTCTCCAAGGAATTCCTTCAGACATTGAAGGCCGGCCCCACTGGAAAAGTTGCCGTGACCTATTTCGAATGGGCGGCGTCGACCGATCAGAAGGTCATCATTCCATGGCGCATCATCGATGGGCCAGAATCCGCCGATGCGGTTGCCGCGGAGATCATGAAAACGCCGGTACGCCGGGCGTCGCGGACCTCGATTTCCGGCGCGATCAATTTCGCGATGCCGCTGTTCGAACAGAACCAGTATCATGGCATCCGCCGCGTCATCGATATCTCCGGTGACGGTCCCAACAACAACGGAATGCCGGTGACGGTGGCGCGCGATGCGGCGCTGGAGAAAGGTATCGTCATCAACGGCCTGCCGATCATGGTGAAGGAGCCGAGTTATTCCACGATGGATATCGAGAACCTCGACTACTACTACGAGGACTGCGTCATCGGCGGCCCCGGCTCGTTCGTGGTGCCGATCAAGAATCGCGAGAAGTTTCGCGAGGCGATCCACACCAAGCTGGTGATGGAAGTAGCAGGGCGGGTGCCCGAGCGACGTGTCGTTCCTGCCGTCGGTAAAGAGCCGCGCGTCAATTGCTTGATCGGCGAAAAGATCTGGCAGGAGCGGTGGGGCAGGTGAGGCCTCTTGATACAAATGTTTCGTCGTGGCCGTATTGTCTTCGGCCACGACGAAGAGGAGCGACGAGATTCCACTAGAGCGTTATGAGTGCGGTCAGCAGACGCGGGTCACACCTTCGCTTCCAACACCAAGTTGAAGGGTGTCTCCGCGGCATGGCGAATGCGGGAGAAGCCGCCCTTTTTGGCAATCTCGCTGAGTCGCGCTTCGCCGGCCTGCGCACCCAACGCGAGACCGACTTCCTGCGCCAGTGATGCGGGTGTGCACACCATGGTCGAGGCGGCATAGAACAGGCGACCTACCGGATTGAAGTTGTCCTCGAGCTTGTCACGCGCGAACGGCTCGACCAGCATGCAGGTGCCATCCTTTGCCAGCGTTTCCTTGACGTGACCAAGTGCGCCGACGGGATCGCCCATGTCGTGCAGGCAATCGAAGAAGCAGACGAGGTCGTAACTATTCGCCGGATAGGTCTTGGCGGTGGCGACAGCGAAGTCGGCACGTTGGCTCAAGCCTTCGTTTGTCGCTGTCTTCTGTGCAGCGGAAATCGAGCCCGGATGTGGATCGAAACCAAAGAAACGCGAATTCGGAAACGCCTTCGCCATCAACAAAGTCGACACGCCATGCCCGCAGCCGACATCGGCAACCTTGGCGCCGCGCTCGAGCTTGGCCACCACGCCGTCGAGCGCCGGCAGCCATTCCTGCACCAGGTGGTGTTTGTAGGTGGTGCGGAAGAAGCGCGCGGTGCCGCAGAACAGGCATTCAGCGCGATCATTCCAGCCGACACCTTTGCCGGTCTTGAAGGCGTCCGAAATCTTGGGTTCGTCGAGCATCATCGCCGCCATCAGATCGCCAACCGCACCCATGAACACCGGGCTGTCGTCGTCCGCGAAAACCATTGCTTGCTCCGGCAGCATGGAGAATTTTTTCGTTTCGGCGTCATATTCTACATAGCCCGATGCGGCTTGTGCGGACAGCCATTCGCGCACGTAACGTTCGGTGGTACTGGTGGCTTGTGCAAGTTCAGTGGGTGTCATCGGCCCCCGGGCGAGTGCTTTATAGAGACCGAGCCGGTCGCCGGTCCGAATCAATGCGGTGTTGGCGGCAGCGCCAATGTCGCCGACCATCTTGCCTACGAACTCATTCAGCCGATCCATATTCACGTCCATGACAGCCTCCTGTGAAGGATCGAGCCCGACTTGTATTGATCAGGCTCGTCACTCGTTCGGTTGAGTGAGCATGATCCTGCCCGGAAACAGCTCCCACTTTTCGGGAACCATGCTCGCGTGACATGCAACAGGTGAAGTGTCAGACGGCGTCTGCGCCTCCAGCGGCGCATCAATGTGCGACGCGGGAATGGGCATGGCGCCAGGAGGAGCGATCAATCAGCGTCCGGTCGATTGGACGGAGTCACTCGGTCATGAGTCATCATGTTTGCAGCAAGGTTCAACGCGGGCGGACAAATTTCCCCACCAGTTCGACATGCGGCGTGTGGCGGAATTGATCGACAGGGGTGACGGTTTCGATCTTGTAGCCGCCGTCAATCAGGATTCTCGCATCGCGAGCAAAAGTGGTGACGTTGCAGGATACGGCGATAATCACCGGCACCTTGCTGGCGGCAAGCTGTTTGCTCTGCGCTTCCGCGCCCTGGCGCGGCGGATCGAACACGATGGCATCGACGTCGCGCAATTCCTGCGGCACCAGCGGCCGCCGGAACAGGTCGCGCGCCTCCGCGGTAATCGGCTTCAGGCCGTGGGCGGAGGCGACGGCTTTTTGCAATGACGCAATCGCGCCAGGATCACTGTCGAAGGCGGCAACCCTTGCCTTCGCCGCCAGCCGCAAGGCAAAGGGGCCGACGCCGCAGAACAGGTCGACGATGCGTTTGGCCTTGCCGCAATGCGCGGCCGCCAACGTCGCCAGCGTCTCTTCGCCGGCGACGGTCGCTTGCAGGAACGAACCGGGCGGTAGCGACACAGTTGCCGCGCCCATGGTGACGACAGGCGGCGCGCGCATCAGTACCAGTTCGCCGTGGCGCGTCAGCCGCGCCAACTTGTATTGCTCGGCAAGTCGCGACAGCGCCGTGACGATCTTGGGCGGCAGTGGGCCGGAGCCACGGACATCGACGTCCAGCCCGTTGTCCGCGGCGGTCATCTGAATGTCGAGCGGCTTGGCGACGGGCTTCAGCAGAGCGGCGAGGGCGCGTGCCGTCTCGAATGCGCCTTCGAGCGCCGGATCGAGGATCGGACAAGCATCGATGGCGATCACTGCGTGGCTGTTCGGTGCGGCAAAGCCGACCGGGAAGCTGCCGTTTGGCGCGCGGCGTGCATGAAGCGTGACACGGCGGCGTCCCGCGCCATGCGCGTCGATCATATCCGTCACCTCGACGTCGATGCTGGCGCGCGCAAGCGTATCAATGACCAACTGACGCTTCCAAGCGCGATAGGCATCGGGTTGCCAGTGCTGGATCGCGCAACCGCCGCATACGCCAAAATGAGCGCAGAGCGGATGGATCCGCTGCGGGCTTGGCGTTCGAATTGCAACAAGCTGCATGCGGTCGGATGCCGCCAACGCGGCAGCATCCACAGTCTCGCCGGGGAGCGTGTAAGGGACATAACGCGTAGCGCCGTTAACGCGCGCGACGCCGTCGCCGCGTTGACCGACGTGATCGATGACGAGCCTTTCAGTCACGGCGCGCGCCAAGGAAAAATTCAACGTTGCCGTCGCCACCGGGAATGCTGGACGGAAATACCTTGATATTCGTGCAGCCCTGCGCGGCGGCGAAAGCGGCGATGTCGTCGCACACCGCCTGATGCACCGCTGCATCACGCACGATGCCTTTCTTGATCGCGTTGCGCGATGCCTCGAATTGCGGCTTGATCAACGCCAGCAGGCTCGTCGGTGCGGCGGCAAGTTGCAGTGCCACCGGCAGGATCAGTTTCAGCGAGATGAAGCTGGCGTCGATCACCACCACGTCCGGGCGCTGCGGCAGACGCTTGCCGTCATAGCTGCGGATGTCGGTCTGCTCCATGGAAACGATGCGCGGGTGGCCGCGCAGGCTATCATGCAACTGGCCGGTGCCGACATCGATGGCGAACACCAGTGCCGCGCCCTCGCTCAGCAACACCTCGGTGAAGCCCCCGGTGGAGGCGCCGACGTCGAGACAGACGTGATCCTCGATCTCGATGGGATATTGCGCCAATGCGCCGGCAAGCTTGATGCCGCCGCGCGACACCCAGGGATGCGCAGGCGCGGCTTCGATGACGGCGCCATCAGCAACGACCTCGGAGGACTTGGTGACGACCTTGCCGTCGGCGGTTACGAGGCCATGCGCGATCGCGTCCTGCGCCCGCGCCCGGCTTTCGAACAGGCCGCGTTCGACCAGCAGTATGTCGGCACGTTTGCGTGTCTGTGTCATGTCGCGAGCAATCTATCGCGGTCCCGAGGCAAATGAAAAACCCCGCTCCGGCGCGCCGGAAGCGGGGTTTTTGATACCGTCCGGCTTGGTGCTTACGCGCCGGCGAGCTTGATGGTCCCGGCCTGGTCCTTGCCGATGGTCTCGAACACCTTGGCAACGATGCCCTTGGCGTCGAGGCCGGCATAGGCATACATCGCCGCCGGTGTGTTGTGATCGATGAATTCGTCCGGCAACACCATCGAGCGGAAGCGCAGCAGGCCGCTGTCGAGCATGCCGTGTTCGGCCAGCGTCTGCATCACGTGCGAGCCGAAGCCGCCGACCGAGCCTTCCTCGACAGTAAGCAGGATTTCGTGTTCGCGCGCCAGTTTCAGCACCAACTCGACATCGAGGGGCTTCATGAAGCGTGCGTCGGCAACCGTGGTGGAGAGGCCATGGGCGGCGAGTTCGTCGGCCGCTTTTTCGCAATCGGCGAGGCGGGTGCCGAACGACAGCAGCGCCACCTTGTTGCCCTGACGGATGACACGACCCTTGCCGATCGGTAGCGCCACGCCGACTTCCGGCATCTCGACGCCACGGCCTTCGCCGCGCGGATAACGCAAAGCGCTCGGACGATCGTTGATGGCAACCTGCGTGGCGACCATGTGGACCATCTCGGCTTCATCCGACGCGGCCATGATGACGAAGTTCGGCAGACAACCAAGATAGGCGTTGTCAAACGATCCGGCATGGGTCGCGCCGTCTGCGCCGACGAGCCCGGCGCGGTCGATGGCGAAACGCACTGGCAGGTTCTGGATGGCGACGTCGTGGACCACCTGGTCATAACCGCGTTGCAGGAAAGTCGAATAGATCGCGCAGAACGGCTTGTAGCCTTCGGTCGCGAGACCGGCGGCGAACGTCACTGCATGCTGCTCAGCGATGCCGACGTCAAACGTGCGCTTCGGGAATGCCTTGTTGAAAATATCGACGCCGGTGCCGGACGGCATCGCCGCGGTGATGGCAACGATCTTGTCGTCCTTCTCGGCTTCCTTGACGAGCGATTGGCCGAACACGTTCTGATAAGCCGGCGCGTTAGGCTTCGCCTTCGACTGCGCGCCGGTCGCGACATCGAATTTGACAACCGCGTGATACTTATCGGCGGCGGCTTCCGCCGGGCCGTAGCCTTTGCCCTTTTGCGTTACGACGTGGACCAGAATCGGGCCGTCTTCCATGTCGCGAACGTTCTTGAGCACCGGCAGCAGGTGGTCAAGGTTGTGGCCGTCGATCGGGCCGACATAATAGAAGCCAAGTTCCTCGAACAGCGTACCGCTGTTGGTCATGAAGCCGCGCGAATATTCCTCGACGCGCTCGGCGCGGTCGGCGATCATTTTCGGCAGGTGCTTGCCGAGCTGCTTGGCGGCCTCGCGGATGGTGCGGTAGGTCTTGCCGGAATAGAGCCGCGACAGATAATTCGACATCGCGCCGACCGGCGGTGCAATCGACATATCGTTGTCGTTGAGAATGACGATCAGCCGCGAATTCATCGCGCCGGCATTGTTCATCGCCTCGTAAGCCATGCCCGCCGACATCGCGCCGTCGCCGATCACCGCGATGACATTGTTCTTGCCGCCGGAGAGATCGCGCGCGACTGCCATGCCGAGGCCGGCCGAGATCGAGGTGGACGAGTGCGCCGCGCCGAACGGATCGTAGTCGCTCTCGGAACGCTTGGTGAAACCGGAGAGGCCGCCCGCAGTGCGTAGCGTGCGGATGCGGTCGCGGCGGCCGGTGAGAATCTTGTGCGGGTAGGCCTGATGGCCGACGTCCCAGATCAGTCGGTCGCGCGGCGTATCGAAGATGTAATGGATCGCGGTGGTCAATTCGACCACGCCGAGGCCGGCGCCGAAGTGTCCGCCGGTGACGGACACGGCATCAATCGTTTCCTGCCGCAACTCGTCGGCGACCTGGCGAACCTGCTCCACCTTGAGCTTGCGCAAGTCATCGGGGGTGCGGATCGTGTCAAGGAGCGGTGTCTTACTGAAGCTGGTCACGGCAGAGTTCCAATTTGCATGTCAGGCATGGCGACAAGGATGATATGGGTGCTGCGCAACCCTTGCGCATCGGGCACCCGCATCCTGTAGCCCCTGAACAGGGAAAACGGTTTCGAACCTATCGCACGCTGCTTCCGAGAACTGTGATGTAGATCACGTCTGCTGCGCGGTCTCATTTCGGCATTTACACAAACAGTTTCAGTCTCTTAGCCGAAAGTTCGGTCGGCCGAGACGAGCGTGCAAATGTATAGTGTTTCCAATCTTATACCAAGCCTCCTCCCCAAAGCCAACTTTTGGCCTTGCTATTGGTCAGGCCGCGCGGCGCATTGGTTCAAATGCGCCTCGACCTTAACGAGCGGAAGGGACCTCGGGTTCCTTTTTATCGTGGGAGCGAGGTGGAGGAAAGGGGTGGAGTGCGGATCGTTGGCGGGTCCGGGTGGTTGGAGGCGGCAAGTGCCGCGTCCGGGTCTGCGGCGCGGTCGGCCAGAGCGATCGGACCGCATACGATCATATTGAAGTCGAAAGGATGCGGCCGTTCGCTGGCCATGACGAACTGAAAGTGCACCCGGAAGAACTGCCAGCGGAAGCTGTTGTAGTGCGCCGGATCAATCATGTCGCGAAACCGGATCGGCACCACGGTCGGATTGCGCCGTGCAGGACCGGCATCGATGCCGTGGCCGGCAATCGGGTCGAACGGATAGAAGTTCATCACGTCCTTGCGCGACTGGACGTCGACCCAGTCGGTCGCGGGCGCGACCGCAAGTTGCCGAAGGTGCTCACGGAATGGCTTCGAGGCCGGAATGAAACCGACGATCGGCAGGTCGGCGCCCAGCGTCAGCAGCACGACGCGCGGACCGCGGCGGCCAAGGTCGGGATCGATTGCGAGCGCCCGCGCCATGATCTCGACACCGAGGAACGAGCCGGAGCTGTGGCCGACGACGACGAGTTCCTCGGCGTCGCTCGTGCGTGCGACCTCGACCAGATGTTGCGCGAAGCGGTCGATGCGGCGATCCCACTCCGGCCGCGCGCGATGCGCGAACTGCCAAGTGAAGATGGTATCCGACATCAGATAGAGTGCGTAGGTGCGCTTCTCGGTATATTTCAACAGCGCCCACAGCGCGACGAAAAATACCGCGATGGCCGCGGTCCATTTGATAGGCGTGGGTGCGCCGAAATAACTCGCAGCAGTGGCAACAAGCCAGGCCGGGAGAGCCGACCAGATCACCAAATTCAGTAGCACAAAATGCGGATAGGTGATGAACATCCCGAAGCGCCAGTGCGCTTTCCAAATCCGCGGGATGACGCCTGAGAAAAATGCACGGCAATAGATCGTGAACCCGTGCAGGACAGTGCGCCAGATCGGAACGGCGAAGTCGCTCTTGATCAGATCTTCCCAGCGCAGAAAGTCGTAGGTGACGCGCGTCTGCCAATCACGGCCTTGCGTGTCGATTGACCATGATGCCATCGTGTTATCGTCCGTGGTCTGCGGCCGACCGATCTTAGCCTGCAAGCCATAAAGCACGGCGGATTTGCGCAGCTCGGTCCGAAACAAGCGATAGTATTGCGCGAGCCCGCGCGGGTCGTATCCCTGAACGTAGATGACGTGACGGCGTTGAACGCGCACGCTCACAACCCGGCCTGAAGATGCGCAACTGGCAAAAAGGCCTTGTGGCGGCTTTGTAAAAGAAACGCGTTCGGCAATCTGGCGCTCATCAAAAACTCAAAACGAGACATCGGCGCGGCGCGTTCACGCCGCATCCGCAGTAAAGCCGACATTGGGCGTTAAATCAAAGGTCCCGGATCGATGATGGCCGCTTTGGGCCACGCGATGATCGTTACGACGGAACGTCGAGCGGCTCCGTGCCGTTGGGCTGGCCTTTGGCGTCGGTGGTGATTTTATCGACGCGAGCTTCGGCCTGGCGCAGCAATTCCTCGCAACGCCGTTTCAGCGCCTCGCCACGCTCGTAGATTG
The DNA here is from genome assembly GCA_017305595.1 of Hyphomicrobiales bacterium. GTDB lineage: Bacteria > Pseudomonadota > Alphaproteobacteria > Rhizobiales > Xanthobacteraceae > 62-47. Next base: position 16,091 of record JAFKKL010000024.1, on the reverse strand, counting down.
CGACCGATTCCTCAAGCGCGACCTGACCGCCCTCGAGGCGAGTAACGATCGATTCGAGTTCCTCCAGCGCGCGCTCGAAGCTCAGCTTCTTGATGTCGGCGTGGTTAGTGTCGGCCATGGTCAGGTTCCTGCTGAATGTCGGTCGCGCGCGATGATAAACACGGGTGAGGACGGAATGTGGCGGGACGTCATTTTCCCATCAGCGCGGTGACGTGGGCCGCGACGGATTCCTGCAGGCCTTGCAGATCGTAGCCGCCTTCCAGCACCGAGACCACGCGGCCGCCGGCGGTTGAGTCCGCGACATCCATCAGACGGCGCGTCACCCAACCAAAATCCTCGGCATCGAGTTCGAGGGTGGCGAGTGGATCGCGGCGATGCGCGTCGAAGCCGGCGGAGACGATAATCAGTTCCGGTGCGAATGCGGTGAGGCGCGGCAGGATGAAATCTTCGAAAGCAGAACGGAATTGCACGCTGCCGTCACCGGACATCAGCGGCGCATTGACGATGGTGTCGTGCTCGCCGCGCTCTGAGCGGGAGCCGGTGCCGGGGAACAGCGGCATCTGATGCGTCGAGCAATACATCACCGTGGGGTCGGCCCAGAAGATATCCTGTGTGCCGTTGCCGTGATGCACGTCGAAATCGACCACCGCTACGCGGCCGATGCCATGCTTGCGCTGCGCATGGCGTGCGGCGATGGCGGCGTTGTCGAAAAAGCAGAAGCCCATCGGCTTGCCGATCTCGGCATGGTGGCCGGGCGGCCGGATCGCGACGAAGGCGTTGTCATGCGCGCGCGACAGCACGGCCTCGGTGGCGGCAATAGCGCCGCCCATGCCGCGCAGGATCGCTTCCCATGTACCGGGCGACATCGAAGTGTCGCCGTCGATGAAAGCAAAACCCTGGCTTGGCGCAATGTGTCGCAACTCGTCAATAAGATGATCGGTGTGGCAGAGCGCAGCCGCATCGAGCGATCCCTCCGGCGCCAGCGCGCGGGAGAGGGCGTTGAAGCGCTCTTCACTGAGCGTGGCATCGATGGCGCGCAACCGATCCGGACATTCCGGATGTCCGGGCGGCATCACATGATCGAGGCATGCGGGATGGGTCACAAGAAGCGTGGTCATTCAAAAGTCCGCCGCGCCGGGGGCGCGTGAGGGATGATGCGTCAAGCGTTGTCTGCCAAGTGTAGTGGCTGGCAACGGATTGTGAAAGGGCAGGCCGGCAAGATCATCGGGTATGGAAGGACGACTCAATTGAGCCGGGTGATCCGGCCGGTTGTTGGCGGCGCGACCGGGCTGTTTGCTTGAAAATAGGCATAGAGCGCATCCACGTCATAGAGGCCGAAAAGCTGGTTTGTACCGCCCTTCAGCACGGTGAAGCCATCGCCGCCGACGGCGAGGAAGTTGTTGACGGTGACACGGTAGCTCGTCGTTGGATCGATCATTACGTTGTTCAGGATCATGCTATTCGAAACGATGCGGTCGCCGAGCGGTTTTGCATTGTCCCAGGTGTAGCTGAAGCCTTTCGAGACTTGCAGGACGCGTGGCCGCGTCGGGTCGAGCCATTGCTGCTCCAGCGCGGCCTTGATCTGCGCACCGGTCAGCGTCATCGTCACAACCTGATTGCGAAACGGCTGTGCCGCAAACACGTCGCCATAGGTGATGCTGCCGTCGTCGCGCCGGATGATCGGGCTGCGCACGCCGCCGGGATTAGTAAAGGCGATCACCGCGCCGCCTTTATCGGCGGCTTGCGTCGCGGCAAGTTGTGCGTCGGCGACGATGTCGCCGAGCACGCTTTCGCCGGCATCGGTCGGGATGCGCGATAGCGAGGCAGTGATCCTGCCGGCGGGACGCGCGGCGATTGGGCCGGCGAGCTGCTGATAGTCGGCGATCAATCGGGTCTGTTCGGCATCCTTCGCCAGTTTATCGGCGCGGACGATAATGTTGTTCGCCTTCGCGCTCACAACATCGCGCGTGTTACGATCGAGTTCGACGTCGATGGTGGTGACCAGCGTGCCATACTTGTCGCCGCTGCTGACAAGCCGGCCGTCGATGTTGCAGGTGTAAGCCTGATGCGTGTGGCCGCTGACGACGATATCGACCGCCTTGTCGAATTTCTTGACGATATCAACGATAGGACCGGAGATGCCGGGACACTCGTTGTAATCGCCGGTGGGAAAGCCACCTTCGTGGATCAGTACGACGATGGCCTCGACGCCCCTTGCTTTCAGCTCGGGCACCAGCGCGTTGACTGTGTCGGCCTCGTCGCGAAATTCGAGATCCGTGACGCCGACCGGGGAGACGAGGCGCGGCGTGTTCTTCAGCGTCAAACCGATGAAGGCAACCGGGATGCCATCGAACGTCTTGATCACGTAGGGCGGAAACAACGTCGTGCCGGTCGACCTGTCAAACGTCGATGCGGCGAGATAGCGGAATTTTGCACCCGTGAACGGATGCGGCCCCCGGCATCCGTCAGTCGGATGGCATCCGCCGTTCTGCATCCGCAGCAGTTCGGTCTTGCCTTCGTCGAATTCGTGATTGCCGACGGATGCGATTTCCATGCCCATCAAGGACAGCGACTCGATGGTCGGTTCGTCGTGAAACATCGCGGAGAGGAATGGGCTCGCGCCGATCAGATCACCGGCGGCGACGAAGGTCGTGTTCTTGTGATCTGCGCGCAATTGCCTCACCAGCGTCGCCATGTGTTCGACGCCGCCGGCATTGATGCGAATCTTCCGTTCCTTGTTGATTGGGTCGTCGATGCGAATGCCGCCGGGCGGCGGTTCGAGATTGCCGTGCAGATCGTTGATCGCGAGAATGCGCAGCGGTACGCGATCGCTTGCCTGCGCCTGTGTCGCTGTAAGGCAGGCAAGCAGGGCGACAAGTATCGGCGGAGTGCGCCGCATCACGTCCTCCTCGCCGGTTCAGTCCGTCTGATCAGGCCTTCTTGCGTGCGAAGAATGCTTTGAAGGCATTGACCGCTTCCTGCGAACGCATCCGTTCGCCGAACAGCGCGCTCTCGTGATTGATCCGCTCGATCAATTCTTCGGGCGAAGGCTTTAGTAACTTGCGTGAGATCGCGACGGCTTCCGCCGGCAGCGCGCTGATTTCGCGTGCGACCTTGAGCGCTTCGGCATCGGCTTCGCCTGCTGCAACCACGGCGTTGACGAAACCAGCCTCGCGTCCTTCGTCGGCACTGAGCGAACGGCCCATCACCAGCGTTGCGAATGCGCGTTGATGGCCGACGGCGCGGGGCATCAGAAGACTCGATGCGCCTTCCGGCACTAGTCCAAGATGGATGAAGGGTGTCGAGAACCGCGCGTTGCTGCTGGCGACGACGTAGTCGCAGTGAAACAACATCGTGGTGCCGACGCCAATGGCGATGCCGTCGACGGCGGCAACAAGCGGCTTGGTGTTGCGCGCTAGGGCGTGCAGGAAGCCGAGTGCAGCGGAGGGACGCGGCTTGTCGGCGCTGGCGGTGCCGCCTTTGAGGAAATCCTCGAGGTCATTGCCGGCGGTGAAGACGCCTGTGCCGCCGGTGAGGACGAAACAACGGATCGCGGCATTGTCCTGCGCGCTGTTGATCGCATCGGTGATGGCCCGATACATGTCCTGCGTCAGCGCGTTCTTCTTGTCCGGCCGATTGAAGGCGATGATGCGGGTGGCCCCGTCGTCGGTCACGGTCAGATGGTCGGTCATTCGGGGTCCTTTTTCGGCTCGGGATTCTTGCGGCGAAATCGTGGCGAAAATTGTCAGCCTATCGGAGGAGATCAGGCGAGCAGAATCGCGTCGGCGCCGAGCACGGTATCGGCGCTTTCGACCACGGTGCGCTCCAGCGACGGCGCCTGGACCGCGACATTCTCGGCGAAGTAGCGCGCCAGTGTCACGTAGCGCTTCGGGTCGCCGAACTGATCGCCGCTGTCGCGGGCCGCCATCGCTTCGTTGGCCAACATACAGCCGCCGAGGGTGGAGCCGAACAGCCGCAGATAGGGCGTCGCACCGGCGAGCGCTTCGTTCGGTGCGGTGCCGAGGCGTTCGAGCAGCCAGCGGCTGGTGCGCTCAAGCGACTCTAGCGCCTCGCGCAGTTTTGCGCCGGTCGAGCCGAACGCCGGATCGTTCGATGTCTCGACACGCTTGACGATGTCGGACAGTTCACTGAGCAGCGCCCACACCGACTCGCCGCCCTTGACGCCGAGCTTGCGCGTGACGAGGTCGATCGACTGGATGCCGTTGGTGCCTTCATAGATCGGGGTGATGCGCGCGTCGCGCAAATGCTGCGCCGCGCCGGTCTCCTCGATGAAACCCATGCCGCCGTGGATCTGCACGCCGAGAGAGGCGACCTCGTTACCGATGTCGGTGGAGAACGCCTTGGCGATCGGTGTGAGCAACGCACCGCGCGCGGCGGCGGCGGCGCGGACCTGCGGGTCCTTGGCGCGCGCGGCGACATCGAGTGCAACGGCGGTGGCATAGCAGATGGTGCGCGCGGCTGCGGTCATCGAGCGCATCTGCATCAGCATGCGCTTGACGTCGGGATGTACGATGATCGGATCGGGGCCGGCGCCGGTCGAACCGCTGCCCTTGCCCTGCTTGCGTTCCTGCGCGTAGGCGAGGGCTTGCTGATAGGCACGGTCGGCAAGGCCGACGCCTTGCAGGCCGACACCGAGGCGCGCCTGATTCATCATCGTGAACATGCATTGCATTCCACGATTTTCCTCACCGATCAGGTATCCCACCGCGCCCCCGTTGTCGCCCATGGTCATGGTGCAGGTGGGCGAGGCGTGGATGCCGAGCTTGTGCTCGACGCCGGACGGATAAACGTCGTTGCGTTTGCCCAGCGAGCCGTCGGCGTTGACGAGGAATTTCGGAATCAGGAACAGCGAAATGCCCTTGGTGCCGGCAGGGGCGTCCGGCAGGCGCGCCAGCACGAAATGAATGATGTTATCAGTCATGTCGTGGTCGCCGTAGGTGATGAAGATCTTGGTGCCGCTGATGCGATAGGTGCCGTCATCGGCGCGTTCGGCGCGCGAGCGCAGCAGGCCGACGTCGGAACCTGCGTGCGGCTCGGTGAGTTGCATGGTGCCGGGCCATTCGCCGGAGATCAGCTTGGCGAGATAGATGTTCTTCAACTTGTCGCTGCCGTGGGCGTCGAGCGCCTCGATGGCGCTGGCGGTGAGCAGCGGGCACAACTCGAACGCGATGTTCGCCGCGCTCCAGATCTCGGTGCAGGCGGCGTTGATCGCGCCCGGCAAGCCCTGACCGCCGAATTCTTCGCTGCCCGCGACCGCATTCCAGCCGGCTGCGGTCCAGCGCTGATAGGCATCGGGCCAGCCCGGCGCGGTTGTCACCTTGTTGTCGCTGAGCTTGATACCGTTCTGATCGCCGACGCGGTTGAGCGGCGCCAGAACGTCGCTGGCAAACTTGCCCGCTTCCTCGAGCACGGCGGCGGCGATCTCGGTGTCGTAGTCGCCCAGATGACCGGCATCGACGGCGGCCTGCAAACCGGCGCCATGATTGAGGGCCAGCAGAATGTCGTTGATGGGCGCGCGGTAGGTCATGACGTGGCACTCACGGGTGAGGGTGGGAACAGGCTGTCGTCTTCACATGAAACCATACCCTTCTCAACACCCCCAAGAGGAAATTGCGGGGTGGAGAAACGGTCGCACCGCACTGGCGCGCGGACCGCCGGCCGTCATCATTGTGTGATCACGCTATCGGCTTGCCGGGCCCGACGTGTCATCGGTCGATCAATCCGGTTTGAAAACCTAGGCGGCGAGGCCGTTGAGGTCCGACGTTCTGACGCGATTGCGCCCTTCGGACTTGGCTTCGTAAAGCGCCTCGTCGGCACGGATCAGCAGCGACTGGAGCGTCTCGTCGCCTGAGGCATAGGAAATGCCGGCACTGACGGTGGTGCGCACGGGACCGGCCGCGGTGGAAATCGTCATCGCCTCGACCTGTTCCCTGATGCGTTCCGCGATCGTCATCGGCGCACGCTGGTTTGAATCCGAGACCACGATGCAAAACTCCTCGCCGCCCATGCGTGCGGCAAGGTCGGTCGGGCGGATGTTGGCGCGGATGAGTTCGGCGAAGGCTTTCAGCGCCTGGTCGCCGCAATCGTGGCCGTACCGGTCGTTGATCTTCTTGAAGTAGTCCAGGTCCATTGCAACGAGGGCGGTCCCTGCCGGCACGGTGTTGGACGGGTTTTGCAACAGCGCCCTGCGGTTCAGAAGCCCGGTCAAGGCGTCGGTCATCGCTTCCCGCTTGTGCCGGTTGGCGATGCGCGCCTGATTGAGCGTCAGCGACAGCGTGCCGATGCCGGTCAAGCCCGCGATCACCACGATCGAATTGATGTCTTCCGCCCAGTTGGACGGTTTCGCGGTCAGGATGTACTGCCCTTCATGAATGAGCGCATAGCCGCACAACATGAAAGATACCGACACGATGAGATAGAGTGCCGCATTCGCGGTCATCAGCAGCGGCGATTCCGCGCGGGCGCTCCAATACTGATGCGCGTTTGCGAGCATAAGGGCGCCCAGCAGGACATTTCCGGCCATGGTGCCGATACCGGAGTAACCGAGCGCGAAAGCCGCGGTTATCGATATCCCGCCAAGACCGACAAGCGCCATGGCCGAAAGCCAACCGGCTTTGCCGGAGCAGAATGTCGCGGAGCCGATATACAGCAGGCCGAAGCCGACAACGAGCAGCAGAAAGGAGACGAGAAGGAACGTCGCGTTGTAATTTTCAACGACGCTTCCGAAGAAGGCAACTCCGAGCAGGATGAACGCAAGCGCGAGCGACCAGCTCAGCAGATGCGCTTCGCCGCGTCCGACGATCCACATCATGAACAGCGTCAGTCCGAGCGACGCGCTCGAAAAGCCGATGGCGATGAGGATAGACAGCTGATCGAGAAGCATAATGGATGATGTGCCGCTGGTGGAAGCCGGGCGCTTTATACGTCATCGATCATTACCCGATGTGACTATGCCGGATTCGTTCAGCCGGTAAGGTAATCAAACCGTTTAACGGATGATCCGATTCGGGCTCTATCGTCCGACGACACCGGGACGATTGCAGGCCTGTGCGGCATGCTTCATTCCTGTGCGGGGAGGTTCGGCCAGATCTGTCGATGTCCCGGCGATAAAAGCAAAGCGGCAAACGCGCGCCGGCGCATGCCGCCTTACCGTTCGCTTGACCTTGCGGAGTGCCGTTACTTGCCGGTGTTGTCGTCGACGGTCGACCCGGCAGCATTCTTCTGGATTGAAGCGATCGCATCCTGAGCGGATTTCTTTTGCTTGTAACCTTCGGAGCCGAACATGATTTCTCCGTTCGGCGCTTTAAAGCGGAAACGGGTCTCCCCAGCCTTGTCGGTATAGAGTTCGAATTTATAAGCCATGGTGTTTCCTCAGTCCTTGATGGCAAGGTCCATAGCGTTGGCGATGCCGGTTAATGAGTCAAGTCGACTGACGGGGAGAAGGCTGTCGGGGGTGGGGATTCGCAGGACGTATTCGGGTGCGCGGCGCTCGACTTGGCAAGTCGGGCCGATTCCGGGATTTCATTTTGCTCAATCAAAGCAGCCACCAGATCAGAATCAGCGCGGCCGCCGCCCAGATCGCGAGGATGATCATGAGGCCAACCCATGTTCGCGGCTTCGACCGTGTTGCCGCCTCGGTGCGAAGTTCGCTGATGATGTCCAGTGGTATCAAGCTGATCGCAAGCCAGATTCCCAGCGGCACGATGATGAGGTCATCGAGATATCCCAATATTGGAATGAAATCCGGAATCAGATCGATCGGACTTAACGCGTAGGCGGCGACCGCGCCTGCGACGGCCTTGGCGTACCACGGCACCCGAGGATCGCGCGCCGCTAGCCAGAGCACGATGACATCGCGTTTAAGGGTTCGAGCCCACAATTTCAGCGCGTCGAGCATCGGTAAAGGTTATGCGGATTGCTGGATGTCGATCCGTCGGCGGCTGCCGATCACCGCTGCTGCGGTCGTGAATACAATTAGATGAGCGACGGATCACACCTTCGCCCGCTCAAGCGCCTTGGCCATCCTGGCGCGCCAGTCGTCGCCGGTGGCCTTGAATTTCTCGATCGTATCAGGCGACAGCCGCAAGGTGACCGCTTCCCTCGGATTCTCGCTTTTCGGCCTGCCTCGCGATCGTTTGATGCTGGCGTGAAGGTCGGGGAAGACATCCTTGAACGGCCTGGCTCTTGCGATCTGCGCATCCGTCAATTCCGGATTGTCCGGATCCGATGCGATCATCTTCTGAATTTTTGCCTCGGTGAGGCGCTTCATCTTTTTCATATTGTACTCCTCTCCTTGCGGCTCGCGGGCCGCATCGAGATGACCGATAGGGCTTCGGCGCCAAGCGGCTTGATCACGACGGCAACGATGATTGCGCCATTCAGGTTTCCCACCGCGACGAAGCGGCCTGTCGTGGACGGGAAGATGGTGGAGTCATCGAAGAACTCGATAGTCAGGGAAGCGAAATCCAAGCCATGTTTGGCGAGGTTGCTTTGCGCTTCGGTTCGTCCCAGATAATTTTCACGGATATTATCCGTACACGATAAATGGCTGACGATTAAGAATAAAAGTATACGATAAATCGCCCTCGGCATGGACGGCGTCGCTGCCGGGAGGCCTTGCGGCGTCAGTCTGCCACACCGGTATAGAATTCCTTAACGCTGCGGTTTTAGTAAACAAGGAGGAGGCAAACCTCGTAGGCTGCGGAATCGCGAATGAGAGATGAGGCAGATCCTGTTCCCGCGCTTCCGTCGGTCGACGTTCGCGCGCGCCTCTACGACCAGGCCCTGGGGTTTGCCGGCATCGGCGCATGGGAATGCGAACTGGCCACGGAGCGTCTGACCTGGACGCCGGGCGTCTACGGCATCTTCGGCTATCCAATGGGCAACCCGCTGCGGCGCGCGTCGATCGTCGATCTTTATGTCGAGGATTCCCGCCGCAACATGGAGCTTGCGCGGGCCGAAGTGATTCGCACCGGCCGGACCACGTCGCTGGATGCCGAGATCATCACCTGGCGAGGCGAGAGGCGCTGGATGCGGCTGTCCATCAATGCGATCGGGGAGGGCGGACGGACCGTTCGCATCTTCGGCGCGAAGCAGGATATCACCGCCGACCGGCAGGCGATGGAAAGCTTGCGGCGCCGCGCTGAAATCGATGCGCTTACCGGGCTTGCGAACCGCTCGGTCTTTCAGGCGCGTTATCGCGAGATTGTTCATGATGGCTTGAACCATGCCGGTGCCTCGGCGCTGGTCTTGATCGATCTCGACCGCTTCAAGGAGATGAACGACACCTTCGGTCATGCGGCCGGCGACGCATGTCTGTGCGAGGTCGCGATGCGTCTGCGTCGCGCGTTCCACAATGCCGGCCTGGTTGCGCGCATCGGCGGCGACGAGTTTGCGCTGATCCTGCGCGCGCCCGTGATTCCGGCGCAAATCGCGCGTGTGCTTCAGGAAGCCGTCGTCATGCTGTGCCGGCCGTTGTTCTGGAATGGCCTTCGGCTCGAGATCGGAGCCTCGATCGGAGCCGCCCTGGTCGGCCGGCCTCATCGCCGGCGGATCACTGAACTGTTCGCGGAGGCCGACAGCGCGCTCTACGACGCCAAGGCCGCCGGTCGCAACCGCGTCTATCTGTTCAGCGATGAAGGCACCAGCCGTTCAGCCGGTCTGGAAGCCATCGCGTAACGACGCGCTCGTTCATTTTGAGCCGAAGTCCGTGCGCGGAAAATCCGCGGCGGCAAAAAGCCACGCCCAATTCTGATTCCGTGCAGGCTAGTCCTGATCCCGGGCGGCATTCCGACTGTTTCTGCCGCAATCCGCATCCGCCGATCCTGTTCGGCGCGGAATATCCTTCCCGCTGTTTGCTATGTCAGCCACGCGACTTTGCCGTGGTGATCGTCCATCATCGTACTAAATTTGGTACAATGACGCGTTAGTGGTCAATCCTGTGAATTTTTTGGATCAAAACCGGTCATAAAGCTGAATTTGCGTGCAGTAGTGCCAGAATTAGCATCCGCCAAAATGATATAAAATCTTGTAATATCAATATATTGATATGTATTGCCTCTCTGTTTGACCGTGCCGTATCAAAAATTTGACATTATGGATCATCTCTGCGAACGTTCGATGGTCGCAAGGTTGTGGATACATCATGCTCGACTGTTCTTCGTTGCGTTGCGGGGGCACGCACATTCTCCCGGTCCAGGGCGCTGGCCGGGTTTCATCTCATCGTTCTCGAAGCGGGATCTGAGGGATGCTCGGATTCGAACTCTCAGAACCGGCAACGCTTGACGAGGCATTCGATCTGCTTGCGGATGGTGATCCCGGCGTGCGCCCGATGGGTGGCGGCACGGCGCTGATGCTGATGATGAAGGCGCAGATCTTCAAGCCGGAGCGCCTTGTCAGTCTGCGGAATGTCGGCGGCTGTTTCGATGGGTTGCGTATCGATGCGGATCAATCGCACATCCGCATCGGCGGCATGACGACGTTCGCCGAGATCGAACGTTCGCCGATGGTGTTGCAGCATCTGCCGGCGGTCGTGCGCACTATGAAGACGCTGGCCAATATCCGGGTCCGTCATGTCGCGTCGGTGGGCGGCAATCTCGCGCATGCCGATCCGCATCTCGATCTTCCACCGGTCTGGATGGCGCATGCGGCCAGCATCCGCATCGTCAGCAAGAGCGGCGAGCGCGTCATTCCGGTTGAAGACCTGTTCGCGGGTTACTACGAGACGACGCTGGGCGACGGCGAGTTGATCGGCGAGGTGATCGTTCCGGTACGGCCTGAATGGACGTCGACCTATGTGAAGGTCACGACGCGTTCCGCGCACGACTGGCCTGCGCTGGGAATTGCGGTTTCCGCCAATCTTCAAGGGCAACGCGTCAACGATCTGCGTCTTGTTCTCAGCGCGGCGCTCGATCGGCCGACGCGATTGGATGCGGCCGAGAACGAACTGCGCGGTTCCGATCTCAGCGAGGCGGCGCTGAAGCGCGCCGGCGAAGCCGCGGTCGCGGAAGCCGATATCCACTCCGACAGTCGTGGCTCAGCCGCTTACAAGCAACATCTTCTGCGCGTGCATCTGTCACGCGCGATGCACTCGCTGGCGGGAGCGTAAGTGATGGTAGCGCTGATGCCGGTGGGCAATATCGGTCGTTCGGTCCCGCGTCTGGAGAGCCGCGCCAAGGTGATGGGGCAGGCGGAATACACCCACCATCTTCGTCTGCCGGGCATGCTGTACGGCAAGATATTCCGCAGTACGCTGCCGCACGCGCTCATCAAGAGCGTCGATACGTCAGCGGCGAAGGCCGTCGAAGGCGTCTTCCGCGTCGTCACCATCGATGACATTCGCACGGTGATCCCGCATCCGTATTACGGACCGGCCTTTCACGATCAGCCGGTGCTGGCCGACGGCAAGGTGCGTTTCGCGGGCGAGCCGGTGGCGGTCGTTCTGGCGTCGGACCCGCGCGTTGCCGAATACGCGGCGAGCCTGATCACCGCCGAATACGAAGAACTGCCCGCCGTTCTTGACGAGGTCGAGGCGGCGACGTCCGACATTTGCGTCCACGACGAGTTGAAGCCGGCGGCGACATTTCCCGATCTTCAGCATCTGAAGGGACGGCGCGGCACCAACGTCGCGCTGGATTATCGCCTGGTGCGCGGCAACGTCGAGGAAGCTTTCGCCGCGGCCGACCACGTATTCGAGCACACCTTCCGCTGCCAGCAAGCCATGCATACGCCGATGGAGCCGTTCGTTTCCATCGCTGACGTTCGCGATGGGCGGATGACGCTGCACACCGCGTCGCAGGGGCCGTCGTTCGTCAGGATCGAGATGGCGCGGCTGCTCGGCTGGCCGGAGAACCGCGTTCGCGTCAAGGTCCCGCATCTCGGCGGCGGTTTCGGCGGCAAGCTGTATATCAAGCTCGAAGCGCTGGTGACGTCGCTGTCGCTGCTGGTGCAGCGTCCGGTGAAAATTTCGCTGACCATGGAAGAACAGTTCTTCATGGTGACGAAGCACGCGTGCACGTTCACCATCAAGAGCGGCGTCAACAATGACGGCAAGGTCGTCGCGCGCAAATGCAGGATTCTCTGGAACGGCGGCGCCTATGCCGATATCGGTCCGCGCGTCACCCAGAAGGCCGGTTTCACGTCCGCCGGCCCTTACGACATCGATAACGTCGAGATCGAATCGCTCGCCGTTTACACCAACCGGCCGCCGGCGGGCGCGCTGCGCGGTTTCGGTGCGCCGCAGGCGGCCTGGGCCTATGAGTGCCACACCGATTTAATTGCCGAGGCGTTGAACTTCGACAAGATCGAATTCCGCCGCCAGAACCTGTTGCAGGAAGGGCGGCCGCAGGCGTCCGGTACGCCGGTGCACGACGCTGCGTTCGAGAAGGCGATGGATCAGGTCGCCGACAGGCTCGATTGGCACAAGCCTTTCGACCGGGGCAATGGTCGGATTCGACGGGGACGGGGTCTCGCTGTCGGCATCAAGGGCATCACGTCGCCGACGACGTCGGTTGCGATCGTCAATCTCTATGGCGACGGCAGTTGCGGTCTCTATATCGGCACGGTCGATATGGGGCAGGGGTCCGACACCGTGATGGCGCAAATCGTGGCCGAAGTGCTCGGTCTCGATGCCGAAGCGGTTCACGTCATTCATCCCGACACTGACGTTACGCCTTACGACATGGGCACGCTGGGATCGCGCTCGACCTTCCACATGGGAACGGCCGTGCGCCTCGCCGCAGAGGATGTGCTCAGGAAGATCGACGATCTCGCGAAGGAGCTTGGCCTGCCGCCCAACAGCAATCTTCCGGTCAGCGAGATGCTGCGGAAGAAGTACGGCATGCAGGCCGGCAACATCATCGGCACTGGCAGCTTCATTCCTGACTACAAGAAGCCCGATCCGGAAACCGGTCAGACGCCGAAGGCGACGCCGTTCTGGGGCGTGGGCGCCAACGGCGCGGAGGTCGAGATCGACACCGAGACCGGTGAGATCAAGATCGTCAAGCTGGTGAGCGTCGTCGATGCCGGCGTTGCCATCAATCCGCGCGCTGTCCGGCAGCAGGTGTCCGGCGCGGCGATCATGCAGATGGGCTTCACCATGACCGAGAACATGGTGTTCCGCGACGGGCAACTCACCAACGGCTCGCTGGCGGATTACAAAATTCCGTCGCTGCTCGATATGCCCGAGCAGTTCGTCAACGAGTACGTGGAATCGCGCCAGCACTCCGGGCCGTTCGGCGCCAAGGGCACCGGCGAAAGCTCCACGATCGCGCTGTCGCCCGCCATCGGAAACGCCATCGCCGATGCGATCGGTGTTCATCTGACCGATCTGCCGCTGACGCAGGAATCGATCTTCCGCGCGATCCAGAAGAAGAACGGCACGCCGCTGCCGGAGGACGACAATGACTGACGCCCGCACCATCCGCTTCACGCTCAACGGTGCGCCGGTCTCCGTCAGCGTCATGCCGCACGAAACGCTGATCGAGATGCTGTCGCTGCGGCTCGAATTGAAGGGCGCGCGGGAAAGCTGCGGCCAGGGCCTGTGCGGCTGCTGCACCGTCTACGTCAACGGCAAGTCGGTCTCGTCGTGCCTCTATCTGGCGCAACTGGTCGATGGCGCGAAGGTGGTGACGATCGAAGGCATCAACGACGGCGCCGAACTCGATCCGGTGCAGCAAGCCTTTATCGAGGTCGGCGCATTTCAGTGCGGCTTCTGCACGCCCGGCTTCATCATGATGGCGCGCGAATTGCTCGACGTTCATCCAAACCCAACCGAGGATGAGATCCGTCACTATCTGATCGGTAATCTCTGTCGCTGTTCAGCCTATCCGGAAATCGTCGAGGCCGTGAAGCTCGCGGCGCGACGCCGCGCGGCCGGAACCACACCAGCCCTCGCTGAGGAGTTGTCGGCATGACCGCGGCCGTTACTGAAATTTCGGGCGTTGCATCGAAGCCGCCAATTCTCACAGTGTCCAACCTGACCGCTGGCTATGGCGACGTGCAGGTGCTGTGGGGTGTCGATCTGGTCGTGCCAAAGGGCTAGATCGTGTCCATCGTCGGCCCGAACGGCACCGGCAAGACCACGCTTCTGCTTGCGATCTCCGGAATGGTTCGCGCGCGCAGCGGCAGCATCCAGTTCGACGGCGAGGACATCACCAAGCAGGGTGCGGATCGCATCGTCGGCAAGCGGCTGATTCATGTTCCCGAGGGGCGCCGGCTGTTTCCGACACTGAGCGTGCGGGACAATCTGATGCTGGGGGCCTACGCGCGCACCGACGGCGCTGCGGAGATTGCCCGCGATCTCGATCTTGTCTTCAGCATCTTCCCGATCCTCGCGGAGCGCGCCAATCAGGGCGCGACGACGATGTCCGGTGGTCAGCAGCAGATGTGCGCGATCGGACGCGGCATCATGGCGCGACCGAAGCTGCTCCTGATCGACGAACTGTCACTCGGGCTTGCGCCGAAGGCGGTGGAATTGCTGGCGGAAAGCCTGATCGAGATCAACAAGCAGGGCATCTCGATCCTGCTGGTCGAGCAGGACGTGATGACGGCGTTCGAACTCGCTAGCATCGGTTATGTGCTGGAGTCCGGCCGGGTTCGCATGCATGGCGAAACCCGCGTGTTGAGTCAGGACCCGTCGGTTCAAGCAGCGTATATGGGCCTCTAGCGATGGATGCGCTTACGGTTCAAAACGGCAAGAAGGGGATCGGCGGTTCGATCCTGCGCAACGAGGATGAGCGCCTGCTCTCCGGGCGCAGTTCCTTTATTGCCGATATTAGCCAGCCGGGGATGTGGGAGATTGCCTTCCTGCGCAGTCCGGTGGCGCATGCCAACATCCTGAGCGTGACCAAGCCGGAAGGTTTCGAACAGCGTGTCTTCCTGCTGTCGGACCTTGGCGACATTCGCCCGATTCAGGCGGACTCGCAGGCCAAGGGATTTCGCCGTTCCGACTATCCGGCGCTCGCCAACGATCGGGTGCGCTTTGTCGGTGAGCCGATTGCGATCTGCCTCGGACGCACGCGTGCGGAAGCCGAAGATCTCGCGCAGGCGGTGTTGGTGGAGTTCGAGGAACTGCCCGCCGTCAGCGATCTGTCGCAGTGCCGCGACCCTGCTTATCCGCCGATCCATCCCGGCTGGAGCGATAATCTGTTTCTTGAGACGAGCATCGATGTCGGCGACGTCGATGCCGCGCGCGCCAAGGCCGCCGTTTCGCTCACGCGCCAGTATCGCATGAACCGGCAGGCCATCGTCTCGCTCGAAGGCCGCGGAGTGATGAGCTACATCGACGAGCGCACCGGCGAACTCGTCGTCTATTCCTCCACGCAGTTTCCGCACGTGATCCGGACGGCGCTGGCGCATTGCCTGAACATGCAGGAACGCGAGTTGCGCGTCGTCGCTCCCGAGGTTGGCGGCAGTTTCGGCGTGAAGAACAATCTCAATCCGGAAGAGATCGCGATTGCCGCGCTGGCGAAAAAAATCCGCAAGCCGATCCGCTGGGTCGAGGATCGTCGCGAGCATCTGATCGCATCTCCGCACGCGCGCGAGCATCGCTACGAAGTCACGGTTCACGCCGACAAGGACGGACTGATCCTGGGACTGGAAGCGGCGATCGATGTCGATGCCGGGGCATATTCGGTGTGGGCGTGGACGTCGCCGATGGAATCCGGAATGGCGATCGGCTTTCTTCCGGGCACCTACACCATCTCGAATTATCGCGCGACCGCGCGGACCTGCGCCAGCAACAAATCGCCGATGGGGCCGTATCGCGGCGTCGGCCGTCCGGGCGCGTGTTTTGCGATCGAGCGGACCATCGAGGAGCTGGCAGTGCATCTCGGCCTCGATCCGGTCGAGGTGCGGCTGCGCAACTATGTGCGGCCCGATCAGTTTCCGTGGAAGTCAGCCGGCGGCAAGACTTATGACAATGGCAACTACGCCGAGAGCGCCATCGCGGCGCGCGATCTGATCAAGCCGGAGCGACTTGCCGAACTGAGGCAGCGCTACGCCGACAGCGACTACCTGATCGGCCTCGGTTACGCGACTTATCTCGAACAGACCGCGCACGGCACGGCGGA
>JAFKKL010000106.1 GCA_017305595.1 Hyphomicrobiales bacterium | reverse complement strand
GCCCGATGATTGTTGCCAGAACGACGGAGAGCAGGATGGCGCACGACGTGCCCACCGCCAATGCCGTCCAGCCCGGCTCCATCCGGGTGGACGCGATCGCGATGCCATAGGCGCCGATCCCGAAAAACATCGTGTGGGCGAACGACACGATGCCAGTGTAGCCGAGCAGCAGATCGTAGCTTGCCACCAGCGCGATGAAGATCAGGATTTTCGCGGAGGTGTTGAGGCTCCGCGCGCCCGGAACGAGGAACGGCGCAACGACCAGACCGACCACGATCGCGATCAGGATAACTGTCAGGATTCGGCTGCGGGGCAGGTCTCCCGAGAGCAGGCGACAAATGAAACTTGGTCCCGGAACGTGCGCGGTCATCGATCCACCACCCGGTAAAGCCCCTGCGGCCGCCAGAGCAGAATCAGCAGCATCAGAAGAATGTTCGAGAACAGTGCAATCTTCGGAGCAGCGAATCCGACATAGTTGCTCGTCAATCCCACCAGCAACGCGCCGATCAGGCAGCCGGTGGTCGAGCCAAGGCCGCCGATGATGATCACGATAAAAATCAGCACGTTGATCTGCGCGCCGATCGATGCGGTGAAATTCTGGAGGTAAAGTCCCCACATCACGCCGCCGAGGCCCGCCAGCATCGCGCCGACCACGAATACGCCGACGAAAAGATGGCGGGTGCGATAACCCATCGCCTCCAACATTTCGCGATTCTCGACGCCGGCCCGGATCATCAGGCCGATCCGGGTTCTGGTCAGCACCAGAAGAAGCCCGAGGAAGACCGCGCTGCCGATGCCGAGCGCGACGATGCGATATCGCTCGACAGCCGCTTCGCCCAACAGCCACGATCCGCGAAGGCTGGCGGGCAGATTGAACGAAACCGTCTCCGAGCCCCAGATCGCGCGGATCAACTGCTCGACAATGATCAGGCCGCCGGTCGTCATCAGAATCTGCTTGAGGTGGTTGCCGTAAACCGGCTGGATCAGCAGCCGGTCGAACACGAATCCGACCACGCCGGCAACGATGACGCCGGCGCACAGCGCCAGAGCAAAAACGGCGGAGTTCAACAGAACCGACGTGGCCTCGACCCATGGCGTGAGCGGCATCAGAACTGCCAGCCCCACATAGGCGCCGAGCGCGATGAAGGCGCCGTGGCCGAAGTTGAGAACGTCCATCAGGCCGAACACCAGCATCAGCCCGGACGACACCATGAAAATGATCATGCCCATCGCAAGCCCGGCGACGGTCAGCGTCAGCCATGTCCACGGATTGCCGACCAACGGAAAAGCGGCAATCGCGACCATCAGCGGCAGCGCCACCGGAAGCCAGTCCAGCGGCTGGCGCGGAATGTCGGAGGTGGTTGGTGCAGTCACAGGGTTGGACATGCGTTCGTCCTCACTGATGTGCTGACATGGACAGGCCGAGCAACCGGCGCTGCAAGGCATCGTCGTCGGCGAGTTCGGCCATGCTGCCGTGATGCACGATGCGGCCGTCTTCCATCACCGCCACGGTGTCGCCGATCGCCCGGGCCAGCGCGAAGTTCTGCTCGATCATCAGAATCGTTACGCCGGTCGCCTTCAGATCGCGAAACACACCGATCATGTTGGCGATGATGGCCGGCGCCAGCCCCTTTGTCGGCTCGTCGATAATCAGGAGACGGCGCGGCTCGACGATGGCGCGCGCGATGGACAACATCTGCTTCTGTCCGCCCGACAAGGTCCCGGCGCGGCCCAGCCAGAATCGCTTGATCGCCGGGAAGGCACTGAAGATCACGTCGAGCCGCTTCGGATCGAGATGTCCGGAGATCGCCGCAAGACGTAAATTCTCCGCAACCGTCAGATCGCTGAAGATTCCCATGCTCTCCGGGACGTAGCCGACGCCAAGACGTGCGATTGTCGGTGCATCTTCCCGCGTGATGTCGCGGCCGCCGAAGGTAATGCTGCCGGCACTGGCGCGCCACAGCGCCATCACCGTCCGCGCCGTGGTAGTCTTGCCGGCGCCGTTGCGGCCGAGCAGCATGGTGGCTCCGCCTTCCGGCACGACGAGATCGACGCCATGCAGGATGTGATAGGGTCCGATCCGGGTTTCGACCTTGTCCAGCGCGAGAAGCGGCGCACCCTTATCAGTCATGGGCCACCTGCTCAATCGCTGCGGCTTCCTTGGCCGACATGCCAAGATAGGCTTCGTGAACGACCGGCGATTCCATCACCGTCGCCGGATCGCCATCGGCCAGCAGCGTGCCGTTATGCAGCACGATGATCCGGTCGGCGAGCGAGCGCACCACATCCATCTTGTGCTCGACAAGCAACACGGTCTTGGATGAATCGGTTTTGATTTCGCGGATCAGGTCGAGGATCACCGGCACTTCGTCGATACTCATGCCGGCCGTCGGTTCATCGAACAGGAACACATCGGGATTGAGCGCGATCATGAGCGCCACTTCCAGCTTGCGCTGATCGCCATGGGGCAACGATGCGGCCGTCGCATCGCGCCGATGTTGCAGCGAAACGCGTTCGAGACATTTCTCCGCCTCCTCGATCGCGTCGCGATGTGCCGTCCAGAGCGATAGCAGCGAATAGCCGAAGCCGCGCCGCGCCTGAACCACAAGCCGAACATTTTCCAGCACGCTGAGCTGCGGAAACAGATTGGTGAGCTGGAAGGCGCGGCCGAGCCCGGCCAATGCCCGCGCCGAGGTCGACATCGCAGTGATATCGCGCCCCTGCAACAGGATCGATCCTTCGCTGGGACGCAGCTGGCCGGAAATCAGATTGAAGTAGGTCGTCTTGCCGGCGCCATTAGGTCCCACGATGCAGGTGAGTTCGCCCGGCCGGAATGCACATGACACGGCGTTCACCGCGACATGTCCGCCGAAGCGGATTCCGAGGCCGCGCGTCTCCAGCGAGACGCGCGGTTCCGATGCGTTGCCACTTCCCCCCATCATGGCGCGGACGATCAGCGCTTGTTCTGGATCGGAACGTTCATGTCCTCGGGCTTCAGCTCGCGAACCAGCTCCGGCACACCCCAGGCCAAATTCGGATCGGCCGCGATGCGGAAATGATACATCGACTGCATCGCCTGATGATCCTCCGGACGGAACGTCATCTTGCCCTTCGGCGTGTCGAACGACATTCCCTCCATCGCCTTGATCAGGGTTTCGGTGTCGGTCTTGCCGCCGGTCTTCTTGATGGCTTCGACGATCGCGATGCCCGCGGCCATGCCGCCCGCCGTGAAGAAGTCCGGCGGAGAATTGAAGCGCTTCTGATGCTCGGCGACGAGCCAGTCGTTGATGGGATTTTTCGGAATGCCATAATAGTAATAGGTGGCGCCTTCCATCCCGACCAGTTGCTTGTATGGCACCATGGCAGGCAGAATGTTGCCCTGCGCCGCGATTTCGATGCCGTAACGCTTCGGATCGAGGTCGGCGATCTTGAACGGATTGCCCGAACCCGCCCACAGAATGAAGATGATCTTGCGGCCGGGCTTATCCTTCAACGAATCGAACAGCCGCTGTGCGCCGGCGGTGAAGTCCGCCGTGTTGATCGGCAGATATTCCTCGTGGACGATCTTCGCATGCTTCATCGCGGTCTTGAACGCCTTGATGCCGTCGCGCCCGAACGCATAGTCCTGCGCCAGCGTCGCGACGGAGACGCCTTCCTTGTCCAGCGCCACGGCATTGGCGATCGCGTCCTGCGACGAGTTGCGGCCGGTGCGGAAGATGTAGCGATTCCATTTATCGCCGGTGATCGAATCGGCCACCGCCGGCTCCACCAACAGAATCTTGCGATACTCCTCCGCGACCGGAAGCATCGCCAGCGCATTGTTGGATGCCGTCGGCCCCACCGCGATGTCGGCGTTGTCGTCGCTATAGGCCGCGGCGAGTTGCGCCTTGGCCACGTCCGGCTTGCCCTGATTGTCCCGCTCGATGACCACGAGCTTATCGCTGCCGATCGTCATCGTTCCCTTGGTGGCGTATTCGAGCCCGAGCAGCAGGCCGTTCTGCGTCTGCTTGGCATAGGCCTCGAGCGTTCCGGTCTTGTCGTAGACATGCGCGATCTTGATCTCGCGCGCGTCAGCGCCATAAGTCATGCTGAGTCCCAGCGCCAACGCCAGACCCCATCCCGTCAATTGTATCGTCATTAAAGAACTCCCCCTGCTATACCCGCATACTGCGGATGAAAGACAATTCGTTACCGACTCGTTGTTGGCGTCCAAGCGACAGGCTCTCTGCAGAATTCAGCCTGCCGTTGCGCCTCATCCCGACTTCCCCTC
>JAFKKL010000105.1 GCA_017305595.1 Hyphomicrobiales bacterium | reverse complement strand
GGATATCTCTCTGTTGCGTTGACTTGTCACCACCACACAACAACAGAATGATCATCTTGCCGGCCTGCTTGTAGTAAACGCGGTAGCCGGGTCCTGAATGGATTCTCAGTTCGCTGATGCCATCGCCAACTGGCGCGGCATCGCCTGGATTACCTTGCTCGAGACGTTGAATGCGCGAAACGATCCGCGCCTTACCGTGCAGATCTTTGAGGCCCACAAGCCACGTATCGAACTCCGCGGTTTTGTGAACCTCAAACATCTTTGTATCTTATAGGATACATTTTATTATGTCAACGATGACGCCGCGTAACTATTCAATCGCTCCGCGTCACCCGAAATTCGCCAGCGCCGGAAATGTCTCCAGCAGCCAGATGCTCAGCCAGTTGATCGAGCCGGTGAGAAACGCGACGCCGGTGACGACCATCAGCACGCCCATCACCTTCTCCACCTTGTGAAGGTGCCGCTTCATGCGCGCGAAGACGCTGGAGAACTGCTCGATCATCAGCGCCGCCAGCAGGAACGGAATGCCGAGCCCGGCGGAATAGACCGCAAGCAGCCCCGCGCCTTTCGTCACCGTGGCTTCGGCAGCAGCGACCGACAGGATGGCAGCAAGGATCGGCCCGATGCACGGCGTCCAGCCGAAGGCGAACGCCAGCCCCATGATGTAGGCGCCCCACAACCCGACCGGCTTCGACATCGACAGCCGCCCTTCGCGCATCAGGAAACCGATCCGCGTCAGCCCGAGGAAATGCAGACCCATGAGGATGATGACGATGCCAGCGAGGATCGAGAGTTGCGCCGACCACGCGCGGATCAATCCGCCGATCAGGCTGGCGCTGGCGCCGAGCGCGACGAACACCGTCGAGAAGCCGAGCACGAACAGCAACGCCGACAGCATGATGCTGCGCTTGGAGGCTTCGGGCGTCTCCTCGTCTGCGACCTGTTCGATGGTCGCGCCGGTGAGATAGACCAGATACGGCGGCACCAGCGGCAGCACGCAAGGCGACAGGAAACTGATGAGGCCGGCGATCAGCGCGGCCGGCAAGGTGACGTCGTGGATCATGATGGGCTAATTGCACCGGCGATGCCGCAGGATGCAAGGGCGCGCCGGTCCAATTCCGGGACCTCACCCACCGTTTC
This sequence comes from Hyphomicrobiales bacterium, assembly GCA_017305595.1. Classification (GTDB taxonomy): domain Bacteria; phylum Pseudomonadota; class Alphaproteobacteria; order Rhizobiales; family Xanthobacteraceae; genus 62-47. Next base: position 3,132 of record JAFKKL010000105.1, on the reverse strand, counting down.
AGCGGGCCCTCTCGCAAATGTTATAATGAAGTGACCGGCCACAGACGCCCTTTCGGGGGCTGTGGCCGCTGTCTGTCATGGCCGGGTCAGCCGCCGCAGCACGGCAACGCTGCAAACGCGACGCCCCGGCCATCCATGTCGTTATCAACACGGTGCAGACACGGCTTGCCGCAACATCACCACCTCAAAGTCCGCATGCTTTCCGGATTGCAACCTGAATCGGCGATGGCGGCAACGTCGGATCGAATTCGCCGGTCGGCAACAACGGCGGCTGCGCGATGAAACGTGGCTGCGCTCCGCGGTGTTGTTGTGCGGCGTGCACGATGAAAGGATGGCACAGATAAACGGTGCCTGCCCTTCCCGTCGCCAGGACGACTTCGCAACCTTCCGTGGACGCAAAGCCATCGGCGGAAAGCTCCCGGAGCGTCAGACCAGCGTCGCCGTGTGGCAGCAACCGTCCCGCGATCGCCGCGTGAGAACCTTTGCGGATCCGCGTCGGCGCATCGTCGGGCCCGACGGCCGACAACAGGAACAGCATCAGCAGCGCGCGCCCGCTGCTTTTCACGTTCGCACGCCATTCCATGAAATCGGAATGTTCGATTCCGAAACTCATGTCGACATGCCAGCCATCGTCGCCCGGAGACTCCGGCGACGGAAAGCGAATCGGAAAGGTCCCGAGGCCGCGTGGCGCCTGCCAGCGCCCGGCACCGACCAGTCGATCATAGGCGCCCCGCAGCCGCGGCGTGTTTGCGGCTTCAATGAACGGCGATGACGTCTTGAAGCCGACGCGAATGACGGGCTGCATCCAGTCGTCCGGCCGGTCGGGTGAAAGCCCCATGTCCGTCCATAGTTCGTCGCGACACCGTTGCGCCAGATCGGCGGAAAAGGCGTCTTCGAGTTTGACGAAACCGGTATCGATGAAATGTTCGACCTGAGCCGTGCTCAGGCCGGTGTGTTCAGTCGCAGGCATTTTTTGTCCATTCTTCAGGGGCCACTGCATTCGCAGGGCCATCACACTGATCGACGCATACGCGCCGGCACGAAACGGGCCGGTCAGATCAGCGGGAAGAACGTGGACATAAACATCATCCGCCCAGCCTATTCGACGGGCCGCGCAAAGACAACCTGTGTAAGCGCGTTCGGAATACCGGTGCCAGGCCCGGCGCGTCATCACAGGAGTAGTGATCGCGGTGTCATCGACACTCTCAACCGGTGCGGCATTGTCGGACTTGACCGGGCAATCCATCCTTGCCGAAAACATCGATGCCGGAATCAGGCAATGATTCACCGACGCCGAGCGCAGCAGACGGAGGACGCCGCAGCATGAAGAACCTTCTCACCGATATTGCCGGCGTACGCGTCGGCCACGCGCACGATGCGACGCTGGCGTCCGGCGTCACTGCCATCCTGTTCGACAAGCCGGCGGTCGCTTCGCTCGACATTCGCGGCGGCGGCCCCGGCACCCGCGACAGCGCCCTGCTCGATCCGGTCAATACCGTGGACGGTATCGATGGCATCGCGCTGGCCGGCGGCTCCGCCTTCGGCCTCGATGCGGCCGGCGGCATGCAGGGCTGGCTCGCCGAACAGGGGCGCGGTTTCGCCATCGCGGATGCGGTGATCCCGATCGTGCCTGGCGCCATCGTGTTCGACCTTCTCAACGGCGGCAACAAAAAGTGGGGCCGCTTTTCGCCCTACCGCGATCTCGGCTATACGGCAGCCAGTACCGCTGGCGACGACTTCGCACTCGGCACCGTCGGCGCAGGTTTCGGCGCCACCACAGCGAACTTCAAGGGCGGGCTAGGGTCTGCTTCGGCCGAGTTACCAAACGGCATTCGTGTCGCCGCGCTCGCAGTGGTCAATGCCGTCGGCAGCGTCACCGTCGGCGACGGCCCATGGTTCTGGTCGGCGCCCTACGAGATCGGTGACGAGTTCGGTGGTCGCGGTATGCCCGCAACCTTCACCGACGACATGCGCGCGATGCGGGTCAAGGGCGCGGCGACCGCCACCGCGATCGAGAACACCACGCTGGTCGCGGTGGTCACCGATGCCCTGCTCACCAAGGCGCAGGCACAGCGGCTGGCGATGTCGGCGCAGACCGGCTTCGCCCGCGCGATCTATCCGGTGCATGCCCCGCTCGACGGCGATCTGGTGTTCGCCGCTGCCACCGGCGCAAAGCCGATCGATCCGCTCTACGGCCTCACCGAACTCGGCACCGTCGCCGCCAACGTGGTGGCGCGCGCCATCGCGCGCGGCGTCTATGAGGCAACGGCCTTGCCCTTCCCCGATGCGCTGCCGGCGTGGAAGGATCGCTTCGGCAGGAGCTAGGACCGAATTCGTTCGCGGCCGAATACGTCGCCTTGATTGCAAGGCAGAATTCGACGCAACGAACCCACTCCTGCAGCGTTGTCGCTCCGAACCAGTTCGGAGCACATCATGCCTTCAACGGCGATCCGCGATATCGACTACGACCTTCCCTCGCATCGCCTGACAGTCACCTTCGTCAGCGGTCGCCGTTACATCTATGACGGCGTGGCGCAACACGTGTACGACGCCTTCACGCACGCCGACTCGCGTGGCGGGTTTTTCAATCACGAAATCCGCGACCGCTATCCATTCCACGAGATCGACAGCCGGACGTAACGCGCTATCCGGTTCTGAACGCGCTCAACCGATCCGACAACGCGCGGCGATTACAACGCCGACAAAGCGAACACGATTTTGCCGCAAGAATCCCGGGGTTCTCCGCCGGAAAACTTTTGCCATGAGGTTTTGGTTCGATTCGAAAATACCCAAGTATTTACCCGGACCAAGATCGGCATATCTATAAGCTTATATAAGCATTTGCGCGCGAATTTGCGCGCTATTTAAGGTTAGTTTCCAGTATAGATTGAAGTCCCGGTGTTGGCGATCGATGCTTCTCTCGTGCTCGCCTTTGAGCACGCATCAAAACAGTGGAGAAACGTCATGAAGAAAATTCTGGTTCTCGCCGCCCTCGCATCCGCACTTGCCAGCGCACCGGCTTTGGCCGGCGGCGGGCATCGCCGTGGCGGTCAGGGCATCGCGATCGGCGCCAACCTTCTGTCCGGACACGGTGGCGTGCTGGGGCTGGTGAACGGGCGTAGCGCGCTCGTC
>JAFKKL010000023.1 GCA_017305595.1 Hyphomicrobiales bacterium | reverse complement strand
TGCCACGGTGGACGTCGACGACGAGATTCCGGTCGAGCACTATCATGCGGTGGCTGAAATCATCGGCTACGTGATGGGCTTGAAACGCGGCTTGTCCGGGCAGCGGACGTGATTCCGATGGGCTGGCGGAAGGCGGGAACCGCGCGCAATCACGGGGATAGCTGTATGATGCGCTTGCGCGCGGAGGGTCGATTCGGGCACTCAGGTTCGGTTTCCGCGCTGACAATCCCACCGCACAGGCTGCGCATCGTTTCATGACCACCACACCGGACCATTCGCCGTTGCCCGATCCCACACCGGCCCAAGAGACCAATCGAGGGGCGGATCGGGAGCCGGTGGGGCGTAGCGGCAGCATTGTGCTGGTGCTGCTGGTGGCGGGCGCGATCGTCGCGGCGGCGGTCGGCTTTATGGTGCTCGGCAAGAGCCAGGCGCAGCCTTACATTCTTGGCCTGCTGGCGGTGCTGGCGATGGTCGGCCTGTTCGGCCTGTTCGCCTTCGCGGCGGGGCTGATCCGGATCGCCGACCGCGCCGTCGACAATCCGATCATGCGGCCGATCGCGGATCATGCCTTCGACGGCCTCGCGGTGACCGATTCCCGTGGCTACGTGATCTACTCCAACATCGCTTATCGGACCTTGACGGGTGCTACGTCGGCGCAGGACGTGCGGCCGGTGGAGCGGGTGTTCATCGGCAACCCCGATGTGTCGGAAGCGGTGTTCCGTCTGCTCAAGGCCTCGCGCGAGGGCAAGCGGTTGCAGGAGGAGGTGCGCGTCGCCGGCGCTGATGGCGCGCCCGGGCGCTGGCTGCGGATGCGGGTGCGACCGCTCGACGGCAACAAGAAAAACGCCAGGCTGTCGGTGTGGTCGATCGCGGACATCACGCGCGACCGCGAGCGGCAGGAGGACGTGTTCCAAGAATTGCAGCACGCCATCGAGTATCTCGATCATGCGCCGTGCGGTTTCTTCTCGGTCGATCCGAAGAACGAACTGGTCTACGTCAACGCCACGTTGGCGAACTGGCTCGATCATGATCTCGCGGAGATCGGCTCTGGCGGATTGAAACTCGGCGATATCGTCGCGGGCGACGGCGCGGCGCTTCTCACGTCGATCGTTCCGGCCCCCGGCGAGGTCAAGACCGAGGTATTCGACGTCGATCTCAAGATGCGCAACGGCCGCACCATGCCGGCGCGACTCTATCACAAGCTCGCCTTCGGCGCCGATGGCGCGCCGGGTGCGTCGCGCACACTGGTGATCAGTCTGGCGCGCAACGAACGCGCCGATCCGCAGCGCACCGCCGACGTGCGCTTCATGCGTTTCTTCGATCACACGCCGATGGCCATCGCCACAGTCGACAAGGCCGGCGTCATCGTCCGCGCCAATGCGCGCTACGCCAAGCTGGCACAAGGGCTGAAGCCCGGCTCGGCCTCCAGCGCCTCGATCCTCGACGCGGTCCACGAGCGCGATCGTCCGGCGCTGGCCGCCTCGATCGCCATGGCGGCGGAAGGCCACGGCGATATCGCGCCAGTAGACGCCTCGCTGGACAGCGCGAGCGAGCGCTGGGGTGAGTTCTTCGTTACCGGCGTCAGCGAGCCCGGCGATGCCGAGGCCGCCATCGTTTATCTCCTGGAGACCACCGACAAGCGCTCGTTGGAAAGCCAGTTCGCGCAGTCGCAGAAGATGCAGGCGGTGGGACAGCTCGCCGGCGGCATCGCCCACGACTTCAACAACGTGCTCTCCGCCATCATGATGGCCAACGACTTCCTGCTGAACGCGCACAAGCCGACCGATCCGTCGTTCCAGGACATCATGCAGATCAAGCAGAACGCCACGCGCGCCGCGACCTTGGTGCGGCAGTTGCTGGCGTTCTCGCGGCGGCAGACGCTGCGGCCGCAGGTGCTGCACCTCGGCGACTCGCTGTCGGACCTGACGATGCTGCTGCGTCGTTTGATCGGCGAGAAGGTGAAGCTCGATCTGGTCCACGGCCGCGACCTGTGGCCGGTGAAGGTCGACGTCTCGCAGTTCGAACAGGTGATCGTCAATCTCGCGGTCAACGCGCGCGACGCGATGCCTGACGGCGGCAAGCTTACGGTGCGCACGGCCAACGTATCGACGCAGGACGTGGAGCGGCTGTCGTACAAGGGAATGCCGGCGGCGGACTATGTGAAGATCGAGGTCGGCGACACCGGCACCGGCATTCCGGCCGATCTGGTCGACAAGATCTTCGAGCCGTTCTTCTCGACCAAGGAAGTCGGCAAGGGCACCGGCCTCGGCCTCTCGACGGTGTACGGCATCGTCAAGCAGACCGGCGGCTTCGTCTACGTCGAGTCCGAACTCGGCAAGGGAACCTCGTTCCTGATTTTCCTGCCGCGTCACTATCCCGAGAAGGACGTGGTTTCGGAAATCCCGGCAGCCGCTCCCGACGCCGCAAAGCCGCAACAGACTCCCGCCGCCGGCAAGCCGGCCGCGCAGGACATGACCGGGCAGGGAACCATCCTGCTGGTGGAGGACGAAGAGGGCCTTCGCGGATTGAACGCGCGCGGCCTGCGTTCCCGCGGCTACAACGTCATCGAGGCCGCCAACGGCGTCGAGGCGCTGGAGGCGCTGGAAGAGAATCAGGGCGGCGTCGACCTCGTGGTATCCGACGTGGTAATGCCGGAGATGGACGGGCCGACCCTGCTGACCTCGATGCGCAGCCGCAATCCCGACATCAAGGTGATCTTCGTGTCCGGTTACGCCGAGGACGCCTTCGCCAAGAGCCTGCCGGAAAACCAGCAGTTTGCGTTCCTGCCGAAACCGTTCTCGCTCAGCCAGTTGGTGGCGGCCGTCAAGGAAACCATGGCGGGCCAATAAGGCGACCTGCGGCGAATTGTGGACAAGCCGCCGCGACTGAGCGCCGCATGGTTGCGACGCCATGGGGACTTCTCTTTTTCCCGCTATTCCCCACTTTATGCAGAACTGCCCCGCTTCCGGGGAGTGAGGAAACAACCGATGACATTTCTTCGACGCCCTCGTGGTATCGTTCAGACGCTGGCTCTTGCCGTCGCGTTGGCGTTTCCATTGATGGTCATTGCGATTTCGGCGGCCGACGCCCGTGCCGGCCGTGGCGGCAGCTTCGGCTCGCGCGGTTCGCGCACCTTCTCCGCGCCATCGACCACCACCACCGCTCCGAACGCGGCGCAGCCGTTCAACCGCACCATGACCCAGCCCGGCACCACCGCGCCGCGCGGCGCACCCGCCGCTGGTAATGCGGCTCGCCCCGGCATGGGCATGATGGGCGGCCTGATGGCTGGCCTGCTCGGCGCCGGCTTGCTCGGCATGTTGTTCGGCGGCGGCTTGTTCAGCGGCCTCGGCAGCCTGTCGTCCATCTTCGGCCTGCTGCTGCAGATCGTCATCATCGTGATGGTGGTGCGGTTCGCGATGTCCTGGTGGCGTCGCCGCAACGGCAGCGCGGCCGCCTATGACGGCCCTGCTGGTGGTCCTGCGTCGACTGGTGGTCCGCAGACCAATCTCCGTAACGTTCTCGGCGGAGGTCTTGGCGCGGGCGCCGGTGCGGCCGGTGGCGGCTTCGGTCTTGGCGGCGGCGCGGCGGCTTCCGCTCCGCTGGAGATCAAGCCCGACGACTACGAGGCGTTCGAGCGACTACTCAGTGACGTTCAGGCCGCGTGGTCGAACGAGGATGTTGAGAAGCTCCACAAGCTGGCGACGCCGGAAATGGTGTCCTACTTCACCGAGGATCTCGCCGCCAACAAGCAGCAGAGCGTGGTGAACAAGACCACCGACGTCAAGCTGTTGCAGGGCGACCTCGCGGAAGCGTGGCGCGAGGGCGTCACCGACTACGCGACGGTGGCGATGCGCTTCAGCCTGGTCGATAAGACCATCGACCGTGCCAGCGGCAAGGTCGTCGACGGCGGCGACCAGCCTGTGGAAGCGACTGAGGTGTGGACCTTTAGCCGGCGTCCGGGCGAGGGCTGGGAACTGAGCGCGATCCAGCAGACATGATGCGTCGTGCAACCATTTGATCCGAGGGGCGTTGTGGCGAAGGCCGCAGCGCCCCTTCTTCGTTTCGGAAGGCCGTTTGGAATATTCATCGCGGCAAGGGGTTTCCAATCGTCCGGACCGGTCGAGGCCGGCGTCGTCAACCAAACCACCATCAACCAAACCAGACGGGGAGTTCGATGTCAGTGACATTTACCAATGCGTGGCGGACGGGTCTTTGCGCGGCGGCCGCGCTGACGTTGTCCGTGGCGGCGTTGCCGGCGCAGGCGCAGAACGCCAACATGACCTTCTTCGTCACCAGCCATGGCATCGGCAACGGTGGCAATCTCGGCGGCCTTGCCGGCGCCGACAACTGGTGCCAGCAACTGGCGCAGGAAGCCGGTGCGGGGGCCAAGACCTGGCACGCTTATCTCTCCACCCAGGCCGAGGACGGCAAGCCGGCCGTGAATGCGAAGGATCGCATCGGCAAGGGGCCGTGGCAGAACGCAAAGGGCGAGGTGATCGCCAAGGACGTTGCCGAGCTTCACGGCGATAACAAGCTGACCAAGCAGACCGCGCTGAGCGAGAAGGGCGAAGTTATCAACGGCCGCGGCGATAAGCCGAACCGTCACGATATCCTGACCGGCTCGCAGGCTGACGGCACCGCCTTCCCGGCGGGCGAGGACCGTACCTGCAAGAACTGGACGAGCAGCACGAAAGGCGCGGCAATGGTCGGTCACGCCGATCGCCTGGGATTGAACGAGGAGCCGCCGGCGAAATCCTGGAACATGTCGCATCCCTCGCGTGGTCCGGACGGCGGCTGCTCGCAGGCGGACCTGCGCTCGACCGGCGGCGACGGTCTGCTGTACTGCTTCGCGGCGAACTGATCCTTCACCCGCGCGTTGGTGTAACCTCGTCACGCATCCTGCCATCTCGGCGGATGCGTGACGCGGGAGGATCGACGATGCGCTACGAACTCTACTACTGGCCGAGCATTCAGGGGCGCGGCGAGTTCGTGCGCCTCGCGCTTGAAGACGCGGGCGCCGATTACATCGACGTCGCGCGCGAAAGCGGCACCGCCAGCATGATGGCGATGATGAGCGGCGGCGAGACAACAACGCCGCCTTTCGCCCCGCCGTTTCTCAAGGCCGGCAAGCTGGTGATCGGCCAGACCGCGAATATCCTGCTCTATCTCGGATCGCGGCACGATCTTGCGCCCAAGACCGACGCGGGGCGGCTGTGGCTGCATCAGCTTCAACTGACCATCGCGGACTTCGTGCTGGAAATCCACGACACCCATCATCCGCTCGGGCCGACGCTGTATTACGAAGACCAGCGCACGCCGGCGAAAAAGCGTACCGCCGAATTCTGGGCCGAGCGTGTACCGAAATATCTCGGATACTTCGAGGGCATCCTGCGCCAGCGCAAGCAGGCTTATGTCACCGGCCGCAAGGTCACCTACGTCGATCTGTCGCTATTCCAGATCATCGCCGGGCTGCGCTACGCGTTTCCCAGACACATGGATGCTTACGAGCGCCATATCCCGGCGCTGGTGGAGCTTCACGACCGCGTCGCCGCGCGGCCGAACATCGAGGCCTATCTCGCCAGCGATCGCCGTATTCCTTTCAACGAGGACGGCATCTTCCGGCATTACAAAGCGCTGGACGCGTGAGCCGTGCGTGTCACCAAACGCCCGGCATGAGCCGATAGCGTACGCGTGTGCGGTAATCCGTATATCCCGGCAGGCCCTCGATCAGGACCTGCTCCTCGATATCGGAGCGATAGCCGAACAGCAGGGCAAACACAGGTATCAGGGCAAGCCCCCACCATGACCCCAGCATCAGCGGCACGCCGGCGAAGAACACCAGAGCGCCGCTGTACATCGGGTGTCGTACCCACGCATACGGTCCGCTGCTGATGACGTGATGGCCGCGTTCGGATTGGATTTTTACCACCGGCGCCGCGAATGAATTTGTCCGCATGACCCACAGTGAGAAGCCGAGCGACGCCAGCAGCAGAATGAAACCGAACCCCTGAAGGGGGATCGAAAAATCCGATCCATTCGCGCGATGGTCCAATCCAATGACGATGAACCAGATCAGGATGAGGCCGGCGATCACCAGCATGAAAATCTTGTCCGACGCAGGCTGATTCTTCTGCATCGTCACGTTCATGCGCTCAGCGAGGAGCGCCGGGTCGATTTTGAGCAGCCAGAAGCTTGTCGTGATCCCGAGCCCACCGATGGTTGCGAGAAACACCCACGCCGCCGGCCAGCGCAGCGTCCCGGCCGAGACGAACAGCAGCGCGCCCATGCCGATGACCCAGAGGACATTCTGAACTAGCAGACGAACAACCAAGCGATGACCTCGCACTTTTGCGCGTCACCGCACCGCAACTTCGCGGCATTCGTTGGACCGGCGGACCTTTCCGGGAGAATTTATCGAAAGCTTCAGGCCAGAATATCGATCCGGGTTCCCTGGCCCGGCGGCAGCGGCGCGCGTGGCGGCCGCTGTTCGGCGCGCTCCCGCGCGTCATCGGCCGCGGTCGGAGACTTGCCGTTAATCGTCGTGGCTTCCGGTGATGGCACCGGGGCCGAAACTCCAACGCTGGCAATGCTCATCGATCGTGATCCTTCGCGACGTTGCGCTGAGGCAACGCCGGTTACCATGCTCGCGCGGCCTTCAAGAAAAGGTCAAGCCGATCGTTAAAATGCAATGGATCATTCGTCGCGGTTACGGGAGATCGTGACGGCTGTGATGGTTTTGCTGCGTGTGCAATGGATATTCAGTCGCCGATAGCGCGTCTTGATGTCATGGCCGCGCAACAGGCCGATGCGTTTGACGCAACGCGTGATGCCGTTGAGCGTGTCCTTCTTCGGGATGGTGAACACCAGTGCCGCCGCTCCGGCAATGACGTCGTAGAATGCGGCCGAGGGCGTTTTGCCCTCGGTGGATGCGTCGATCTGGTTGGTGACGGTGCGGCTGCGGCAGCCGAGATGCATCGAGCGCACCGCAGGATGCGACAGCGCGATGGTGTTCGCGGCGGCCTTGCCCACCGTCAGGCCGCCGATCTGGTTCGCAAGCTGCGCTGCCAGGTCGTCGCAATGGTCGGCGCGCGCCGCGGTCGTGACCATCGCCATCACCGCGGCAGCCGCGATTGCGGCCGGCAAATGCTGTCGTTTCATCCCGGTTCTCCCCCGTTTCAATGAACCCGGTCGTGTCGGGATAGGCAAGGGGGCGAAACGGTGGGCGGGAAGGGCCAACCACGACTTTTTGAATGCTTCAAAAGTGCGGCAAATGGGCCTAAAGAGGGCCCAAATCCCGTCCTCGAGAGGCTATTCCGATGAATGCACCGACCGCGTTTCCCGACCAGAAGCCCGTCCCGCCCTATAAGCACACCCCCCTGTTTCCGCTCGGCAAGGACGAGACGCCTTACAAGAAGGTGTCCGACGATGGCGTGCGGGTCGAAAAGGTGCTGGGCAAGGACATGCTGGTGGTGTCGCGCGAGGCGCTCAAGGCGTTGAGCGAGGCGGCCTTCGGCGAGATCAATCACTATCTGCGCCCCGGCCATCTCAAGCAGCTTCGCAACATCCTGGACGACAAGGACGCCAGCGACAACGACAAGTTCGTCGCCTTCGATTTCCTGAAGAACGCCAACATCGCCGCCGGCGGCGTGCTGCCGATGTGTCAGGACACCGGCACCGCGATCATCATGGGCAAGAAGGGCTGCAACGTCATCACCGACGGCGAGGACGAGGCGGCGCTGTCGGAAGGCGCGCGCGATGCGTACCTCCGCCGCAATCTGCGTTACTCGCAGGTCGCGCCGCTGTCGATGTACGAGGAGAAGAACACCGCCAACAACATGCCGGCGCAGTGCGAGATCTACGCCGAGGGCGACGACGCCTACAAGTTCATGTTCATGGCGAAAGGCGGCGGCTCCGCCAACAAGAGCTTCCTGTTTCAGGCGACGCCGTCGGTGCTGACCAAGGACCGGCTGTTGGCGTTCCTCAAAGAGAAGATCATGACGCTCGGCACCGCCGCGTGCCCGCCGTATCACCTCGCCATCGTCATCGGCGGCACCTCCGCCGAACTGTGCATGAAAACGGTGAAGCTCGCGTCCGCGCGCTATCTCGACGCGCTGCCGACGCACGGCAGCGAGAACGGCAATGCCTTCCGCGATCTCGAGATGGAGCAGGAAGTCCTGAAGATGACGCAGAGCTCCGGCGTCGGCGCGCAATTCGGCGGCAAGTATTTCTGCCACGACGTGCGTGTCATCCGCATGCCGCGCCATGGCGCATCGTTGCCGATCGGTTTGGGCGTGTCGTGTTCGGCGGATCGTCAGGTGCTCGGCAAGATCACGAAGGACGGCGTCTTCCTTGAAGAGCTGGAGCACAATCCGGCGCAGTATCTGCCGCCTGTCGAAGGCAAGCTCGGCGGCGAGGTGGTGAAGATCAATCTCAACCAGCCGATGAAAGATATTCTCGCGACATTGTCGAAGTATCCGACCAAGACGCGCTTGTCGCTTACCGGCACCATGGTCGTGGCGCGTGACGCCGCGCACGCCAAGCTGCGCGAACGTCTGGAGAAGGGCGAGCCGCTGCCGGATTACTTCAAGAACCATCCGGTGTACTACGCCGGCCCTGCGAAGACGCCAGAAGGTTATGCCTCCGGTGCGTTCGGGCCGACCACGGCGGGCCGCATGGATTCCTTCGTCGATCAGTTCCAGGCCGCGGGCGGCTCGATGGTGATGGTGGCGAAGGGCAATCGCTCGGTGCAGGTGCGCGAGGCGTGCAAGAAGCACGGCGGCTTCTATCTCGGCTCGATCGGTGGCGCTGCGGCGAACCTCGCCGAGCACTGCATCAAGAAAGTCGAGGTGGTCGAGTATCCCGAACTCGGCATGGAAGCGATCTGGCGCATCGAGGTCGAGGATTTTCCGGCCTTCATCATCATGGACGACAAGGGGAACGATTTCTTCAAGGAGTTGAACCTCGGCTGAGTCGTTAACCAAACGACAAGGTTCGGTGAACGATTCGCCGGGCCTGTTCGGCGGTCGCTTGCGGGACTCGATTCTGTTCGGAGTCGCAAGGGTCGCGGCGAAAAAGAATCCGGGTGACGTTTCCCGTCGTCCTGCTTCAATGGTTCCACTGAAGCAGGACGATTCGGAAAACGCGCATGAGCATGGACGCCGTCAGATTGAATACGATGCTGATTGCACTGCTGGCTGCCGCAAGCGCGATCAATGGGATTATCGTTTACAGCTATCTGTAATCCGTCGTGACGACCTGTCGGCGCGTCGCTGCCCGGCGGATCGAGTCTCCCGTGTGAATGCACCTGCGGCATTCCGGCATGTTCCGCCACTCGATCTTGTGCTACCGTGAGGTGAGTTAAGCGTCCTCGGTTCGGGGCTGGCACGCAGTTCTTGCGTACCTCCGAGACGAGGAGGGCCGTTATGCAGGCCGGATTTTTCAAACGCGCGATATTGCCGGGCTTATTGTTTCTTGCTGGCATCGGCTGGCTGACTGGCGCGCACGCCCAATCCGAGATGACCATCGCGCGGACCGTCGTGGATTTGACGGCGTCCGACCAAGCGTTGTTGCCGGGTCAACAGTTGAAGCTGACCGCATTGGTGGCGATGGAAGATGGCGGCGAGGTGCCCGGAGGCATCATCGAATTCATCGACGAAACCCAGAACCGGATTATCGGCCGCACCAGTGCATCGGCGCCGTGGATCGTGCTGCATCGCTTGTCCGATGGATCGCACACATTCCGCGCGCATTACAGCGGGCTGCAAAGTTACTTTCCGTTCGTGATCGAGCCCAGTACCTCGACGCCGTTGGTCTACACGGTGCGCACGGTGCCGCGTGTTGTCATCTCGTCGTCACAAAATCCCAGCATGCCCGGACAGGCGGTGACGCTGACGGTCGCGGTGAAAAGCCGTGAGGGGACGCCCAGGGGAGACGTGACCATTCGCGACGTCGCGCTCGACAGCATACTTGCGGATCGGGTGATGCTCGACAGCAACGGCATGGCATCGTTCACGACGTCGGGGCTGGAGCAGGGTTCGCGCACCATCGTCGCGAGCTATCACGGCGACGCCAAAAACGCATCGGCGGTATCGACGCAATTGATGCAGATCGTATCGCCGGAACATATGCACGGCGGACAATCGTCGCGTTAGGACGCGGCAGATTGAGTAGAACCGTCATTGCGAGCACTCGGATCAGTGCTCTGCACTGTCCGAGCACAGGCCCCGCGAAGCAATCCAGAAGGCCACGAAGCAAAAACTGGATTGCTTCGTCGCTTCGCTCCTCGCAATGACGAAGAAAATAGTTGCTTAAGTCGCACGACACCGCGCTTACGCACGATGTCGCTTGCGTGGCTTACGCCCGCGTTCCGGAGAACGGAAAACTGCCCATCGGGCCGATGCCCATTTCGCCGCTCATGGCATCGCCGCTCACCGAGCCGGTGAAGGTCAGCGTCAGCGGCATCGGATTGGTGATGGAGATTTTCCATGCCACGTCGTTGCCGTTCACGGTGCCGTCGAAGATTTCGCCGGAATTGCCGTCCGCGGCCTGTGTGCCGGTCAGGGTGCCGCCCGCGCTTGTGAGCGTCAGTGTCGCGTTGCGCTCGCCCATCGGCGTGCTCATGGTGATGTTCCAGTTTCCGTCGACCGACATTCCGTTTCTCCAATGCGTCGCGCGTCGGTTTGAGGCGCGAGGTGAACCTCTATAGCGTAAAATCACGGTCGCGCGAATTGCCCCGGCCAGTCCCGGCGGCGGCCAAAAGCCTCAGCGGGCCGGCTGTCCGGCGGCCAACGCCTCGGCGCGCAGCTTGCGTTTGATGATGATGCGGAAGACCACGTACTGGATAGCGAAGGCGGCGATCTTGGCGCCGAGCGCCACCACCGACACATAGAACGCCCACAATTTGAGATCGCCGGTCATTGCCACCGCGATGGTGCCGAAGCCGAGGATGAACATCAGCACTGCCCAGCCATAGCCGGCGGCGATTGCGAGATGGGGAATGTTGTCACGCACCATGTCGGGCGAGTAGCGCAGGATCCAGCCCTTGCGCAGCATGATGAAGCCGATGGCGAAGTGGCCAATCGCGGGTTTCGCCAGCACGAAGCGCGGATCGTTGGTGAGCAGCGTCATGCCGCCCAGTACGATCACCAGCCCAAGGCTGGCGTAGGTCATGAAGTCCAGCGTCTGGCCCTTGACGCGCGCATAGATCACCTGCGCGATCGCCGCAGCAATCGCCACCAGCGTTGCGACGATGACGTTGTCAGTGGCGACATAGACCACCAGGAAGACGATGGTGGACAGGAAGTCGGTGCCGAGCTTGATAAAAACGCTTTTCATGTGATCACCAGATCCGACAGGACTTGACTAGGCTTGCCGGGCGAATTGCGCACGGCGGCGGGCGGAATACCAGGTGGTGAAATAGACCGCGCAGTTGCGGGCGGCGAAGGCCACCGCGACGCCGATCCAAACCGGCAGCGACGGCCAGTAGATCAACAGGATATCCGCGACAAGCATCAGGATGAAGGCGCCGATCCACGCCCAGGTCAGGATGTAGTTGGTGGTCATGAACGCGGGCTGGGCGACGATCTCCGGTTCGACCACCTCGCGGGCATATTGCAGTGTGAACGGCAGCCGCAAGGCGATTGATCCAAGCGCGATTGCCAGCACGCCGAGATCGACGGCGAGGCGGATTCCGTGATCGCCCATGCCGCCACCGGACAGCAGATAAGTGCCGACGGCGGCGAACAGCACGGCTGCGCCAGCCGCCAGCGCCTTTACCGAGCGGCCACGGGCGAGATCGTAGGCGATGGTGCCAAGCGCGACAGCGCAGGCCGCGAACAGGCTGATGGCGGGCGTGGTCAGCATCATCAAGGCGCCGAACACGGCGAAGGGGGCAAGGATCAGGAACAACATCATCAGATCGCTCCGAGCTCTATCTTGACAATGTCAAGTTTATATCGACGCGAAACGGTCGGCGTCAAGCAAAATCTTTACAGTGTCAACATTCGGTGGGCGAGTTCCGATGCCGGTCAGTTGACGGGCCGATGCGGCACAGCGAACTCGCGGCCTGATCGAAATCGTTTTGTAAGGGCTTCAACACAAAGACCGTCGTCCCCGCGAAGGTTGGACCCATACGCCGCAGCGGTTTGGCTCCATCAACCGGGGCGAGCTTCTTTGCGGACAACCAATACCGGGGTATGGGCCCCGCCTTCGCGGGGGCGACGCCATGAGCGCGGTACGTTTTGCGGCGAATGCCTTTTTGCAGCTCTCAGGCCGCGCCAACCCAGTTGCCGTGGAACCCGTCCGGGACGCGGTGGCCGAGCTTGACCAGCGCCACCGGGCCGCTGCCGATGTCCTGGGCGTTGAACACCGCGAGGTCGCTGCGGTTCTCGCGGGCCCGCCACACCACGGCGAGCAGCCAGCCGTCGCCTTCCGCTGCGTCTGCGCCGCGCTCGACGAACACCGGCTCAGAGATGCTGTCGCCCCTCGGCAGCATGTATTGCGCCTTGCGTGCGCCTTGGCCGTCGACATGGACGATGCCGTGCAGCGCGGTCGAGGCGGCGAGATCGGGATTGGCACAAGCATACCAGCCGTGAGTCGTTGCGAGCCCGGCGCGCCGCTCGTCGACACGCGGAAACTCGCCGGTGACGTCGTCGAGATAGACGCGCGAGAACTGATCGGTGTTGGCGTCGAGGTCGAAGGTCCAGCGGCACAGCCGCGCGCGCGACTTCGCCGGATCGGTCCTGCCTCCGTCGGGCAGCGGAAACAGCGGCGCTTCCTCGTATTGCATCACGTCGGCGACGATCCGGCTGCCGTCGTCCCAGGCGTTGAGGACGTGAAACACGTAGCAGGCATCGGCACGGAACCAGCGGATCTCCGACGTCTTGCCGTTGCGCGGCATCACTCCGACATAGCCACCCTTGGCCGGCTCCCATGCATAGGCCGGCTGGCCCTTCATGGCGCGCTCCATGCTACCGGTCAGCGGCAGGATCGGGAACAGCACGTGGTTCGCGGTGACGATGAAATCATGCACCATGCTGGAATAGGGCGTGTCGAAATGTTCGAAGCGCGAAACGCGGCCGCCGGAATCGACCACGCCATAAGAGAGCGCCGAACTGAACGGGCCTTTCGCATTATAGCCGAAGAACATCATCTCGCCGGTGGCGGGATCGACCTTCGGATGCGCGGTGAACGGCCCGGCGATGCGGCCGTCGTAGTTGTAGTAGCCGCGCGTCGCCAACGTGGTCGGGTCAATCTCGGTCGGGAGATGGCCTTCCTCGAGCGCCAGCAGGCGGCCGCCGTGCGAGATGATGTTGGTATTGGCGACGCCGCTGTCATTGCACGAAGTCTGCGGCGCGTCGCGCAGCTTGATCGGGCCGAAGCCGGCGAAGATGGCGCGGCCGGCATCGTGCTCGGCCTGCCACTTCGGGGTGCGGACCCAGCGATTGCGATAGCTGGCGCGGCCGTTCTCGAGATGAAACGCGTGCAGCATGCCGTCGCCGACGAACCAGTGAGCGCCGGGTACGTCGAACTGCGGGTTGGGGCCGTTGCGATAGAGCGTGCCGTTCAATTCGCGCGGCAACTCGCCCTCGATCTTGAGGAACGGCGCGTCGCATTCCATCGGAATTGGCGCGAGGTTGTTCAATTCGGCGGCGGCGTCGGCCTGGGGCACGGGCATCTCCCTCGGTCAAATATCTTGACGATGTAAAGATAAGCTAAAGGGAAATGTTCGATCCCGTCAAGCGAAATCTTTACAGTGTAAAAATGCCATACTATAAGAAATACATGGCACACAAAACTGTATCGCGCCGCAAAACCCTTGCGACGGACGGCGTGGCTTCGCGGCCGGCGACCTCGCGCGCCGCGAAACTCTCCGCCAAGATCTCGACGAAGTCCGCGCCCGCAGCGAAAGCCCCGCGCAAAGCGAAAGTCGCGGCGCCCTATCATCATGGCGACCTGCACGATGCCTTGCTCAAGGCAGCGGAAACCATTCTGGAGCGCGACGGCCTCACCGGGTTGACGTTGCGCGCGGTGGCGCGCGAGGCGGGCGTGTCGCACGCGGCGCCAGCGCATCACTTCCGCGATCTCGCCGGACTTGTCAGCGAGCTGGCGGCGATCGGTTATCGTCGTTTCGGCGCGGCGATGAACGCCGCGGTCGTGCCAGGGCGGTCATGGGCGGAGATCGGACTGGCGCGCGCGCATGCCTATCTCGATTTCGCTCGTGAGCATCCGGCGATGTATCAACTGATGTTCCGCGCCGAACGGCTCGACATGAGCAATCCGGTGCTGAAGGAAGCCGCGAACGCATCCTTTGCCGGATTGGTGGCGGCGGTCGGCATAGGGCGGGGCGAGACCGTCACGAACGAAGCGCTGACGTTGGGGCAGGCAGCGGATGCCGCGCGCGCCTGGTCGATGATGCACGGCTTCTCCACCCTGCTGCTCGACGGGCGCCTGTCGGATATCCTCGATCGACTGCCGGCGGGCAGCACGGTCGATCAGTTGCTCGACGTCATGTTGCGTGGTGGTGGACCGCTCGGCCCGCGCGCGTGCTGAGGCGCTGACGCAGTTAACGTGCCAACGTTGTGGCGCGGCCGTTGTTTCCGACGATGGAAACCTTGTCCTTGGCACAATCGAAGGTTTTTGCCAGCCGGTCGGCGGCATCGCGGGCCACGTCGTTGGCGTTGGGATTGGCTTTCACGTCGACATAGGCAACGTGACACACTGCGCCGGGCGGCAGTCGCGTTACCACCAGCATCTGCGCTGAGCGCGGACGTCCATCCTTGTCGGTGTCGTTATTGTCGGCGATGTACCAGCGTTGAATAGTGGCGAAAGGTTTGCCCGCACCGTCGCGGCGCCATTCGATGGTATCGGCGGTGAAGTTGAACGGACCGAACCAATGATTGGCTGCGGGTTCCTTTTCCGCCTGCTTCGCTGTGCGGCCGATGGAAACGGTGCGGCGCAAGTCGTCTTCCTGCACCAGCACGATCAGGCCGTCGATGCCTTTGCAGATTGTCGCATTGGCACGGCAATCCTTTTCCGCGGTCGATGTGTAGGCGCTGCTGACGGTTTCGGCGCAGGCCGGAACTGCGAGCAGGCCGCCGGCGATAGCGCTGCTCACGATCAGCGGATGAAGATGGCGTGCGAGATAGGGAAAGGCGGTCATCATGTGCGTTGGACGGGTGCAAACTGGGGAAGGTTCAAGGCCGCGTGGGCGAAAGACCTGACATTCCGGTGGAAATTGCGATAAAAGGCCGACTCACGGCAACTCCGCCGCTTCAGAGCCTGCATTTTTCAAACCATGCCCGCTATCTCCTCCAATAAGCCGTATCGCATTGGCCGCTCCAAGACCGGACTGGGCCTCTTCGCCACCAAGCCGATCAAGAAGGGAACGAAGATCATCCGTTACTTCGGCCCCATGCTGGATTGCCGGAAGGAGAAGGATGACGCGGTCGAGAACAAGTATTTGTTCCAGATCAATGGTCGCTGGACCATCGACGGCTCGGTGCGCAAGAACATCGCGCGCTACATCAACCATTCGTGTCGGCCGAATGCGGAGTCTGACGTCAGTGCCCGCAAGCGCACGGTGCATATCCGCGCCATCAAGAACATCGCGCCGGGCGAGGAGATCAATTACGACTACGGCACCGAATACTTCAAAGAGTATTTGAAGCCGATCGGCTGCAAGTGCGACTCATGCGAGCGCAAGCGCGCAAAACAGCGCGCCGAGGCGCGCGCCGCGAAAACCTCCACGGCGAAGTCTGCGACCAAGGCGAAGAAAGCCAAAGTCGCAAAGCCGGCCGCGAAGGCCAAGAGCATGGCGGCCAATAAGAGCAAGGCGGCCAGTACGCCTAGCAAAAGCCGTGCGCCGAAAGCCGCCGCGAACAGGCGCGCTGGCGTGAAAACTGTCAAGTCCGCGAAGGCATTGCCAAAGAAGCGCGCGCGGGCAGCTTGACGCGCGAACGGGGCGTCGGCAGTAGCGGCTTGATGCTGGCCTGCGGCATGTGGACCGGCCGCGTGAAAACCATGACCTCGCAGGTAATGGAACGGCGGATGGCGGCCTGCTAGGCTCTTGCCATGAACAGTCAGCTTTCCACGGCACGAGCGGACAACGCCGCGCCTGTCCACATCGGCGAACATCTGCGGCAATGGCGGCAGCGCCGCCATCTCAGCCAGCTCGATCTCGCGGGTGAGGCGGAGGTGTCCGCCCGTCATCTCTCCTTCGTCGAGACCGGCCGCGCCGCGCCCTCACGCGACATGGTGCTGCGTTTAGCCGAACGCCTCGACGTGCCGCTGCGCGAGCGCAACGTGTTGCTCGTCGCGGCGGGCTTCGCACCGGCGTTTCCGCAACGGACCCTCGACGATCCGGCGCTGGCTTCGGCGCGTCAGGCGGTCGATCAGGTGCTCAAGGCGCACGAACCCAATCCCGCTTTGGCGGTCGACCGGCATTGGAATCTGGTGGCGGCCAATCAGATGGTCGGCGCGCTGCTGGATGGCGTCGCGCCGCATCTGCTGGCGTCGCCGGTCAACGTCTTGCGTCTCAGCTTCCATCCGGAAGGGCTGGCGCCGCACACCGTCAACCTGGCGGAATGGTGCGCGCATCTGCTGGAGCGGCTGCATCGCCAATGCGAGGCGACGGCCGATCCCGAATTGCTGAAACTTTATCAGGAACTCAAAACCTTTCCGATTCCGGCGCGGCAACGCCCGGTGAACAGCAACGCTGTTGCGATCCCGTTCCAGTTGCGGCGTGACGGCGTGGTGTTGAGCTTCATCTCGACGACGATGGTGTTCGGCACGCCGGTCGATATCACCTTGTCGGAATTGGCGATCGAAACCTTCTTCCCGGCGGACCAGGCGACTGTCGCCAAGCTGAAGGACATGGCCGCTCACCGCAATTAGCGCCTTGCGGTCGGCCGGGGTGGCTGATTAGGTCTAGACCTTGCAGAGCAAGGAGGCCCGTCATGAGCGCCATCAAGCCGTTGACCCTCGATATTGTGTCCGATGTCGTCTGTCCGTGGTGTTACATCGGCAAGCATCGCATCGAGAGCGCGCTGGCGCTGGTGACCGACGTGCCGGTGGAGGTGCACTGGCGGCCGTTCTTCCTCAATCCGTGGGTGCCGCGCGAAGGCATCGGCCGCGACGAATATCTGACGACGAAATTCGGTTCGGTCGAAGCCTACAGCAAGATCGCATCGCGGGTGGTCGAGGCCGCGGAGGAGGAGGGGCTGGTCTATCGGCCCGATCTGGTCAGCCGCCAACCGAATACGCTTGATTGTCATCGCCTGATCCATTGGGCGGAGCGTGACCCGTCTGGCGACAAATCGGCGGCGGTCAAGCAGCGGCTGATGGAATTGTATTTCCGCGACGGCGGCGACCTGACCGATCCTGATGTTCTGGTGCAGGCGGCGGCTGATTGCGGCATGGATGCCGCGACGGTTCGTCAGCGTCTTGCCACCGAGGAGGATGTCGACGTGGTGACGGCGCAGGCGCAGGAAGCGGCCGACAAGGGCATCGGCGGTGTACCGACCTATGTGTTCGCCGGAAAGTATGCGGTGTCCGGCGCGCAGCCGCCGGAGCAGTTGGCGCGTGCGATCCGTCAGGTGTCGGCGGAGGTCAATGCGGAAGCGGCGGAGTAACGCTTCACAGCTTTTGCTCTCCGATTGTCAGGTGACTGATGAGCGCCGGTTGCGATCCGGCCGCAGACGTCGCGCTACGTCGCGCAGACGAATTCGCGCTGCCAATGCGGCATGGGCGATCGCGACCGTCGGATCGCGTCGATACAGCGGGAGCAGCACGTCGCCGATCCGCAATCGTCCACGCCAGATCGGCTCGATCATGCTGTGGCCGGCATCCGCCGTGGAATCGGCCGTGGCGATAAAGGGGTCGGCGCAGAGATGGCGCGTCAGGTCCAGCGTGAGCTGCACGCCCGGCGAAAACTTCGCGAACGTCTCGTCGATGCCGATCTTGAAATAGAAAGCGCGGTTCTGGTGGCGCACCACGATGGCGGCCGCGACCGGCGTTGCTCCCGCGTGAAGCGAGACGATCTCGCACGCGCCGGCTCTCGCCAGCAATGGCGCGGCGGTGCGGACGAAGCGGCTGTCGCCGGCACGTTGCAACAAGGCCGTGCCGCGTTTGCCTTTCCATCCGCTCGCTTCCAGCGCCAGAAAGGTTTCAAGCGCCGGGCTGACTTCGTCGGGCGTTCGCGCGACATCAAAGCGGACCGCGCCGTAATCGGCGAGGCGTCGGCGTTGCCGTCGCAGCTCTTTCAGTTTCCGTGCACCCAATGCGTCCCGCAATAGCGTGTCGGCGTCTCGCGTCGCATCGAGGCAGGCGCGTGCATGGGCGCTCAGCAGGCGCGGCCGAAGATTGTCGCGGGCGAGGGCCTTGGCGAAGGCCGCCAGCGCCTTGCCGTCGAGCGCGACGTCGCGCAACAGCAGCGCGCGCGCGCCGGCGCTCCGCGCTTCTTTCAACAGCGCTGTCGCAGCTTCAAGTGACGTGTGGCGGTCCAGCAATGGCGTGCCGAGGGTCCCATAGGGGTCGGCACTGACCAGAACGGGCAGGGGAAGATGATACGCCTGCCAGAGCGAGACGACGGGAACGAGACCGTCCAACGCAGGCGCCGAACTGGTGTCCGTCGCCGGCGCGTTCCATGCCGTCAGGGCCGATGCGCCGGTACGGCCGGTGGCGTGGGCGTCGACCGCCCGTTCCCAATCCGGCAGATAATAAGCATTCGGCTCAACGGTGCGCCCGGTAAGATTGTCCCAACTGGCCCGCGACACTGCGGCGAGCGGCATCAACCCGCGTCCAAACGACGCGCGGCTGTCGGCCTTCACCGTATCGGCACGATCCGCCGCCCCGTGCTGCCGCGAGGTGATGTGTCCTAACTCGACCAACCCAATGTTCCGTTATCATCGGCTGCGATGAGTAGACCGCAGATTAGACGAGACGTTTCAATTTAGCGTTGGCCGATGGGTTTAAATTTCCGGGTACGATTAACGCTCCATACACCAACGTGCCGCGCGCGATCACCGTGCATCCCGATAGGACGCCGCCGTCGCATACTTCCCCGATCTTGAACCATGACATGGTTCTCGGCGACCTATCAGATGCCGGCTCGATGCGTGGCCGTGCCTGATGGCAAACCTGGACGAGGGGTGACGTGATGCTTCGCCGGACCGTATTGAGCGTGATGGCCGCCGCCGGCCTGTTGTGGAGCGCCGGTGCGGCGATGGCGGAAAGCCGGATGGCGCTTGTGATTGGCCAGTCGGCCTATCGCGCGGTGACGCCGCTGCCGAATCCCGCTAACGATGCCAAGGCGATGGCGCAGCTTCTGGGCGATGCCGGTTTCGAGGTGACCACCGCGCCGGATCTGTCGCAGAACGCGCTGCGTCAGGCTGTGAGCGATTTCGCCGCACAGGTGGCGGCGAAGGGCAAGGATACCGTGGCGCTGGTGTTCTATGCCGGGCACGGCATGCAGATCGACGGCGAGAACTTCCTCGTGCCGATCGACATCGATCCCAAGCGCGAGGCCGACATTCCGCTTCAGGCGGTTCGTCTCAACGACATTCTCAACACGCTGACCTCGGTTCCGAGCCGGATGCGCATCGTGCTGCTGGATGCCTGTCGCAACAATCCGTTCCCGGATATCGGCAAGACCGCAGGCCGCGGCCTTGCGATCGTCGATGCCAAGTTCGGCGCGCCGGGCACCTTCCTGTCGTTCTCGACCTCGCCAGGCGCCGAAGCCGAGGACGGCAGCGGCGCCAACAGCCCCTACACCACGGCGCTGCTGACGGCGGCCAAAGAGCCGGGGTTGTCGATCGAGGATGCCTTCAAGCGGGTGCGGGTGTCGGTGAACAAAGCCACCGATGGCCGCCAGACTCCGTGGGAAAGCTCCTCGCTCACCGACGACTTCCGCTTCTTCGCGGTGGCAAGCGATGCATCCGCCAAGCCGGCCGAAGCAAAAACGATGGAAGCCGCGCCAGCCGATACCAAGCCCGCCGAGCAAAAGCGCACACTCGAACAATGGAAAACGGCGTTGAAGGGCAAGTCGCCCGAGGCCGCTCATGAGATGATCGTGGCGGATGGCTCGGTCAACGCCTACGAGGCATTCGTCGCACTGTACAGCGATGCGGTCTTCGTTCCGCGCGCTCGTACCTGGCTCACGCGACATCTGCGCATGATCGCCTGGAACAAGGCGGTCATCGAGAATACCGCGGCGGGCTACCGGGCATTCCTTCTGGCCTATCCCGACAGCGATTTGACGGTTACCGCGCGCAAGCTCGAGGAGCGGCTGCGCAACCGGCCTGAGTTTGCGCCCGCTGCCAGCGCTGCGATGGCGTCGCTGCAACCGGCCAATGCATCGGCCGCGCCGACGTGTTCGTGCAGCAAGCCCGTCGCGCCGAGCAAGAAGGTCGAGAAGCACGAGAAGCCGTCGAAGAAACGCGCTAGCGCGCCGCCGCCGCGCCGCTCGTCGCTGCCACCGCCGCCGCGTTACGCCTCCGAGCCGGATGACGACGTGGTGATCTACCGCCGCCCGCCGCCGGTCTATGCGCCGATGCCGGGCATTTCCATCGGCGGCGGGATCATGGGCGGGGGTGGTCGCGGGGGCTACTCGCCGCCGAGCCGCAGCCCCGGAATGCCGACAACGGGAGGATCGCGCGGCGGGCTGTATTGACGCCGACGATCGCATCTTTTCCCGCACCATCTGAGCCTCGCATCTTACCGAAAGATGCGAGGCTCTTTCATTTTGGCCTGCTTTCGCTCCGCGAGCTGGTTTCCAGCTTGCGTGAAACCGCTATAACTTGAGCCAACAACAAGCAGTCTTGAAGGAGACGCGGAATGGCGGACGGGCTTCGCAAAGGGTTGACCAGCTACGGCGATGCCGGGTTCTCGCTGTTTTTGCGCAAGGCGTTTATCAAGGCGGCGGGCTATTCCGACGACGCGCTGGATCGCCCCATCGTTGGCATCACCAACACCTATAGCGACTACAATCCCTGCCACGGTAACGTGCCGGCGCTGATCGAGGCGGCGAAGCGCGGCGTGATGCTGGCCGGGGCAATGCCGATGGTTTTTCCGACTATCTCCATCGCGGAAAGTTTCTCGCATCCGACCTCGATGTATCTGCGCAACCTGATGGCGATGGACACCGAGGAAATGATCCGCGCTCAGCCGATGGACGCGGTGATCGTGATCGGCGGCTGCGACAAGACCTTGCCGGCGCAGATCATGGCGGCGGTGAGCGCCGACCTGCCCACGGTGGTCATTCCGGTGGGGCCGATGGTGGTCGGCCATCACAAGGGCGAAGTGCTGGGTGCCTGCACCGATTGCCGAAGGTTGTGGGCGAAGTATCGCGCCGGCGAGATCGACGATGCCGAGATCGAGGCGGTGAACGGCCGTCTTGCGCCCTCGGTCGGCACCTGCATGGTGATGGGCACCGCTAGTACCATGGCTTGCGTCACCGAGGCGCTGGGGCTGTCGCTGCCGATGAGCGCGACAATTCCCGCACCGCATGCCGAGCGCGTGCGCTCCGCTGAGGCGAGCGGTAAATGTGCGGCTGAGATGGCGAAGCGCAAGGGGCCGAAGCCGAGCGAGGTGCTGACGCCGTCGTCGTTTCGCAATGCGCAGGTGGTGTTGCAGGCGATCGGCGGGTCCACCAACGGGCTGGTGCATCTCACCGCGATCGCGGGCCGCACGTCATACCGCATCGATCTCGATGCATTCGATGCGCTGGGCCGCGAGGTGCCGGTGCTGGTCGATCTCAAGCCATCCGGCGCGCACTACATGGAGCACTTCCATCACGCCGGCGGCGTGCCGAAACTGATGAAGCAACTCGGCGACTTGATTGATCTCGAAGCGAAGACGATTACGGGTGCAACGTTGCGCGAGGTTGTCGCCAGTGCGGAGGAGGTGCCGGGACAGGATGCGATCCGCCCGCGCGACAATCCGATCCGCCCCGAGGGCGCAATGGCGGTGCTGCGCGGCAATCTCGCGCCGCGTGGCGCGGTCATCAAACACTCCGCTGCGAGCGAGCGGTTGTTGCAGCACACCGGCCGCGCGGTAGTGTTCGAGTCGGTGGAAGACATGACGCTACGGATCGATGATCCCGCGCTCGATGTCACGGCTGATGATGTCCTGGTGTTGCGGAACGCCGGGCCGAAAGGCGCGCCGGGAATGCCGGAAGCGGGCTATCTGCCGATCCCGATGAAACTCGCGCGCACCGGTGTGAAAGACATGGTGCGGATATCGGACGCGCGAATGAGCGGCACCGCGTTCGGCACCATCGTCCTGCACGTCACGCCGGAATCGGCGGTGGGCGGCCCGCTGGCGCTGGTGCGGACCGGCGACCGGATTCGTCTTGACGTTGCGAAGCGCCGTATCGATCTGCTGGTGGATGATGACGAACTCGAACGCCGCCGCAGGGCCATCGTGGAGTCGGGACGGCCCGAATGGGCGGCACGCGGCTACGCGCGGCTGTTCCACGATACGATCACGCAAGCCGACGACGGCTGCGACTTCGATTTCATGCGCGGCGACGGGAAGCCGTAATTTCGATTCGTCGTCATTGCGAGGAGCGTTTCCGGTTCGTCATGGCCGGATTTATTCCGGCCATCCACGTCTTCCTTCCTGAAAGCCAACTCTAAAGACGTGGATGGCCGGGACGAGCCCGGCCATGACGAAAAAACTGTGATACCTCGCCTGAGACTAAGCCCGCTCTTCCCAGATCATCGCCAGATGCACGATGGTCTCGGCCGCTTTTTCCATGTCCTGCACGCTGACCCATTCGGTGCGCGAGTGGAAGGCGTGTTCGCCGGCGAAGATGTTGGGGCAGGGCAGGCCCATGAACGACAGCCGCGAGCCATCGGTGCCGCCGCGAATGCTGCTACGGATGGGTTCAAGGCCAGCGCGTCGGATCGCTTTGAGCGCATAATCCACCACCTGCGGATGCGCGTCGATCACCTGCTTCATGTTGCGATACTGTTGCGTGATGTCGATGTTGTAGGTCGACTGCGGGAAATCCTTCATCACGTCCTGGACGATCGATTCCAGCAGCGCTTCCTTTTCGTGCAATCCCTGCTCGGTGAAGTCGCGCACGATGAAGGCGAGCGTCACCTGTTCGAGTGCGCCGTTGATGCCGACCGGATGCAGGAAGCCCTCGCGGTCTTCGGTCGTCTCCGGCGAGCAGGTGTCCTGCGGCAATCGTTCGACGATGCGCGATGCGATCTTGATGGCGTGCTCCATCTTGCCCTTGGCGAAGCCGGGGTGAACGCTGACGCCTGTGATGGTGACGGTCGCGCCATCGGCGGAGAAGGTTTCGTCTTCGAGGTGCCCGGCAGTCTCGCCGTCGATGGTGTAGCCAAAATCGGCGCCGAGCTTCTTGATATCGACCTTGTCGACGCCGCGACCGATCTCTTCGTCCGGCGTGAACAGGATCTTGACGGTGCCGTGCTTGATCTCCGGGTGCGCGAGCAGGAAGCGCGCCGCGTCCATGATTTCGGCGACGCCGGCCTTGTTGTCGGCACCGAGTAGCGTGGTGCCATCGGAGGTGACGATGTCGTTGCCGATCTGATCCGCCAATGCCGGGTTGTCGCGCACGCGGATCACTTGCGCCGGATCGCCCGGCAGCACGATGTCGCCGCCCTGATAGCTCCGCACGATCTGCGGTTTGACGTTTTCGCCCGAGCAATCCGGCGAGGTATCCATATGCGAACAGAAGCAGATGACCGGCACCGTCTTGTCGGTGTTGGCGGGAATTGTGCCGTAGACGTAGCCGTGTTCGTCGAGATGTGCGTCGGTAATGCCGAGCTCGCGCAATTCGCGCGCCAGCAGGTTGCCGAGGTTCTTCTGCTTCTCGGTGGAGGGGCAGGTGGGTGAGGCGGGATCGGACTGTGTGTCAATCACCACGTAGCGAAGGAAGCGCGCGGTGACGTCATGATCGAATTTCAGGGAAGAAGTCACGGCGGGGTCCTTTGATACAGTGCTCGTTTGAACGCGGGGCGCCTCAAATGAAAACGTCACCCCGGGCGGCCGCATGGCGGCGGCCCGGGATGACGTTACAGAACGCAAATTCTGTCGTGGAACGCAAGCAAGGCCGCAGCCCTGTGGCGATCCAGGGTTGCGATCAGATCGCTTCCTTGAGTTCCTTGGCGGCGCGGAAGGCGACCTTCTTGCTGGCCTTGATCTGGATGGTTTCGCCAGTGGCCGGGTTGCGGCCGGTTCGGGCGGCACGCTTGCGAACCTGGAGGATGCCGAGGCCGACGATGCGGACACGCTCGCCCTTCTTCAGGTGCTTGGTGACGCGGGTGACGAGATCGCCGAGAATCGCTTCGGCCTGCTTCTTCGACAACTCGTGTTCTTCGGCCAGCGCGGCAGCCAGATGCTTGAGCGTGATGGTGGTCGGGGTCGCAGCTTTCTTCGCCATTTCCAGGCCCTCCTCGTTGTTCGAATCTCAGAAATATAGATGTAGCAGGCATTAGTTGATTCGGGGGGACGCTGACTATGCTGTTTCCCCTGCAAATGAGCGGGTTTTCGCGCGACCGCCGGCGAAAGGGCCGATCCATAAAGGCTTTTCCCCGATGCTTTCCAAACCAGCTTGACTTGCGATGGCCGCCCCTTTAAGTCCCAGCTCCACGACACGAATGGATCGGCAACGATCCGTGCGGGAGTAGCTCAGTTGGTTAGAGTGCCGGCCTGTCACGCCGGAGGTCGCGGGTTCGAGCCCCGTCTCTCGCGCCATTGTTTTCAATGGCTTAGCAGTATGTAGTCGGTCGAGTTTCAACTTTTTTCTCCCCCGAGTTTCAACTTTTTGAACTCGTTCTGTTCCGAGGCCAGCCGCCTCCGGCCAACCTTGCGGGCCTCATCGGCTGCACGGACGGCTGCGGCGTTCACGGGCATGTAGGTTTTCTGCAGTTTTCGGTTCTGGTCGATGCTGTTCGCCATCTTCGCGGCGATGGCCTCGACAAATGCCCGCCGGCGCTCGCCTCGACAGCTCCTGTGCGGCGCATATCCATCAGACGACGCTTTTCGGCTTGGCCAAATACCGTCCGTCGAAGGTCGGCGAAACCGTCAATCAAGGAATTCTTGGTGTAAGGCACAGGCAGACGGGGACGACCGCCCTTGCTCTTTGGTTTGAAACCCTTCGTCCGGAGAATCGGGGCATTGTCGATCTGGTCGAAGTCCAGTCCTGCGACGAAGGCCTCCACAAGACGCTGGGAACGCCGTACGAGCGTACCAAGTGCGGGTTCGCCCCGTGTCTTGCTCGATCGCTCTGGAAGGTCATGTCCGAGCCGCTGGTGATGGCCTGAGCGGGGGTCAACGTACGAACATCCACAGGAGAAGCCAGTATTCCAGGCCACCGCGATGATACACGCCAGCCCTCGGTGACCTGAGCGCCACGCCGCCTTCACGAGTCGTGCAACCTCGCCTTCGCGCCATGTGTGGTCGGACCTCATTGTAATCGGCCCGCCAGCATCCAAGCGCGACGCGAGCTTGGGCGAGTGATGTGAACAGCGTCTCGTTCAATAGTTCATCCCGCGGCCGGCCGTTGAAGCTTTCGATGAAGGCATTCTGCATGGGCTTGCCCGGCGTAATGTAGTGCCATGCGACGCGGCCGCCACGGCGGCGCACTGCAAGCTTCTCTTCCCGGTAAAGCCGGAACAGTTTCTTGTGGTTGACCCTATAACCCTCCCGCTTGAGCAGGACATGCACGCGTCAGCTTGCAGTTTTATTCTGAACGGCGCCCCCAAACTGCACCGTTCAAAATGTAACTGCGAATTTCGGTTGTGAAACGGCTCTGCGGCAGGTGGCTGGAGGTTTCACCGGGAAGCAACGCCAGCGCCACCTCAGCCGTCGGTAACAGACGCGAACTGTGCGGATGGATCATTTCGGTTTCGTTTTTTTGGTCCGTTTTTCTTTCAATTCGCGCATCGATCGATTCTGATCTTCGGCTTCAACCGCACCCAGTCCAGCTATTGTTACCCGAACGAACTGGTCGGCGATCTGCGTCGCGCTCATCGGTCCACCCGGATCGAACCATTTCTGCATCCAGTTCAAGCTTCCCAATATCATAAGCGCTGTCATCTTGGGGTCGGAGGCGCCGAGCTTTCCGCTCTCCCGGGCTTCGCCGAGCAGCGACCGGATCCGTTGCTCGAAACGATCTCGAAGTGCGATGATGGAGCGGCATTCGGATTCCGACAGGTTCTCGAGATCAGAAAACATCATAAACCCGAGTTCATGTTCGACGACGAGTTCAACGTACGCGACACACAATGTCCGCAAGCGCACAAGTGGATCGGTATCAGTCCCTTCATCGAGTAACAGAATCGCTTCGTGCGCCCACTTTGAGCATTCAAACAGCAGGGACTGCTTGTCCGAATAGTAATAGTAGATCGCCGATTTTGTCAGCCCAAGGGCCTTGGCGATCTCGGTGAGCGACGCGCCGTGATAGCCGTGACGGGAGAAGTACCGCGCTGCTGCTTTTAATAACTCTGTCTTTTTCAGATCGCGCAGCTGATCGGATGAAGGAACGTCGGATGTCCAGACCATGAAGTTTCCTTGTTGACTCTGAAGTTTGTTTATCGTCTTCTAGGGCGGTTAGCAAATTTTACGAGGGCTGGGGGCGTCATGAGACTAATTCTCGCTGTTTCATTCTTCACTTTATCGCTGGCCACGGCCGCCTTTGCGGCGGAGCCGCTGCGTGTTGGCGTGCTGGAGGATCTATCAGGTCCTTATTCCGACCTCGGGGGGCAAGGCACTGTTGTTGCAGTAAAGCTCGCGGCGGAGGATGTGAGTGGCACGGTGCTCGGCCGATCGATCCAGGTCGTGAGTGCGGATCATCAGAATAAGCCGGATGTCGGCGGACTGATCGCCCGAAAATGGTTTGACGACGGCATTCAAGCAATTTTTGGCGTGCCCGCATCGGCAGTTGCACTGGCCGTGCAACAATTAGCGAAGGAGCGATCCAGAATCTTTGCTTTTACTGCGGTTGGGGCCGACCTGACAGGCAAGGACTGCTCTCCTTTCGGTTCTGCATGGAACATCAATACGTATTCGGCAACCGCCGTGACTGGCGGCGCGATGGTCAAGCAAGGCAATCAAAAATGGTTCGTCATTGCGGCCGACTATACGTTCGGCCATCAGCTTCAACGCGATCTCACCGACACGGTCACGAGCGGTGGCGGTAAAGTCCTGGGGGCCGTGCGGCATCCCCTGAATACGGCCGATTTTGCCTCGTTCCTGTTGCAGGCCCAATCGTCCGGCGCTGAAATTGTCGCGCTTGCCAATGCCGGGAAAGACATGACGACCGCCGTCCGGCAAGCAGGTGAATTCGGGCTGACCAGCAAGCAAAAACTGGCCGCCTTCACAGTGTTTCCGACCGACATTCATGCCATGGGGTTGGCGACGGCTCAGGGATTGATCCATGCGTCCGGATTTTACTGGGACCAGGATGAAGCAAGCCGTCGGTTCTCTGCGCGCTTCGCGAAAATGCACAATGGGCGCCCCCCCACCGAGGTGCAGGCGGCAATGTATAGCGCTGCACTTCACTATTTCAAAGCTGTCGCAGCAACCGGTGCAACGGAGGGCTTGGTCGTTGCCAAGGCAATGAAGGAGACGCCGATTTCGGATGCCGTTCATCCAAAGGCCACGCTTCGTGCTGATGGCCGGTTGATGAAACCGGTCTACGTCGTAAAGGCGAAGGCGCCTGAAGAATCTGTGGCGCCTTGGGATTACCTCAAGATCGTCGCGACCGTTCCGGCGGAGCAGGCATTCGGAACGCGGGAGAAAAGCCAATGCAAGCTTTGACGGCGGATGCAGATCAGCTGTCGGATCAGCAAGGGATAGACAGCCATGCGCCGATCCCCGGATATTTCAACAGTCCATGGCCAGCTGAGTGCGGCGGTCCGCGTCGGCAGAAGGCGCCGCGATCCCCTGGTCTCGCTATGGCTTCGGGTGAAAAACTTTCACAGATTTCGCGGGACAACGGCGAATGGAATGTGATGGCAATCCAGCGTGCCCCGGGCGAGATCTTTCTGCAGTTCAATAATCATGTTTCGTCGGCGGAAAAGTACGGCGGCATCGAACGAATCGATCCGGTCACGTTGCAGCCCCTGGCACGCTCTCCAAGATTGCCGTCCGGCGGTCATACCTGGTGCGGTGGCCTCGTTGCTCATGAGAATGGCTTTCTCTACTTCAACAATGGTAATCGCTGCTTCAAGCTCGACCCGGATTGCAATGTCGTTGCGGCGACCGAACTGCCGCAAGATTCTGCGTACAACAGCCTATTGATCATGGCCGACGGCCGGCTCGTCATGAAGAATATCGAGCGGGATGCTGACCGCGTTTCGTCTTTCGTGGTGCTTGATCCGGAACGGCTCGATCGGGTCGGACCTGAGGTCGCGATCCCGGAACATTCGATGGGTCGAATCGCGATGGACACGACAGACGCGGGCCAGATCGTTTACGTCCCGGGCAGTCACCACTTCTACAGATACCGATACGAAACGGGGCGGTTGCTACGCGACGATGACTGGACTCCACGCTATCGTACGCTTCGCGATGAGGAGCAGTCGTTCTCGTGGGATTCGTGCATCGCTGGCGGTGGATGCTGGCTTCTTGATAACGGCGATAACGAAGCGAATGCTGCAATTTTCTCGACGCGTCCATTTGGATTGAATTTGCCGCCGCGCGGTTCGGTGTTCAACGGTCTGGCTTCCAGTCCTCAAAAGCTCTTTCGTATTGCCTTGAACGATGCACGCGATATCGATGTATTTGAGCCATTCGGGATTCCGCGCGGTTCCATCTTCAGCCCTCCGGCGTTCGATCCTGTCCGTAACATTGCCGTCGCATTCGACACAGGCAATGGACAAATAGGTGCTTTCCGCTACGAGGCTGGAAAGTTCACGGCGCTATGGAGACGTCCGTGCCGGGTATCGATGCAGATGGTGATTTTCCTGGATAGCGCCGAGATCGTTGTCAACGACTTTCGGAATGGCTTCGATCACATCGTCGTCTTCGATATTGAAACCGGAGAAGAAAGAGGGTGCGTTGCGACGGCCAGTCGGACAGCGAACGGTATGTTTCTGTCGACTGGATGGGAGCGCGACGTCATCTACTGTTCGATAGGCACCGTCGCTCGCGTGTTCGTTGAATAGCTCCACTGCTGCGCCACGCGCTGCTTATCGCGTGGATATCAGTATCTGCATCCATCGCTGGCGAGTACTTGTCCATGATGCCGCATCTAACATTTGAAAATTTTTTCGATTCTTTTGTGAGAGCCACCGTCGATCACGACGATGTCACTGCGATTGTGACTGATTCTGGACTGGAGCGTAGCTTCGCTGAGGTGAAGCGGCGCGCGCGCAAGGTCGCTCACGTTTTTCATGCGAAAGATATTCCCCCGCAGGGGCGTGTCGTATTGATAGCTCGCAACGGGCCTTGGTTTCACGATCTGCTGTTCGCGTGCGCAATGGTCGGCGCTGTGCTGGTGCCGGTTAACCCGAAATTGTCGTCCGTCGAAGTCGAATATATTCTCGATGATGCTCGCCCTATCCTGATCTTCGCCGACAAGCAGGGGCGTTCGCGCATCCCGCAGGACGCCACCTGGGCGATTTGCGATGTCGAGCGTGACATCGATGAGATCTGTTCAACGACAGATGAGTTAACGCCCGGGAGCGTGGATCCGAAGTTGCCGCTACTTCAGATCTATACCTCGGGCACGACGGGCCAATCGAAAGGCGCGTTGATCACTCATGAAAATCTGCTTGCGGTGACCCGGGATGGTACGGAGCATCTTGGCCGCTTCTCCCGTAACGACAAAGTGCTGGTCTGCTTGCCGTTGTTTCACATCGCAGGAATCGACTGGGCGGTGTTCGCGCTGATGGCTGGATCGACCACTGTTCTTTTGCCTGAGGTCGATGCTGCCAAGGCCGTTTCGGCTATCACGAACCACCGTGTTACGAAATTGCTGCTTGTACCAGCCGTCATTCGCATGCTTGTCGAATTGCTGGAGTTGCGGTCGGTGGATACGAGTTCTGTGACGACACTTTGCTTTGGTGCGTCGCCGATGCCGGAGGAATTGATCGCCCGCATTCGCGCATTGTTTCCGTTCGCTGGCCTTATCCATGTCTACGGCTTGACCGAGACCAGCGGGATGTTCACGTATCTGCCCGCATCGCAAATTGCCTCCGGCAAGCGCTTGCTGTCGTGCGGCATTCCTTTCTTGTCGGGGCGGCTCGACATTGTCGATCCCGAAGGTCGTTCATTGGCACCTTTTGCCCGTGGCGAGATCGTATACCGCGGGCCCCAGTTAATGGCGGGCTACTGGAATAAGCCTGAAGCTACGGAAGCCGCTATCCGTAACGGATGGTTTCATACGGGTGACGTTGGCTATCGTGATGACGAAGGATACTTGTACGTGTGCGACCGCTTGAAGGACATGGTGAAAAGCGGCGATGAGAACGTGTTTCCGGCTGAGGTCGAAAATGTCGTGCTCAAACACCCCAGGATCGCCGATGCCGCTATCATCGGCATACCAGATGCCAAATGGGGTGAGTTGGTCACCGCCGTGGTCGTTATGCGGGAAAACGAATCCATCACATTAGAGGAGTTGCAGGAATTCGCGCGACCGTCTTTGGCACCCTTCAAGCTGCCGCGCAGGTTGGTTCTCGTTTCGGCGCTACCCCGCAATGCTGGAGGCAAGGTGCTGAAGCACGAATTGCGCGCCACCTATGCGCGCGAATCTCGGCTCGACCTTCCTGCGTTCACAACACCGGAACCAGCTTACGGTGAAAATGTGAACTGCAATTGATGAATGGCGGAATCTGCGCCAGCAATTTGAGGCTGATCGGGTATTTCGCGGAAAGAGGTTCTGGCTCGTCAGCGCTATTGAACGTCTCCCGCGATCGGCGACAAGGCGTCGGTATCCCTGTTGACTGGTTCATCCGCGCTCCCGCCAGGATGAGCCATTGTCCCGGAAAATCCCAGCGCCGGCTAGTCTGGTTTCGGGAGCACTTCAATTGCTCGGGGCATTGCCCGAGCGTCTGAACCCCAGAAAAGGGCCGCTCCGGTGACGCGAGTCCATACCGTAAAAATCAAGCTGCCGAATGTTACTTCAATCAAATCGATTGATGCTATGCCGACGATTCAGTATGAGAAATTACAAGGATCAAACAGACAATAATTCCATTCTCATGCTCAGAGGTGGCACTCGATATGACCTCCGCCATCTCTACGCCTGCCACACCGCAGCGTTATCGAATATGGCTCACGGAGGATGACGGTCCTGTCCGCGATCGGCTCGCGATGTTGCTGCGGAATTGGGATGGTGGCGAATTGGTCGGCGTCTGCGCGACGCTGAACGAGGCAATCGCCGGCATTACGGCCAATGCGATCGATCTTCTGATTACCGATCTCAAGCTACCGGACGGCAATGGCATCGAAGCGAGCCGGACGTTGCGGCTCAAGCAACCCTCCGCCGAAGCCATGGTGATTTCTGTGCTCGCTCATGAAGCAACTGTGCTCAATGCCATTGAGGCGGGTGCCTCCGGCTATCTTTACAAGGATGCCGATCCAGTCGACCTGATCGAGGCGGTCAATGAGCTGATGGCCGGGCGATCTCCGATCTCACCGCGCATAGCCCGCATTCTGGTGCGCCGGCTGGGAGAGGGCAGGCAGGCCGGCGCGCCTCAGGAGACGCGTCAGGTTAGCCTGACGCCGCGCGAGATGGATATTCTCTGGGGT